>JBJFGP010000069.1:0-4536 GCA_051892815.1 Kiritimatiellia bacterium | reverse complement strand
AGTCGGGACGGTTCCAGGTAATCTCGAGGTCGAATACGGTCTCGCCCTTGGGAAGTATGGCCTGGAGCAAGGTTCCGGGCTGAAGAGAGGCATCCAGTTCCCAAATCCCCTCGTGGTCGCCATCGACCTTGAGTTCACGCTTGGAGCAAAGCATGCCGAAGGACTCTACACCGCGCAACTTGGCCTTCTTGATCTTAAAACCACCATCGGGAATCACGGCACCGACCTTGGCGAATGCCGTGGTCAAGCCCGTGCGGGCATTAGGTGCGCCACAGACGACTTGCCACTCCTGCTGACCATCAAAAACCGTGCAGATATGCAGATGGTCGGAATCGGGGTGCGGGAGACAAGCGCGAATCTGCGCGACGACAAAGTGTTCGTCCAGGGCAGGCGCCGAGGTTTCGATGCCTTCGACCTCTATGCCGGAAAAGGTGAGTTTGTCGGAGAGTTCCTGGACGCTGAGGTCGGAAAGGTCGACAAAGTCTTGAAGCCAACTAAGCGGGATTTTCATAAGGGAATCTCGTTGGAAACTAAGCGAGCTGGGAGAGGAATCGGATGTCGTTCTCGTAGAGCCATCGAATGTCGGGAATGCCGTACTTGATCATTGCGATGCGCTCCACACCCATACCGAATGCGTAGCCGTAAACATCGGACGGATAGCCGACGAACCCGTACACATTGGGGTCGACCATGCCGGCACCTGCAATCTCGATCCAGCCACTCTGTTTGCAGACTCTGCAACCTTTACCGTGGCAGACATGGCAGGTGAAGTCGACCTCGACGCTCGGCTCGGTAAAGGGGAAGAAGTGGGGACGGAAACGGACACCTGTCTGCGGTCCCATCATCTCACGGGCAAAGTAGGCGAGGGTCGATTTGAGGTCAGCAAGAGAGACCGGGCGGGTATCGACATAGAGCCCCTCTATCTGGTGGAAATTGGCCGAATGGGTAGCGTCAGTGGTGTCCCGGCGATAGCAACGCCCGGGATTGATGATTCGCACCGGCGGCTTGTTGGACAGCATCGTGCGGATTTGAACCGGGGATGTCTGAGTGCGCAATAACTTGTCATCATCCAGCCAAAAGGTATCGGACGGATCCATCGAAGGGTGATGAGCGGGGGTGTTGAGCGCGGTGAAGTTGTTGAACCTCGTCTCTATGTCTGGGCCGTCGGCAACGGTAAAGCCCAAGCGGGCGAAGATTGCGGCGACTTCCTCTATGACTCGCGAGATGGGATGAATGGCGCCGGCGAGCGACCATTGCCCCGGCAATGAGGCATCGAAGGGGGGCTTTTTCGCTTCGGAACCGGTGGCAGACTGCTTGGCTTTGAGGGCGGATTCAAACTCTGTCCGCCAGGCCTGGAGGAGTTTGCCGAAGGCCGGTCGGTCGGCAGCGGGGACCTCCTTCATTTGGCGCACGAGGCCAGTGAGGACACCATTGCGGCCGAGGGTTCGCGCCCGAAGTTGTTCAACGGCAGACGGGCTATCAGCGGCGGCGAGTTCGGCAAGCGTGGTGTTCTTGAGCTGTTCGACTTCCTGCAGGGTCATGGCGTTTTCTTCCGGTATGCTGGTGGCGGAAAAGAACAAACGGCCATTCCCGTGGTTTCGGGAACAGCCGCTTGACAATGCGCGTTTCCGGCTTTAAGCCAGAGCGGCCTTGGCTTTCTCGACGAGGGTCTTGAAACCTTCTGCGTCGTGAATGGCAATCTCGGAGAGCATCTTGCGGTTGACGACGACGCCAGCCTTGGTGAGCCCTTCGATGAAGCGGCTGTAGGTGATGCCCAAGGGGCGGACGGCGGCGCTGATGCGGACAATCCAGAGACGGCGGTAGTCGCGCTTCTTGAGCTTGCGGTGGATGGTGGCGAGCTGCTGGGCGCGATTGACGGCTTCGGTTGCCAGGCGGAACTGTTTGCTGCGGGCACCGTAGAAGCCCTTGGCGAGCTGCAGGCGGCGACGGCGGCGTTCTCTGGAGGCGGGGGCGTTAGTGGCTCTCGGCATGGTAGTTTCTCCTTAGTTGCCCTGAAGCATACGGGCGACCATTTTGAGGTTGCCCTCGTAGACTGTGGTGGTACCGCGCAGGTTGCGCTTGCGTCCACGGGGTTTGTAGCCGTTCAGGTGGGATTTGCCTGCCTGAGAGCGGAGCGCTTTGCCCGTGGCCGACATTTTGAACCGCTTGGTGGCGGCCTTTTTGGTCTTCATCTTTGGCATAATATGGCCTCTTGTGTGGATGTCCGGCGGCGCTGGCGGCAGTCAGCCTGAAAGCCGTTTCGAGCCGTGGCGGATAAGATTGAGAAAGGATAGCATAACGGAGGGGCTTTGTCCACTCGAATCGTTCCGGCGCGGGTAGGATTTTTGCGGGAGGGCCATCAGGTGGTTGATACCTTGGGGGCATTGGGGTTGATACCTTTGGCTGCCGGAGGTGGCAATCTGCTGCCGGACATCCTACTTACCTGCGGGAGGGATTGGTGCGTATCCACACGGATGGGGCCTTGGCGTGGTCAGGGTAGTGTCGATTGAAGCCGCGGGCGCGAGTGGTTTTGCTTGCTATCGGTCTATAATAAGGTATAATGGACTGACGGCTCTTGAAGCAGAAGTCGACGAAGTTGGTTGACGCAGCATAGCAAAGATGGCCTCTACCGCCTGTCCGGCGGGGCGCGGGTCCGTGTTGCGTCCTTCGCCGCAGAGGGAGCCGCGAAGGTCTATCCGAAATGAGTAAACTGCCCACCCGACATGTCTTCTCCTGCGAGTCCGTCAGCGAAGGACATCCCGACAAAGTCGCCGACCAGATTTCAGACGCCGTGCTCGACGCCTGCCTTGATCTCGACCCCAAGGCGCATGTCGCCTGCGAAACCGCCTGCGGACCGAACCTGGTCGTCAATCTCGGCGAAATCAGCGGCAAAGGCTGCGAGAAACTCGACACCAAGTCCATTGCCGCCGAGGTCATCAAGGAGATTGGCTATAACCGCCCCGAAGAGGGCTTCAGCTACGACACCTTCAACTACCTCTCCGCCCTTCACAACCAGTCGCCCGACATCGCCCAGGGCGTCAATCGCGGCAAGCCCGAACTTCAAGGCGCCGGCGACCAGGGAATGATGTTCGGCTACGCAACCGATGAAACCCCCGAGTTTATGCCCGCCCCGCTCGTCTGGTCCCACAAACTCCTTGAGCGCCTCTCCAGACTCCGCAAGAAGGGTGATATCGACTACCTCCGCCCCGACGCCAAGGCCCAAATCGGAGTCCTCTACGAGAACGGCAAGCCCGTCTCCATTGAAAGCATCGTCATCTCCCATCAGACACTTGATGTTCCTCTCGACCGCATCCGCCAAGACCTCGTCGGGGTTGCCTACGACACCCTCCCAAAAAAGATGCTCGGAGCAAACACCAAGTTCTATGTCAACCCCACGGGCAAGTTCGTCGTCGGCGGTCCCTGCGGCGATTCCGGCGTCACCGGGCGCAAGATTATCGTCGATACCTACGGCGGCGTCGGAGCCCACGGCGGCGGCGCATTCTCCGGCAAAGACCCATCCAAAGTGGACCGAAGCGCCGCTTATTACGCCCGCTATGTCGCCAAGAACATCGTCGCCGCCAAACTCGCCTCCAAGTGCGAAATCCAGGTAGCCTACGCCATCGGCGTCGCCAAGCCCCTCTCCATCAACATCTCCACCTGCGGCACCGGGAAATTGCCCGACGAACAACTCGCCGAAGCCATCCTCAAGAGCGGACTCTTTGACTTCCGCCCCGCTATGATTATCCAATCACTCGGCCTCCTCGAGCGTAACGGCTGGCGCTACCGCCAAACCTGCAACTACGGTCACTTTGGGCGCAAAATCTTCCCCTGGGAAAAGACCGACAAGGTCGACGCGCTCAAGGAACTTCTCCCCCGCTAAAGCCACCAGCCCTATGCACACTTTCCAAGTCAAAGACATCAATCTCGCCCCCCTCGGCCGCAAACTCATCGACATCGCCGAGAAGGAAATGCCCGGACTGATGGCCACCCGCGCCAAGTACGGACCAGACCTGCCCTTGAAAGGCGCCCGTATCACCGGTTCGCTCCACATGACCGTCGAAACGGCCGTGCTCATCGAGACCTTGCAGGCACTCGGCGCCTCCATTCGTTGGGCCTCCTGCAACATCTTCTCGACCAACGACGCCGCCGCTGCCGCAGTAGCAGACAAAGGCGCGGCAGTCTTCGCCTGGAAGGGCGAGACGCTTGAGGAATACTGGGATTGCACCGCACGGGCGCTGGTTTGGGAAGACGGCCGCGGCCCCGATCTCATCGTTGACGACGGGGGCGACGCTACCCTCTTTCTCCACCTTGGCTACCAAGCCGAAACCGAAGGTGCAGCCTTCCTCGACCAGCCGTCCGAAAGCGAGGAAGAGACCATTCTCAAAGCCCAAATCAAGCGCACGCTTGCCCAGCATCCGGGCTATTTCAAGCGCGCCATCGCTACCTGCAGGGGCGTTTCCGAGGAGACCACGACAGGCGTCCATCGGCTCTATCGGCTTGAAGCCGAAGGCAAACTTCTCTTGCCGGCAATCAACG
>JBJFGP010000068.1:0-4625 GCA_051892815.1 Kiritimatiellia bacterium | reverse complement strand
GTCAAGCAAATTCTTTGGCTCCGGCAAAGAATTTTTCGGACTCGGCTTCAATTATTTTTCCTGGGGGATTTAATTCCGTTGCCTGGAGAGGTGCCTACCTCCGGCGGGGGCGGATTGCCACCTTCGGGGGAGAAAGGTGTCTACCTGCGGATGGGAAAGGTTGGTACCTGAAAGCGGTAAAGGTGCCCACCTTTCGGGGGGATGGCGGGCGGGGCGGAAAAGCGGCTCGACATTGGTGCGCGCTTCGGGTATACTGGGCGCAACGAAAGATTAGGAGATTGCGCAGATGCTCTTTTTCGATTGCCCGACGGGAATCAGCGGGGATATGACGGTGGCGGCGCTCTTGGACTTGGGGGCGTCGGAGGCTCGGCTCGACGCGGCACTCCGCTCGCTTCAGTTGCCGGGCGTCTCGTGGCGTTTCGAGCCCCACCGCTTTGTCACCGAAACGCCCCATCACCACGCAGGCGACCACCACGCCCATCGCAACCTCCCGATGGTGCGGGCGATTATTGAGCGGGGCGATTTGACGGAACGCTCGCGGGCAATCGCCCTGCATATCTTCGAGGTGGTCGCGGCCGCCGAGGCGGCGGCGCATCACTGCGGAATCGAGGAAGTCCACTTCCACGAGGTCGGCGCCGACGACTCCATTCTCGATGCCGTTGCAACGGGGGTGCTGGTCGACGACCTAGGCGAGCGCGAGGCGGCCTTCTCCATTCTCCGCGAGGGAACCGGGCGTATCCATTGCGCCCATGGCGAACTGGAAGTGCCCGTCCCCGCCGTGCGCGAAATCGTCGCGAAGTATGGCTTGCCGCTGGTTCAGACCGACGAGCCGACCGAACTGGTCACGCCTACCGGTGCCGCCATTGCCGCCGCGCTGCGGACCGAGCCGATGCTCCAGCGTTTGCCGCCGAACTGGTTGGGATCGGGCTACGGGGAGGGGGCGAAAGAACTCTTTTCAGGGCCGAACCGCTTGACCGTCTATCGCTTGCCCTGAGGCGGCAGAGTCGGTATATCGGGACTCCACGGCTTCGGCGGGCATCGGAATGTTGTAGGCGCGCGAATCGGCCAGTTCCGCCGCCGTATCGGGGTCGAACCACCAGTAGGCGACAATCGCCGCCTCGTCCCCGAATCGCCCGAGCGGTTGGCGCGGAAGACCGAACTTGTTCCAGAACAAAAGGCGCGTCGCATCGGTGTTCCAGAGCAGGACATAAGGCACCTGCGCGGTCACCAGACGGTCGATTTCGCGGCAGATTCCATTGCGCTCCTCCAGCGAAAAGATGCGCTTCTGCCGCTCGATGAGTGCGTCGACTTGCGCGTCCCGGAAACCCGTGATATTGTTCCCCCCCTGGTTGTCCGCTTGGGCCGAAGACCACATCGATTCGGGGTCTTTGTAGAGCCCCGAGGACCACGCCGCCCAAGTCATCTGGAAGTTGAAGGCGTCCATGTCCCGCATCCAGGCGGCAAAGTCTTTGCGGACGATTTTCATCTCGATTCCCGCCTTGCGCAAAGCCGCCGAGTAGAACGCCAGAATGTTGTCCGCCGAACCGTCCCTGGAGAGGAATTCGAAGCACAGGCGGCGCCCGTTGCGGTAGCGGTAGCCATCCTTTCCCCGCATATAGCCCGCTCCGTCGAGGAGCGCGGAAGCCTTTTCGGGGTTGTAGTCGAAGGTCGGGTTGCGGCAGGGATGGGCGGCATCGTAGAGGTCTTCGAAGTAGGACTTTTGGAGGAAATAGGCACCGTGCATCAGGGTCTTGTTGAGCAGGGCGCGGTCGAGCAGGTGGGCAAACGCCTGCCGCACCGGAAGCTCGTCGAACGGAGCCTTGCGCAGGTTCATCGCGAAGCCCTGGAAGCCGATTGGATTTTGGTTTCGTACCCGCAGGCGGCGGATGCGGTTGGCGTCGAACTCCACCCCTTGCGCCTCGACATTCCAGATGCGGGATATGGTTACCGGGTAGATGTCGGTCTCCCCCTTCTTGAAGGACTCGAAGGCGTTGATTGGGTCGGAGAAATGGCGGAAGAGGATTTGGTCGAAGTTGTAGACGCCCCGGTTTTCAGGCCGCCCTTGCGCCCACCAGTCGCCTCTTCGCTGCATCAGGATGCTTGCCCCTTCGTCCAGTTTGGCTAGGCGGTAGGGCCCCGAAACCACGGGAAAGGTGAAGTTGATTTTGTTGAAGTCCTTCCCCCCGAAGATGTGCTTCGGCAGAATGGGCAGATTGCCGACCGCCAGGAGGTTTCTCCAGTGGACGGTCTTGGCGCGGAAGCGAATGGTTCGGGGCGAAAGAATCTCGGGCGGCTCGAAGACGGAAAGTTCCACTTTGAACGGCCCAGTCATACTGCCGGGGGCGATGAGCGCGTGGAAAGTGAAGGCAACATCGTCTGCCGTGAGGGGGCGTCCGTCGCTCCACTTCGCCGCCGGGTCGAGTTGGAAGGTGAAGTCGCGCTTGTCCTCCGAGACCTCCCAGGATTCCGCTAGGCCTCGCGCAGGTTCGGCAGTGATGGGGTCGTCGGAGAGCAAGGAGTCGTACATCAGCCCGAAGACCTGCCGGGAGAAGACATTGCAATCGAGGTAGTAGTTCAGGCTCTTCGGGGCGGGCGGGGCGGAGTAAATCAGCCGGCCCCCCGGGCGCGCGGCGTCGGAGGCGGGAGGTTTCCCCCACGCGAGCGTGGCGCAAGTCAGGAAAAGAGCCAGCCAGCGCATATCACCGCACCTTCACCAGCAGCACGAACAGCAGCGGCACCAGAAAGAGTTGAATCAGCACGAAGCGAACCAGCACCTGCGCCGGAGACCAATGGAAGACCTTCCGGCAATGGTCGTGCAGGGGCCAGCGCACGCCATGGAGCGCCTTGACCACATACGCCCGCCGGTCGGTCTCTCCTTCCGTCAGCTTCCCCTCTGGGCGCACATCGAATCCCAGCCGCCGGAGCAGACGAAGCAGAACCAGTTTCGCCAGCCCGCCGCCGCCGTTGACCAGCAGCACCGGAGCCGTCACCAGCGCCATAAAGGGATTCCCCGATACCAAGACCGCCACCCCAATCAAAAGACCCAGAAAGCGCGACCCGGCGTCACCCATCAGCACTTGGCTCGGGTAGGCGTTGTACCACAGGTACCCCGCAAAGCCGCCACCGACTACCGAGAGCAGAATCGCCCAGCGGGCACCGTCCGCGACCGGCGGTATCAAGAGGTAGCGCGCCAGGTCTTGATGTCCGACCGCCACATAAAGGAAGATCGCCAGCGAGAAGAGGGAAATCAGCGAGAGGCTTCCCGCCAGCCCGTCGATGCCGTCGGAGCAGTTCGTCGTGTTGGTCGTGATGAAGAGCAGGAGCGTCGCGAAAGGCAGGTAGAGCCAGACGGGAACGGTCAGAACGCCCTTGTAGAAGGGGAGCCACAGCGTCGCGGGCTGACCTTTGCAGACCAGGAATGCCGTGGCTCCGGCGACCAGGAGGTCGAGCAGGCCTTTCTTCAGCTGCCCCCAAGGAAGTTCGCTGCGGTCGTCCAGGTAGCCGAACCACATACTCAAATAGAGGCACCCCACGACGCCCAATCCCCAGAGGTCGAGCGGGGCAAAGAGGAGGATTCCCGGAAGCAGCCAACGCGCTACCAGGATACCCGCGCCCGTCGGCTTTCCTTCGGACTGTTTGCCGTCTGGGGTGAGCGCCTTGCCGCGGTCTCGGGGCAAAACTTTCCAGTCGTGGGGAAGCCTCCAGAGCGTCAGGGCTGCGGCAAGCGAAGTCCCCAGCGCCAGCAGGAGCAGGTGGGAGCCGAGTAGGCGGAATGGGCCCCAGTGGGGCGCAAGCCAGGCAGAGAGCCAGTAGAGCATTTTCGGGTCGGTCTTTCTTTAGGATAGGTTGCTGCCGCGGGTTTCAGCGGGTGGTCCGGCAGGCAAAGATTTCTTCCCCAATTTCTTTTCGACCAATTTCCAGGAAAAGCCCTCGATTTCAGTCGGGAAGGCAAAGATTACCCCGATTCCGTAGAGGGTCAGATCGGGGTCGATAGTGAAGGGAAGGCCGCTTTTGTCGAGCACCCATTTCGCATAGCCGCCGGTTGCGACGAGGTGGAAGTCCTCCTTGGTTTCGTGCGCGAGGTGGGCGACAATCTCCCGGATGAGTCCCCGGTAGCCGATGCGGGCGCCGATGCGGATGGCCTCTTCGGTGGACCTTCCGACGCCTCCGCAAGGTTGGTCCAGGCTGACTTTGGGGAGTTGCGCGGTTTTTTCGTGGAGGTAGTCGGTCATGAGGGGGATTCCCGGGGTGATGACGCCTCCGATGTAGGAGTATTTCGAGGTGACGACGTCAAAGGTCAGGGCCGTGCCGAAGTCGGCAATCAGGACGGGCGCTCCGTAGCGGCGGATGGCGCCGACGGCATCGGCTAGGCGGTCGGCTCCGATGGTTCCACGCTTGGGGTAGTCGATGTCGATAGGGAAGGGAAGGTCGGCGGTGACGAAGAGGGGGGTGCACCCGAGGACTCGGCGGCAGAGTGCTTTCCAGCGGGAGTTGACCTTGGGAACGACGGAGGCGATGCAAACGCCGTTGACGCCTCCTTTGGCTGCTTTGAGGATGGCTTGTTCGCAGGCATCGGGGGCGCGGCGGATTCCTCCGTCGATGTGGACTATGCGGGAGACCTTGCC
>JBJFGP010000067.1:0-4643 GCA_051892815.1 Kiritimatiellia bacterium | reverse complement strand
ATTTTACCGAGCGGTTTGACGAGTTTGGGGTCTTTTTCGGCGGCTGCGAATGCCTGGTCGATTTCGTCCCGGACGGCGGCGGGGAGACCGTCGCGCAGTTCGAAGAGGCGGTGGCTGTCGAGTTCGCGCAGGTTGTCGCGGACGGAACTGCAGACGACATGGCGGAAGAGTTTGACGATGCAGACATCCCAAGGGGTGTCGACGCCTTTGACGAGTGCGCTGAAGGGGTCGTTCTGGAGGTGTTCGTCGTGGGCGATGCGGTCCAGGACATT
The DNA here is from genome assembly GCA_051892815.1 of Kiritimatiellia bacterium. Classification (GTDB taxonomy): domain Bacteria; phylum Verrucomicrobiota; class Kiritimatiellia; order RFP12; family DVOR01; genus JAXFQS01. Next base: position 4,371 of record JBJFGP010000067.1, on the reverse strand, counting down.
CTCGATGCTGTCGGTGACGATGGTCTCGGAGAGTGTTTGCTGTTTGAGGGTGTAGCCGTATTGGAGGAGGCGGACTTGGTCTTCGTGCTCGCGAAGCCAGTCAAGGTATTTGCGCGCCTCGTCCCCGAAACCTTCGGCGACGATGGTGGCGTACTCTTCGGGGAGCATGATACGCGGCGGGTAGGCGTTGAAGCGCCCGGTACGGATGCGTACCTTGCCGACGCAGTCCATCAATTCGGAGACCAGCACATAGTTGATCAATGTGTTGCCGAATGTCTCAAGATGGCGGCGCGGAGGGATTACGATAGCCGTGTTATTGACGGCGTACCAGAAATCGAACTGTGTGGGGGCGTTGCTCATGAAGGCGCAATTATAACACGAACGCCCCCGCAAATAAAGAAGAATCGTTTCAGCGGGGCGAGGCTTGACGAGGGGCTCGACGGGCAGCAGGAACGGCGCGTCGGAGGTGCGTATCTTAGGGGAATGGAGGTAGGAAGCTCTGAGGGAGCATCCTACGCAGGAAGATCGGGCGGAGGTTGCAAGGAATCGCCCTCGAAGGTGTTAGGATTCCGTACGACCAGGAAGACGCGGTCGTTGAGCCGGACTTTGCGGGGCACGCGCAGGGTGCACCATTGCCCTGGGGGCACCTCTTCCAGGCATCGTTCGTCCTGGCGAAGTTCCTCCGCGTCGAACTCGACCAGACCGGTTGTCGGCCCTTGTATGGAGAGGCGAGCGCCGGGGCGAAGCAGGTGATCCTGGACGAGAATCTCGGCGATGGAGGGCTTGGCGTAGTAGTTCCGGACGACGCCGAGGTTGAGTTTGAGGGTCTTGGCCATATTCCGGTCGTCCTCGGTGAACTGCTCGACTCCCGGGCGCCCGTTGAAGAGCGATTGCCCGAACGGGCGGTGATAGACCTTCTCGCAGAGACCTTTCAGTTCGAGCCCAAGTTGCGCCGTCCAGGCCCCCTGCGCCAACGCGTCACGCCCCCTGCGGTAGACCGAGACCACCGTGTGGACATAGTCGGCGTTTCGCGCCCGTCCCTCTATCTTCCAAGAGGTCGCGCCGGCTTGCCAGACCTGATCCAGAAACGGCAGACTGCAAAGGTCTCGTGCCGAGAGAACATAGCCCGACCCGACCACGAACTCCGCCTCCGCATCGCGACCTTTCCGAACCTCGCTGATGTGGTATTCGCGGCGGCAGGGTTGCAGGCAAGTCCCCCGGTTGCACGAATGCCCGTACGCCTCGTGCGACAGGAAACAGCGCCCCGACTCGGCTACGCAGGTCGCCCCGTGTACGAAGATTTCCGTCTCAATCTGCGCTTGCGCCGCGATGCGCCGTATCTCCCCAAGCGTGCACTCCCTGGCCAGCACCACCCGCTCCGCCCCCATAGATTTGAGGAACCGGGCCGAGAGCGAATTGGCGCAGGACATCTGCGTAGAACAGTGGAACGGAACCCCTGCCGCGCGGCAGATTGAGATAGCCGCCCAGTCCGAGACAATGGCCGCATCGATATGCGGTTTTACCCGCTCGACCACCTCCCGCAAATGCGCCGTTTCATCCTCGAAGACGATAGTGTTGAGCGTCAGATAGAGCTTCCGCCCTGCTTCGTGGCAACGAGCTCCAGCCTCCGGCAGATTCTCAAGCGAAAACCCCTTTGCCGCCATCTGGCGCATACTGAAACAGTCAATCCCCAGATAGACCGCATCGCAACCTGCATCAAGCGCCGCCTGGAGCGAAATCAACTCCCCCGCAGGCGCCAAAATCTCCGGAAGACGACTGGGAACAAAAGAGTTTTCAATCATAAATCAGACCAACTCGAAGCCAAGACCGGCAACCTTCCGGCGCAATGAGTCCGACGCGTTCGAAAGCGTCACACGAGTCGTTTCAAACTGCCGACGAGACTCGGGGTAATGCCCCCTCATAAAGTCGAATGCCCGCCTTCTGGACGCCGCGTCGCCTACGCATCCGGCACGGAAACGGGCATCATCCGAGAGAATCGGATAGACCGCATGGACCAAATCCTTCAGCACCGCTTCATCCGTTCGCCCCTTGGCGTCAAGCGCAATCTCAGGCACCGGCGGCGGCGGAAGATGGAAATCGTAAGTCGGCTTGACGCCTAGGAATTGGCAGGCGGCCTGGTAGACTTGGCGGGTCCCGTTGACCTTCCCCTCGAACGAATGCCCGGCAATGTGCGGCGTGGCAAGCAAGGTATGAGGCAGCAAGTCCGTACGCACCAAAGGCTCCCCCTCCCAACAATCCACCACCAGAGCCGACACCTTCCCGCAGCGCCGGGCATTGATAAGCGCATCCGTATCTGCAACGGCTCCGCGGGCCGCGTTGAACAGCACCACTCCAGGCTTCATGCGGGCAATCGCCGCCCCGTCGAGCAGGTGCCAAGTGGGCCATGCGCCATCCATGACCATCGGCACATGGTAGGTAATGATGTCGGATTCAGCAAGGATGGTGTCGTAGTCGACAAAACCTTGGGCGTCCTCGTCGGACGGGTTGCTTTGCCTCGGCGGATCGTTCTCCAATACCCGCAATCCCAATGCATGACCTTTCCTCGCGACACGGCGTCCGACATTCCCGACCCCGACAACCCCCAGCGTCAAACCTTCCAATGGCCGCCCCAGAAGCAATAGCGCCGCCGTGACATAAGTCGCCACACTCTCGGCATTGCATCCCGGGGCGGAAACCCAGGGCGTTCCGCGCTCCTTGAGGTAGGGTATATCGAGATGATCGGTACCGATGATGCCGCACCCGATGAAGCGTACGGCGGATTGCTCCAGCAGTGTGCGATTGACTTTACAGGTGGAGCGGATAATCAATAATTCGGTGTCGGTCAAATCCTTGGGCTGTATCAATCGACCGTCGATAATGGAGACGTCGCCAAGGGTTGAAAAGGCCTCTTTTGCGTAGGGGAGATTGCGGTCACAGATGATTTTCACGGGGGGCTCCTTGAAGCAGGCGATCCTGTAGGACGGCGGTAAGGGCGATGCAAGCGGTATCGGTTCTCAGGGGGCGGCTCCCTAGCGAGAAGTCGATGAATCCGGCGGTATGGAAACGGTCGATTTCTTCATTGGTCCAGCCACCGTCCGGGCCAATCGCCAGGAGGGGTAGATGTCCTTCCTGGGCAGGCGTAAGCGGCTTGGGGCACCCTGGGTGGCAAAGCAGACCGAGCCCGTCCAACGGGTAATCTTCCGGGCTGAAAGGTTCCAATGAAATGGTGCATTCGGGAAGAATGGTCGTGCCGGCCTGCATCAAACCTTCGATGAAAAGGGCCTTTATGGAATCGGGGTTGAGGCATGGCGAGTCGAAGTAGCTTTTGGGTACTTTCGCCGCCCTGACAAGGTGGAGTTTGCGTACTCCAATCGTGGCCAGCTGCGGCAACAGGCGCTTGACTGCCCTTGGTCGCGGAAGCGCCAAGATTAGGTCGAACCAGGGGCGTAGCGACGGGGCGGAATCGTTTGGCTTTTCAAGCCAAACGGTGCCATTGGCCTCGATGGTGCGGACGGTTGCGATGCCGACGGGGCCATTGAGGAGGCCGACTTTCAGAGGTTTGCCTGGTGTGGCGTGGAGGATGGTACGAATGTGCTCGGCGCGTTGCCCGGTCAGGCGGATGCCGCTATCAAGGCATTCGTCAGCAGTGTAGATGATTCGGTTCATGAGGGGCTTGGCGCTGCTCTTGAGCGGTTGTCCAGAGGGAGAGGCGGATGGCGGCAAAGGCCATCAGCTGTCCGAAGAAGATGGCGATGACGCCCAGTACGCATCCGCGGACTCCGAGGTTCAATTCAATGTGGCAGGCGGTTGCCAATGCGGCGAGGTAGACGCTTTGCCCGCAGAGGATGACGGCTGGGCGCTTCTGGAGGGCGGCCAAGCCTTCGGCGTGGCCTCGAAGTGCCTGTACCGGGGGGAGAAGACAGACTAGCAGGACGGCCCATTTGGCCATTGGCACGGCGGCTGGAGGCAGGTTCTGAATGGTCAGGAAGTACCAATGGGAGAGGGGCGTGACTGTCGCGAAGGCGAGGGGAATGAGGGAGAGAACGCCCCCAATCAGGAGGGCGCAGCGCATTAGGCGGAAGTCCTTTTCGTCGCGTGGGGGAAAGGCTATGGTCACGGCCTGGAAGCGGATTGCGGCCATGCAGACCGGGCTGAGTATGCCGACGGCGACGGTGTGCACGGCGAGCATGACTTTCATGTCGGGGGTGCGGGCGATGAATGAACTGACGATGAGGGCGGAGCCGGTGATGAAGAGGCCTCCGAGGGAGACGGGAAGGGTGAAGAGGAGTTGCTCAAGGGCGCTGCCGGAGGAGCCTGTGCCTTGGGGGAGGGCACGGGTTGGTTTGCGGGCGAGCCATTGGGTCAGGGCCC
>JBJFGP010000066.1:0-4645 GCA_051892815.1 Kiritimatiellia bacterium | reverse complement strand
GCCCGCGCTTCACCCGTTGGGCTGCCAGGCAAATCCATTAGGGGAGGCGTCCGATTAGACCGATATGGTTGGTGCCCGCGCCCCGGCGTCCTTGCGGCTAGGCGGACGGGAACCCGGAGACCTCTGGGACCAGTCGAATCCTCGTCTGTTGAAGAACCTTGGTCCGGACAGTCAGCATGACGGCGAGCAAATCGCTGGAAGTGCAACCAGGACCAGCAGCGAGAATGTTGGCGTGGAAGGGGGCAATCTGCGCCCCCCCGATGCGAAATCCCTTGAGCCCGCATTGCTCAATAAGCCGTCCAGCCGAATCGCCCGGAGGATTCTTGAAAAGCGAGCCGCAGGTGCGCAATCCGTGCAGGTCGATTCGCCGTGCGCGGTAGTCGTCTTGGCGGGCGCGAATAGCCAACGGTTCATCGCGGCGCAGAGTAAATCGGACGGCTGTGACGCGGCCGTGAATGTTGGAACTCCGGTAGGCAAATCGCGGACAGAATGGTGCACCGTCGATGTCCACCCGGGCGACGGCTTCCGCAATAGCGTGCCCGTGCGCGCCTGCGTTGGATTTGAGCCAGCCGCCGAGCGTCCCGGGGATGCCGGCCATAAACTCGAGCCCGCTCCAGCCGTTGGCGGCAAAATGTTCGAGCAGTGCCGAGCCAATCAACTCGCCGGGGTAATCGGTTGCGGGCGGGTTGCCTTCGGGAATGGTCGTGGAGCGAAGGATTTGAACCGTGCCGTCGTATCCAAGGTCGCTGAACCAGGTGTTGCTTCCGCATCCAACCAGGCGTGCGCCCGAAACGGGTGCTCCTCCGACAAGCAGTTGCTCCGCCTCGCCCCCGGTTCCATAGCCAGACCAAGGCGCCAGCGGCGCCCCTCTACTCGCCTGCGGCAGATTCAGGGTTCGCAACTTTTCGGCGACTTGGATGACATCGCCCGCCCCGACGATAAGCAACAAGTCCCCTGCCGCAAGGGTTCGACGGAAATAGGAGGTTGCTTCGGCAAGGGTTGTTGCCAAGAGAATCCGTTGGGATGTTTGGCGACGGAATTCGGCATAGAGGTCGTGGCTCTCGCCGCCGGGAATGGGACGCTCGCTGGCGGCGTAGACGGGCAGCAGAATGACCTCGTCGGCAAGTTTGAATGCCGGAGGAAACTCTTGACGAAGAGCAAGCGTACGCGTGTGCCGATGCGGTTGGAAGAGAACGCGCAACCGCCCCGAATGCTTCAGACGAGCCATTGCCAGGGCTGCGGCAATTTCCGCAGGGTGGTGTGCATAGTCCGCGACCACTTGGAGACCATCGCGGGCGAGCGCGACTTCGTAGCGGCGTTGAGGCAGTTCGGAAGTCGCCTTCGACAGATGTGGCAACAGGTCGGCGAAAGCGATTCCAGTCAACAGGTGCACGCCTGCCAATGCCCCCAGCGCATTGAGGACATTGTGTCGCCCCGGCACACCGATATGCGCCTCACCGAGAAGTTCCCCTCGGAAGCGGAGTTTGAAACACGACTGCTCAACTCCGCATCGAAGATCTTCGGCTTGCAAATCGGCCTTCCCGAAGCCAAATGTCAGGCTTTTGGGCAGATTCAGAGTTTGGAATGTTCGGCATAAGCGCGGAGCATCTGAGCAGTAGGCGACAGCGCTACGCGTTTGCCTGGCAGCTGTCGCGAAACAGTCGCAGAGGTCGCTTTCATCCGCAAAGTGTTCTAGATGGTCGAGGTCTAGATTGGTGGCGACCAGCACCTCTGGATGGTAGAGCGAGAGCGTCCCGTCGGATTCATCTGCCTCGACGACAAGTTGCCCTCCGGATCCCCCTCCTGCAACGCCGCCAAGGGATTTCGTCTGCCCACCGATGCACCAGCAGACCGTTTGTCCGACTTCCTGTAGAAGCCTGGTCGCGAAACAACTGGTTGTCGTCTTCCCGTGGGTTCCACAGATTGCCAGTGCGCGAGAGTTTCCAACAAGGGCAGCCAGAACTTCTCCGCGTTGCACAACTGGCACACCACGCGAGCGCAATTCAAGCACATGTGGGTGATGGAGACCGACGGCTGTTGTGCGGACGCAAAGGTCAACGCAGGAAGGCGGGGCATCAAGCAGTTGGATGCCATGGGCCTGGAGCCAAGGAACCAGTTCGTTTGGGCGTGCATCCTCCCCTGACACAATCCAACCCATGCGGGCGAGCAGCGCGGCTACCCCAGCCATTCCCACACCGCAAACACCGATGAAGTGCGCTCGCCGTGCGGCGCCTTCGGGGGTATGTGCGGAGGGGAGTGAAAAGGGGGTAAACCGCGCGGACATCGGCTACTTTCTGACCAACTCGTAGGCGAATGTGACCTGACCGCTAGCTTGTTCGGTCTTGAGATTCAGGTCAAGCTCGCCATTGGGGGAAATCTTGACGGGGAGTTTGCCCAAGCGGCGACCAGTGAAGTCCAGCGCCCATACCTCGAAGGCTTTGGCATTGTAGACCGCGAGACGCACTTTTGCCTCGCCACGGAGGACAAGATGGGGCAGTTTGCCACCGGAGAGAATCATTTTCTGCGTCGCGGGATCTTGATAGATTGTGCCGCTGTTCTGGACATCAGTCAGGTGCATCAGCAGGATACGAGAGGAGGCGCGCAATGGCTGTCCGTCGAGCGAGGTCGCCCACAAGGCTGCGCGTGTCGCGGTCATTGCCAGAAGGGCATCAGCCTTGAGCGGCGTCTGTCCCTCGCTAAAGATTCCGCAGGTGCGCGGGGTTGCGACCGCAAAACTTCCATTCTCGGAATTGATGGACACGCGGCCATCCCCAAGCGGAAGGGACTTCATATTGGCGGGGGGCATTGACCCTTTGGCATAGGCCTCTTCGAAGCGAACCGAGAAGTCGGCTTTGGGGTTATGACGGAGGGCGGAGCCAATCTTCGCTTGCCAGCCGAGGTTTGCCCAGTTGGGGGGATAAACGGGGCGCGGCTTGAGGTTGTCGAGTGTGGCTTGAGGCATCAGGATCTCTAGCGTGCGAGAGGCCTTTGGCATATCACCGCGGAGGAAGAGTGCCGAGAGCGCACGCTCCGCCATCTGGTTTATCGGGTCGGTGACCACATTGAAGTTCTTCATCACGGGGGATTCGTCGACGCCCATTGCGGAGCCTTCATGGGTCCAGGCGAAGCGCCACATACCATTCCAATTCTGGAATGCCGCCAATGTCCCCAGCAGCAAGCCGCCTGCGCAACGGTTTCTGCCTGGCGCGGTGTAGTTGAACTCGGTAATGGCGAAGGGCTTGTCCATGACACGGGAGAAGATGCGTTCGGTCACGCCGCGGTCGCGTTCGCGGAACAGGTTGTTGTTGCCGATGTTCGAGGGATAGCCGCCGATGTTCGAGGGATGGTCGACATAGAAGTGTTCATCGACATAATCGTAGACCAACTCGCGGGTCTCCTGGTGCTCGGCGAAACTTTGGCTCCAGCCGTTGGAATTGGTCACGAGGGCTTTGCACCCGAGTTCCTCCCTCAGAAAGCGCTTGGCCTTGCGGACAAAGGCGTCATCGACCTCCTTCATATAGATGCGGAAGGCGATGGCGTCGGGCGTATCGGCATCGAAGCGGGGGGGGATTTCATCCTTGATGGAGGCGTACGCAGGATCGCTCTTGCGCTTCTCGGCCAGCCATTTCTTCCAGCCCTGCTGCCAGGCGGGGCAGTTGCGTACGCGTCCGGAGTAGTTGTTGAAGTTGCCCTCGTTGATGATTGATATGAAGGCGAGGGCTGGCTCTTTCGCGAGGCAGCGTCCGGTATGGGGATTGACATGGGTGTAGAGTGCGCGGGTAAACTTCTTGAGGTTCTCCCAAGCGCCTTCGTGGACGACGCACCAAATTTTGAATTCGTCCATTTGGATGACGCCTTTCCGGTCGACACCAATCTCGCGCCAAGGCACGGTCTCACGGGAGACGAAGAGGTCCGTGGTGATGTAGAGGCCGTTCTTGACGAGGGCTGCGATGAGCAGGTCGAATTTGGCGAGTTCGGAGGCATTGAGGGAGGTGCCGTCTTTCATCCCCTTGACCATGCCGAAGTAGCCCCAACCGTGCTGGTCGTGGTGGTGGATGCGCACGGCGTTGTAGCCAGTCATTGCGAGGCGGCGCGCGGTCTTTTCGGCGGCCTCCTTGTCTACATAGTTGGCGCTGTAGCAGAGATTCGCGCCGTAGAAGCGCACGGGGCGGCCGGGGTTAGTCTCGAACTCGTACTGGTCTCCCTTCGACACGACATAGCCGTATTTTCCTGCCGGTTCGTGGTGCCAGGGCATTTGCGTGAAGTCGAGCGCAGAGCCCGGCTCAATGTCGAGTTTCGGCACGAAGGCCATCCACTCTTTGTTGGCTTCGATTTTCAGCGGCCGTTGGACGGCGACGCGCACGGAGTCGCGTTCCTCCTCGATGGTCACGGTGATGTCGAAGGCCTCGCCCTTCTTGAATCCGCGCCCCCAGGGAGCACCAATGCGAACGGAGAAGTTGGGGTTGTTGCCGGGGCGCTCGTCCTGAATGTGGAAGTGCATCTTCTTGGGGAAGGTGAGGGTGACTTTGCGCAAGCCATCCTTCGAGAGGAAGGTCAACTTGGCGGTCCACTCCTGGAAGACGAACCAATCCTTCTTCTCAAGGGGCAGTTCTTTCGCCCAGGTATTGATCCAGTATTTCGTTCC
>JBJFGP010000065.1:0-4650 GCA_051892815.1 Kiritimatiellia bacterium | reverse complement strand
GACAAGGGAACCACCAAGATGAACTTCACCCGAAGCAGCTTCCTCAAGGGTCTGCTCCTCGCCGCCGGCGGAACCGGGCTCGGCGGCTGTACCTGCCCCTTCGCCCCCGACAGGGCCAAAATCGCCGTCCAGCTCTACTCCATCGGCCAATACATCGCCGGGAAAGACGGCAAGCCCGGAGCCGGACTCGAACGCACCCTTCAGCAGCTCGCCGACATCGGCTTCAAAGGGGTCGAATTCGCCGGCTACCATGGTCATACGCCCGAGCAGTTGCGCCAGATGCTCGCCAACACCGGTCTGACCGCCTGCGGCACCCATGTTCCGCGCGACGCCTTCAGCCCCGAGAAGATCAAGGCCACCTGCGAATTCAACCGCGCCTACGGCAACACCCTCATCATTTGCCCCGGCGGAGGCAACTTCCCCCCGGGCGTCACCTGGGGTAAAGCAGCCTGGTCCGACAAAGTCCCCGACTTCCTCAAAATGCTCGTCGATTACTACGCCAAAGCCGCCGAGACCGCCGCCACCTTCGGCTGCCACATCGGCCTGCACAACCACGCCTGGGAGTTCCAGCTCAAATCCCCAGAAGGCCAAACCTACTGGGACTACTTCTTCAGCAACACCCCCAGGAATGTCATTATGGAACAGGACGTCGGCTGGACCACCAACGCCGGCGAAGACCCCTGCGAACAATTCCGCAAATACCCCCACCGCTCCATCACCCTCCACGCCAAGGAAAACGGCATGGGCGCCAAAGACTTCGAAGGCATCCTCGGGCAGCCCGGGACAGGCTCCAAAGGCGTCGACTGGAACCGCGTCAAGCAAGCCGCCGACGCCGACGGCGTCAAATGGTGGGTCATCGAATGTGAACGCAACTTCGACAGCCTCAAGGCCGTCACCGCCTCCCATCAATTCCTCAAAAACCTCGGACTGGACTAAACCAATGGACTTCAACCGCAGAACCTTCCTCCTCGGCTCCGCCGCCGCCATCAGCCTCACCGGCTGCGCCACAACCGCCGCCCGGAAAAACTCCGCCACCACCGTCATTCCCCCGAGAAAACTCAAGCAAGGCGAGAAATTCCGCCTTGCCATGATTGGCTGCGGCATCCAGATGCGCACCGCACTCATCCCCCAATTCCTCAATAAATCCTACGCTCCCAACTGCGAAATCGTCGCCGTCTGCGACTGCGACAAAACCCGCCGCGAAGCCACCGCCAAACAAGTCAACAACGCCCAGAAAAACACCCCCTGCAAAGCCGTCGCCGACTTCCGCGACATCCTCGCCGATCCCACCATCGACGCCGTCTGCATCGCCACCCCGGACCACTGGCACGCCTACATGTCCGTCGAAGCCATGAAGCACGGCAAGGACGTCTACTGCGAAAAACCCTTGACCTTCTCCCCGGAAGAAGCTAAACTAGTCCTCGAAGCACAGAAATGCTACGCCCGCGTCTTTCAGACCGGCTCGATGCAGCGCTCCTGGGCAGAGTTCCGCACCGCCTGCACCATAGTCCGCAACGGCCTGATTGGCAATGTCCTCTACGTCGACGCGAACTACGGCATCGGCGGCCAAAAGCTTGGAGGCCCCTCCCATCCCATGCGCTTCTGGGACGATCCCAGGAACGCCGCGAAGGAAGGCAAACCCAACCCCGACGTCGACTGGGACATGTGGCTCGGCCCCGCCAAATGGCGCCCCTACACCGACCAGTTCGCACCCCGCGGAGTCCACAACTTCTATCCCATGTTCTGGCGCTTTGACGACGACATTGGCACCGGATACAATGGAGACTGGGGCGCCCACCACCTCGACATCGCCCAATGGGGGCTTGACCTCGACCACTCCGGTCCCTACAAAATCATCCGTTCCGAAGAACCCTACTCGGCCAATCCCTTCCACGGCGGACGGCGGCAGTTTGGCATGAAAATGCTCTTCCGCAAGCCATACGGCGATGTGGAACTTTACCACGGCCCGTTCGGCGTCTGGGGCACGGTCTTCTACGGCACCAACGGCATCGTGGCGGTCAATCGTGGCAAGATTGCGGTCTGGCAGGGGACAGGACTGGTCAAGCCGACTGCCGAGGTCCGGAAGGCTTTGCAAGACGGCTCGTTCATGATTGACAAGCGCGTGGCGTGCTCGATCGGCAAAGACTACGGGACGGACGCGTTGGTGAAAAAGGACAACAATCTTTCGAGCGCGCTGGCGAAATTGGAAGAGAAGTTTGGGCTGTCGAAAGCCAAGGTGCGGCTCTATTTCTCGAAGAACCAGGTGCAGAATTTCTGTGACTGTCTGGGGTCGAGAGAAGCGACGATTTCGCCGGCGGAGGTTGGCGCGAGGGGGGCGGTTCTCTGCCAACTGTGCAACCTGAGTTATGTCTACGACACGGGTTTCGAGTGGGATCCTGAGCGGTTTGAATTCGCCAACGGCACGGGCGATCCGGCGTGGCTGAAGCGGGTGGCTTGCCGCAAGGGGTGGGAGGTGAAACTTTAATTGTCTTGATTTGAGCCGGTGGCCTGGTGGCGGCCGGCTTTTTTAGCGCGGCGGAAGGTCTGCCGTGCGCAACTGAAAGGTAGGAAAGCATGAAGAAGTCTATTCTTGCGCTGTCGGCGATGGCGGCGTTGTTTCTCTCGGGATGCTGCATGACGGGTTTTCCCACGAGCGGCACGGTGATTGGCGGAGGCATTATCTCTGACCACAGTGGGCCGGGGGCGTTCGACATCGACAACAGCGTCAAGCCGTTGAAATGCGGTCAGGCGACTTCCAAGGGCATTGTGCTCTTCACGACTGGCGACTCGTCGATCAAGGCGGCGATGGACAATGGCGGTATCAAGAAGATTCACCATGTGGACTTCAAGACCACCAATATCTTCAACGTCTACACGACTGTCACGACGATTGTCTGGGGCGAATAGTCCCGCATCGAACCGACATCGGTCCTGGAGGCCGTCCCGAGAGGGGCGGTCTCTTTTTTGTTCCGACTGCCAGACTTTCCGCGCGTCTAGACGTCCGTTTCCAACCTTTCCGTCCCTTCTCGGATAAACACCTTTCGGCTCTGAAAATAGGCATCTCGTTCCTTCTGTGGCACGCACCTTTGAGGCGCGCCGGAGCGCACTAAGCGGGGCTCGGGTTCGAACCTTCCGATTCAACGAGTTGCTTACGAGACGTTCCTCGGAGGCCAGGCGCCAAGGGCGACAGACGCTCACAATCCAACGCGGCGGGGCGCACCTTTTCCCGTCATCGGTTCACGCCTTCTAGCACCGCGGGGGCGTACCAAGCGGGGCTCGAATGCGCGATTCCCGATTCGACGAATTGCCGCCGGAACGCTCGACGGCTGGCCATTTCCGGCGAGACGATCTGGCAATCCGTCTGTTCCTCGGACGCCAGCCTCTCGGCATTGCGGAGGTCTAGATGCGACGCGGCAAAGGCGCACCATTCCATCTTCCCAAAGGCCTTGTCCAGCACCGTCTGGGCATTGCCCCATACCGCGGAGGTAGCCACCTTTGGGGGCGATTGGTTGCCACCTGTCAGTCCACTCGATAGGCACCATCCGCCTCGATTGGTTGCCACCTTTCAGTCCCACAGATAGGCACCTTGTGGGGACGCTGCCGGAAAACTTGTGGGGCATTCGGTTTGGACTTGCCTTCGCGGACGGAATCCATTAGACTTCCCGCATGCTGTCCGGGCGAGGAAGTCCCGGGCGCCAACAGTTCGGTGGAGGAGTGACGAAATGAAGGGATTGGCGATGGAGTGTTTTCGTGCGATGGCGGTGGCGGCGTGCGCGGCGCTGACGGGCGTTCAAACGGTTTCGGGCGAAACGCCGATCGCCCCGACGGGGCTGGTCTCCCGCGCCAACCTGCGCATCCGCGATCCCTTCATTCTCGCTCAAGACGGCCTCTACTACCTCTACGAGGCAAAACCCTGGTTCGGCGGCAAGGGCGTCAACGCCTACACCTCCACCGACCTTGAGCAATGGCGCCCGCGCGGCGAAGTCATGCGCTGCAACCCCGACGACCAGGTCACCGCCGTCTGGGCCCCCGAAGTCCACCGCTACGCCGGCGCCTACTGGCTCTTCGTCACCCTCACCCAGAAAGAAGATCCCGCCTCCCCAATCCGCCCCATCGCCGCGTCCGAAAACTACCGCGTCCGGGGGCCCGCCAGGCGCGGCGTCTGGATCTACCGCGCCGAATCTCCCCTGGGCCCCTTCAAGCCCGTCCGCAACGGCCCCGTGACACCCAAAGAGTGGATGTGCCTCGACGGAACCCTCTTCGTCCAAGACGGCACCCCCTGGATCATCTTCTGCCACGAATGGTGCCAGACCGAGAACGGCCGCATGATGGCCGCACCCCTCACCCCAGACCTCTCCGCCCTTGCCGCAGAGCCCATTCAACTCTTCCGCGCGCGCGACATCCCCAATATGGGCGAGGTCACCGACGGTCCGTTCCTCTGGCGCACCCGCGACAACCGCCTCCAGATGATCTACTCCAACTTCATCCTCCCCGCAAAGCACTACTGCATCGCCCGCTACGAATCCACCACCGGAAAAGTTCAAGGCCCCTGGCGCTACACAGGCCTACTCTTCTCGCAGGACGGCGGCCACGGAATGATCCTCCAAAAGCCCGACGGCCCCCTCCTCATCCCCCTTCATTCCCCCAACG
>JBJFGP010000064.1:0-4670 GCA_051892815.1 Kiritimatiellia bacterium | reverse complement strand
AAACAAGGAACTTTCCAGGCAACAGCAATGTTCCCCCGGCAAGACATCCGGCAAAGGTCACCCCGCCCAGAAGCAATAGCGGATGCTCCGGACGCAAAAAGGGAAGAGAAAATAGGATGAACACCGTCGCGGCCAGCGTGTAGGCAATCTCCGAGATGCGCTTTGGAGGGATGAACATAAAAATCTCTTCATAGCGCCGGGCCGTCTCCTGCGAATAGGCACCCGAATAGTTTTCCGCCCCTGCCCCAAGTGCGGAGACAAGCACATAGGCCAAGCCCGAAAAGGTCACGCCCATCGCAAAAGCCGCAATCAAACCCAGTGGAGTCATGGCATCACCTCACGCATCGGGCTGGAAAATGACCGGGTCAAGGGCAATTCCACGAGCCTGAAGTTCCTCGAAAAAGGTCGGCACGGAACCCGTCGGCTTAAACCGCCCCAACACCTTGCCGTCAGTGGCAAGTCCAGACTGCTCGAACTCGAAGATGTCCTGCATCGCAATCTGCTGGCCTTCAAGACCGACAATCTCCGTTATCTTCACGACCTTTCGGGAGCCATCACTCATTCGCGATTGATGGACGATAATGTCCACGGCCGAGGCAATCTGTTCGCGAATAGCCCGGGAAGGCAGTTCCATGCCCGACATCATCACCATCGTCTCAAGACGGGATATGACATCGCGAGGAGAATTGGCGTGCACCGTCGTCAGCGATCCATCGTGCCCCGTATTCATCGCTTGCAGCATATCCAACGCCTCGCCGCCGCGCACCTCGCCGACAATGATGCGGTCAGGCCTCATACGCAGAGCATTCTTCACTAGGTCTCGGATAGTAATTGCCCCGCGCCCCTCGATGTTGGCAGGTCTCGCCTCCAATCGCACAACATGAGGCTGCACGAGACGAAGTTCAGCCGCATCCTCGATGGTCAGAATGCGATTGGAAGATGGAATAAAGGAAGAAAGCACATTGAGCAGCGTCGTCTTTCCCGAACCTGTCCCACCGGCGACCACGATATTCTTCCGCATCTGCACGCAGGCTCTGAGAAACTCCACAGCCGAGGCAGACCAAGAACCGAACCCAATCAAATCGTCCGCGGTGTAGGAACGCTTGGAGAACTTTCGGATGGTCAGGCACGGGCCAATGAGGGAAAGCGGCGGGATGATGGCATTGACGCGAGAACCATCCGAAAGGCGGGCGTCTACATAGGGTTGGGTCTCATCGATACGCCGACCAATCGGGGCTACAATGCGCTCAATCACGGCCAAAACAGAGGCATCATCAACGAATGTCTCGGGACATCGGGTCAACTTGCCTTTCCGTTCAACATAGATATTGTTGGCACCGTTGACCATAATTTCCGTCACGCTATCGTCGGCCAGGAAGTCCTCGATAGGTCCCAGCCGCATCGCTTCATTGAAGATTTCGATGCCAATGCGCTTGGGGTCGATTCCATCGGGAATGCGCCCCTTGGCCGTGACCTCCGCGATGACGGTATCAATCGTCTGTCGGGCCTTTTCCTGCAAATTGACCGCGGCGGTTCCCTGAGCAGTCATGCGGCGCAAATCAAGCCGCTTGAGGACCTCTTTATGGATTTGGTCTTTAATCTGCCGACGGACATTTCGCAAGGGATCCTCAGGCTCCGCAGGCGTCTCTTGGTGCGTTTCAGCGGGTTGAGCCGGTTGTTGCACAGGCGGCTGTTGAGCGGGCAGCTCATCGGCAATGCGCAGGAAAGCCTGCCCCACGGCCACTATGTCGGCTGAGGTCAAGCGGGTTTCTTCGTAAATCGGTTGACCATTGAGGAATGTGCCGTTGCTGGAGTGCAGGTCTTTGATGGTCACACACCCTTGCCCGACATTGATCAAGAGGTGGCGCGTACTGATGCTGGCGGAATTGACCTGGATGTCGCAGGAGGTACCTCGACCGAGGATTCGAACGCCTTCTTCAAGGGGAATGCTCCGATCGGGTTCGCCGTCAATATGCAGATGCAGCGTGTACATGGATTACTTGCTGACTCTCTTGCGGAGCAGTTCCTGCTGGCGGAAGAGATTGAGTTTTTCAATCTGGTCTTGAATGCGGCTGAAGTCGACCTTGGGCAATTCCTTTTCAAAGTTGGTGTCATTGGGATGGCGCAGAACCAAAAAGAGGCGACCCTTGATTTGCTCGCTGAAAACCAGCATCTCCGCTTCGCGAGGTGTGACCTCAAGGGTGACCGTTCCATAGCCCGACGCGCCGGAACCTTGATTAGCCGTGCGGGCGCGTTCTTTACCGACAGCCAGCACCGTGACATCCTGCAAAATAGTGAAAGTGACCAGTTCGGCCTCGCCCTTGGCATTGGGAAATGTGAATGTTCCCAACACATCGATATGATCGTTCGGTCGAATCATTCCGCTGACAGCGGCCGCGCCCGAGGCGTTGATCGAGATGGCTCTCATACCATTCTTGATTTCCCGGGAAAGCCCGCCAATCGGCTGTCCCCCTTCAATATCAATCCAATAGAGCGGCTTGTTGCGCTCGACGGTGTTGACCAATCGGCGCCCCACCAAAGCCATAGCATTCTCGGCCTTGACATAGTCGGACCTCAAACCGGCCGAAGGCAACTCGGTCAACCCAAAGTCCGATTGCTGCAAAGGAGTCCCCGCCGGAAGCGTCTTGGTCAACACCACGCACTTGACCATCTTGTTGGCCTGACGGAGCCTTTGAATCTCCCGTCCGACCTCCCGATCCTTCGCCGCCAGATAACTCTGCGTCAAAAGCGCCGCCAAGAGACCGATGGCAATCGATATGACCAATATCATCTTCTGTTTCATGCCAATCCTTCCTGTGTCAAATCAAAAACTCTTCTTCTCCAAAACCACCGTCTGTGTGCGTCCATTCGTCAACGCCCGAACCAGGGTTGCGCACAAGCGCTCCCCGTTCTGATACAGCGCCGTCTCCCGCGAAAGACAGAACGGCACCCAACCGGCATCCGTCAACTCTCGATGCAGACGGGCAAAGGCAACTGGCGGCGATTCGGCAGATTCCTCAACACTCAACTCCGCCCGCGCCGTCCGATAGGAAGGTTCCCGCGAGAAGAACGATCGCCCAGGTAGTTTCAGGGAAAAGCGTGCGGCAACCGGCAAGGAAATGGCCAGCAACGCTATCAGCAGAAACCAAATCCTCTTCACGGCGCGAACTCCATATTCGGCATCCAGATTTCCTGGGAAAGCCGAATCTCGGGCTTATCGTAGACAGTCTGCCGAATGAAGTTGTCGACCGCCACATCGGCTTTGGCCTCCCGGTGAACCAAGCCAATGCCTAGGGCCGTGTCGCCCGTCCGATAGACTGATGACGGGGAGAAGTCCAGCAGGCTGTTCTCCGCAGGAGCATAGTCCGAACCTGCCGCCGAAAGGATGGTGTTCAATGAATTGATGCCGGCCATACGGGGCTGATCATCGGCGGTCCCCATTTTCTGGTCGGCACCGGCACCCCAATCGGCAATGAAGCGGGGGGCCTGCGCCAAACCACCCGCCAAAGCAGTCATGCCGCCATCAGCTCGAACCTTAGCAGCCAAGTCGATGGTCTTGCTGGAAAGGCGCGCCAAGTGGGTTAGCCCAATCACGATGAGCAAAATCAGAAACAAGGCGGCGACAAACTCAATGGCCGCCTGCCCTGTCTGCTGCTTGTACCCGGTATGGAGAACTCCTCTCATCACCGGTTATTTTAGCACATTCCCCATCAAATCTTCAAGTGAAAACACCCTCTGCCGTTTGAGGAGATGGCAAATGGCAGGCAGACGGCAGGGGAGAATCAAAAGCCACCACGAGTGCCAATCCGCCCTACCAGCGCAAGCCGTTCCACTGTCCAGTCGCCCTCACCCTTACTTGAGCCAGGTCCGGATCAGCCAGTTCCGCACGGGGCTGTCGTAATATTTGAGCACGAGGCAGGACAAGCCAATCGAGACCAGAAAAGCTCCCAATCCTACTGCAGCGTGCTGTCCAACCGTCGCCGCAGGATGGTTCATAACCCAGGCCTTTTGCAGATAAACAAAGGGGAAATGGGTCAAGTAGAGCGGATAAGAGAGTTCGCCCAAGAACTTGCAAACTTCGATGGCGCGGTGCGAAGTTGGTTGAGTCCCGGCGCCAATAGCGACAATTAGCGGGAAAAGAGCCAGAATCACGCCGGCCTCGTACAATCCATTTGCCATAGGGAATCCGGCTGGCGCGAAATACGGCATGGCCAATGAGGTGGCAAGGAGACCAGCCGTCAGAGGGATTCCGGACGCTTCGAATGGGCAAATCCATCTGAGGCGGACCAGCAGAAGCCCCGCGAAGAATGGATACAGGAGGCGGGAAATGCCGACAACCAACTGGTCGGGCGTGAGCGACCATCCGCCGATTACGGTATAGGCCGCATAATCACGCACGGAAAACAGGCGGAAAAGGTCCCTGTTGAGGGTAAGATTCAAGGTCAAGCCTGCCGAACAGGCGACAAACAACATCAGCATCTTCCGGGAAAATCGGCGGATAAAGAGTGCATAGAGGATATTGGCCAAATACTCCCACTGAAGCGACCAGACGGGGCCGTTCAAGGGGTTTGTCTCAACCCATCCGCGAATATCCAACGACGGTGTAATAGGAATGATGACACAGCAAATCAGCGTCACAAGCGCGAGTTTTCCAAGGGAAACTTCGGGTA
>JBJFGP010000063.1:0-21726 GCA_051892815.1 Kiritimatiellia bacterium | reverse complement strand
AAGCCGGCGAAGTCACCTTCACCCTCGACGGATTGGTTCCCGGTTCCACCATCGCCTACGCCATAACCATCGAAAACATCTGCGGCGAAGAGACCTACTCCTCCACGACAGACACCGCCACCCTCGCCATCGAAGACCCCTCGACCTACACCTGGAAGAGCGGCGCCAAAGGCTTCTGGAACGACCCATCCAACTGGACTTGCTCCGCAGAAGGTACCCTCGGCTACCCCACCAAGAACTCCTCCGTCCTCTTCCCCGATGGCTATTGCGAAGTCATCCTTCCCGCCAACGTCACCATCGCAAACCTGACATTCACCCCATCCGGGACCTGCATTCTCCGCGCCAACACCTATTACCCAGACAGCCGACGGGAGATTGCCTGCTCCGCCCTCGCAAGCGCCGGTGGAACGGGCGGCACGCTCGTGCTCGACAATGTCCGCTCCATGGGCAAGCAGATGGTCGTCGGGTGGAGCACCATCAAGCTCCTTCATAACGCCCAGTGCTACACCGGCGATGACGAGAACCTGACCGTCGAACTGGAAAGTTTCGGCTTCTACTCGGAAACCTGGAATGCCAACAACACCCTAGGTCCTCTGAAGGTTCGTGGCGGTCTGAACATCGTTTGCGACAACGCCAACGACTCGCGCACCTTCTCGTTCGCCTCCTTCGAAGATTGCGGCGACATCGCGACGGTCTCGTGCATCGACGGGAAGGTTTCCTTCCGCGATTCATCCGGAATCGAACGAATCGGCGGCTCCGATTCCTACGAAGCTCCGGGGCCGCAGATACCCGTCGCGCCGAACTTCATCTTGACTTCGACCTACCTCAATCACCACCTCAAGACGGGCTTCGGGGCGGCAACGGTCGACGCCAACGGTGTCATACGGCAGATTCCCGCTTCCTCCATGCTGCAGAGCTTCGAGGGGGCTACGGAACTGGACAATGTCTATGTACCTTCCACTGGCCTCACGCTTGAGCAGGACATTACGGTGAACTGTGTGGTCTATGACGGGGACTTGGATCTCGGCGGGCACAAACTAACGGTCAAGAGCGGGGTTATCCGCCCCAACTCGCGGAACTCCTACAAGTATGTCAAGAACGGCACGGTCTGCCTTGGACGGCCCGGAATCATTCCCGACGACGGCAACAACACCACCTGCCGTTTTCTGGCGAACCTGGTCTTCGACTGGAACGACGATCCGCTTCGACCGGTCGTCCAGTATGTCACGCCGTTGGGGGCATACCCGAATGCGATCGACTATTCGACCTTCACAGGACGCCTCTTCGAGCCTGGTTTGACCATCAAGCACGGCGAGTACGACGCGCCCAACGCGGTATTCGACTGCGGGCTGGATCGGGGCTTTGTCAACAACGGGCACTATAACCAGTCGCGCATCCGCGGGCTTGTCGGCGGCGGAACCGTGAGGTTGGACGGTTTCTTCCAGGCGCTTTGGCTCGGAGACCTGACCGAGGAGGATGCGGCGGTGCTCCAGGCCAACCAGAACAGCCCCTACAAATGGTCTGTGGTCGCGACGAACCAGGCGGTATTGATTCCCGGGGTTCGTTCGTGGGACGGAGGCAACCGCGGGTCAATAGTCTTCCGCTGGGTCAAGGAGCGGCTCAACTCGCTGCTTATCAAGAGCGGGGCGACGCTGGAGTGCCATCTGCACCCGGACGGGGAGGCTTCCTTCATCGAGGCTTCGACCACGGACGCGGCGGGCAGTTATACGACGGTCACGCTCGGCGGCAGGCTCGTGCTCAAGCCGATTGGAAAACTTCCCGACGACGGCGAGTGGGTGGTGGTGCGCACGATGAAGGCGACCACGGGGCGTTTCGACTCGGTCTCGAACGGCTACCGCGTCGAGTACAACGTGCCGCAGCCGGACGGTGCGCTCGCGGCAGTGGTCACCAAAGCTGCGCAGCCGACTTTGCTGTTTATCTATTAGTCCGGCTGGTAGGCACGAAACGGGCCGGGAGGTTGACACCTTCCGGCCCGCTTCGTTGGTAGGAAAGGGTTCGGCAGATTACTTGGCGCCGGCCTCTTTCTCCTGCTGCTTGCGGTACTCGTCGAGGAGGCCCTTGGCGCGGTTGGTGGTCAGGGTGTCGGCGCCGCGCTTGAAGGCTTCGCGGGCAGTGGAGAGACGGTCGATGGTCCAGACGTGGAAACTGAAACCGGCGTCGTGTACGCTCTGAATCAACTCGGCGGTGACGAACTTGGGCTCGAAGTGACTGTCGACACCATCGGCCTTGATGCGCTTGAGCACGCGGACGAGGTTGGTAGAGGTGAAGGGCTTGAAGCCGCCCGGCGAGGTGAGCCAGTAGACTTTGTAGGCGGGGAGTTGTTTCTTGACTTCGGCGCAGGAGGCGCTATTGAAACTGATGAAGAGGAGGTTGTCCGGGGTGGCGTTGGTCTGCTTTTCGAGGATGGCCTTGATGTGCGGGACAATGTGCGGTCCGGTCTTGAGTTCGGCGTAGATGTAGCGGTTGGGGCGGGCGAGTTTGAGCACATCCTCGAAGAGGGCGGGCGGCGTATGAGGGTAGTTGTTTTTCTTCCACTTGCCCCACCCGGCGACATTCAGGTTCGAGAGGTCGTTGCTCCAAGTGAGGGCCCCGCAAGGGCGGCGGTCTTTGCCCCCGGTGATGCGTCCGAGGTGGCCGTCGTGAAAGGTGAATACGCGGCCGTCCTTGGAGAGGTAGAGGTCGCACTCGAAGCCGAATCCGCGCTCGACAGCGCAGTTGAAGGCGGGCAAGGAGTTTTCCGGGGCGTCGACCGATTCGCCCCTGTGGGCGATGAGCGTCTCGGGGCTGGGTTCGGCGGCGAGGATGGGCAGCGCCGCGAGAGCGGCAAGGAGGGGAAGGGCTTTCATAGGCTGTTCCGGATAGGGTTGAAAGTAGGACGATTTCTATACCATTTTACTCTATCCCCTGCGCCTTGTCCAGCCTTTTCCCGACCGGGAAAGGTGTCCATCGGAGGGTTCGGTTGGTGGCAACCATTTGGGGCAGAAGGTATCAACCTTTGGGTGGGGAAGGTTGGCACCTTGCAGGGTCGGAGGTTGGCAGGAATCGTTCCGGGGCGTGCGAACCGTTTCCGCTAGGGGCGGGAAACCTTCAGACGCCAGAAGCGACTCTCTCCGGAGGTCGTGGGCGTGAAGGTCGCGGAGACCGAGCCGTCTTCGTTCGGGGTCAGCGACGGCTGGGATTCGTCGTCCAGGCTGCCTATCTCGACGCCCGATTGCAGCGTGAGCGTGCGGTAGGCGGACGCGCAGAAACGGGTCGCCGCCTCGGCCTCCGAAGTCACCCCGTTCCGCACGCGAAAGGTCAGCGGCGTACCATCCAGCGGGAAGGATTCAATCGCCACCTCGGGGGCGAAGGTGGCCAACCCCTTGAGGGAAAAGTCGGCCAGAGTCAGACCGAAAGATTCCGCACCAAGCAGAAGATTCTTGACCGACGCCGCCGTCGACGAAGGGGTAGCCTCAAGGTACTCCTGCACCAACCTGTCAATCTCCGACTGGGGCGTCTCCGCGACGAATTGGTCCGAAAGACCGGCAATCGGAGTGCCTTCGACTTGGGGGGCCCGAATGGTAAACCCGCGGGTGATGGAATTGTTCGAATAGTCCGACTCGGTTATCGCCAGCGTGGCATTGAGATTGGCAGTCAACGAGTAGTTTCCCGGAGGCAAATTCTGCATGGCGGGCCATTGATAATCGAGTCGGCCGATGTACAGATCCACCCCCAAGGGCCGGCAGAAAAAGGAGAGTTTGCTTGTCGCATCACCGGTCAATTCGAGGGTAAGATAGAAGGTGTCGAGTACGGCATTTCCCCAGGCGTCGGAGAATAGGAAATTGACCGCGACGGGCGAACCGTAGGCAAAGACAGATTGGTTTCTCTGCCCCCCGCCAAGCCAAAGACCGTCGGGGTAGGCTGTGTTGGAATAGAAGCAGAGGTCGTTCACGGTCCACCCCAAATGCACCATACCGGGCACGGCGATGGTATCAATGCGGATGAAGTATTGCTGCCCGGCGGCGGCAGTGGTTCGAAGGTAGGTGCAGCCGTCATCGAAGGCGGAAAAGCGGGCGGAAGCAACCAAGGAAAGGTCGGCCAGGTGGGTACCCGTGAAGAGTTCGATTGAGGTGAATTCGGCCTGCTCGCTCCAAGCGTAGAGGGTCAGAGGTTGGTCGACCGGGCTGGTGTAGGAGTACCAGATGGAGCGGCCGAGGTTGGGATATCCGGAGGCGGCGGAAGGCGCGGGCTCGCCCGTCTCGGAGGTAGCAAAGGTGTTGTCCGCCGAGCAGGTGCCGCTGAGGCCTTCGATTGGGATGGCGTCCGAAAGGTCGTCGTTCGCGGGGAGTGGCGTCACGATGCAGGAGGGCTCGGAGCCGAGCACGAAGTCCAGTCCGGAAAGGGAACCCACGACGCCGTCGGTTGCGCCCTCGGAGTAGTTTCGGCTGGCACGAATCAGGACATTGGAGCGCACGCCGTCGGCGAAACCTTCACTGGAAGCGGTCAGTGCATAGACACCTTTGGGGTCAGGAGATGGCAAGGAAAGGGAGTAGATCCCGTGTAGGTCCGAGACCGTTTCGTAGGTACCTGTTCCGCCAGTGGCGAGAACCTTCGCGCCGGCTATCGGGTTGCCGCCGGAGTCGGTGATGCGCCCGGTGACGAACTCGCGGTTGGCTTCGTCGGGGTCGATGGCAAAAGAGACCGCCACCAGTTCATTGAACCGATACTTCGTGGCTTGAACCTCGGGAAGGGCGTACCAGACATCATCCTGCCCCGACCAGCCCATGTTCAAATGGGTGTAGCGCACGCCATCCGAATGGCCGTATCCGTCGGCTACCACCGCATGCCCGCCCACAGAGGAACTGTAGATGCCGAGGATAACCGGATGCTTCGCGTCCAAGTTGGAATAGAGCGCCTCCAGAAGGGGCGAAGGGGTCGCGTTGACGAGCGGGTTGACCACCGCCTTGGCGGAAGCATAGCCGAAGAATTCCGTCAACGCCCGGGGCGGCTGGTCGCCCGACGCCGAGGAGAGCGAAGCGGTATATTTCATCCCGAGCGCAACGCCCGCGTCATAGCACAACTTGCCAATCGCCTCGCGCTGGGTCAAGGTAGTGTTGGCGCTGGTGTTAGGCCCGTCTGGCATCGATTCCCAGTCGTAAACGCCACCGATTGCGGTCAAGGTGACATTCTTTCCTGCGACTTGGCACGCGCGCGAAAAGGGGGCGACTTCCGCCCTCGGGGCTTGCCAGAACTTCATCACCTGCGCGAGTGCCGTCGCCAGGCATCCGCAGACATAGTTGCTCGGCGTGAAATAGTTGTACACGCCCCCGGACTGGTTCCACTTGGTGCTCAGCAGGGGCTCGACGCGGACATCCGCCGGAAGCGTCACCTTGGTCGCGGCGGAGGCAAGCGTCAGGCGCGACCATTGGTCGACGGCGGCCTCTTCGGCGTCCGCATCCAGCGTTCCCGCCTCCGCATCCCTAAGGCGCGAAGCAAGGTCCCCGGCAAGCAAATCGAAGAGCGGCGAGCCCTCGTCCGGTTCCACCCCGCCGGGCGAAAAGGCGACTACCGGCGCGAGCGAATCATCCCCGGCGATGGCCGCAAATCCGCCCGCGGAGTAGGTCACAATGTGGAAGAGGGGCCGCCCGCCGGATTCCCAGGTCGTGACACGCTCCGCCACGCCCGCGAGACGCGCCCCTGCGCAGGGAGCCGTTCCGACATGGACATACCCCTCCGCCGCGGCAACCGCCAGTTCGGGCGGCACAGGCAAACCCATCGCTCCCTTTGCTAGCAACGACAGCACCAGCAAGGTTGCCACCTTCAGGCGTGAAAGGTTCATACCGGCGGAACGGATTGGTGCAAACGAATCGGGCCGCGGCGAATCGTTCGTCGCGGCCCGTCCTATCCTAGGCCAGGCCCTGGGCCTTGAGGAATTCGATGGAGCCCTTGACGCTCTCGTAGGAGGCGGGGTTGGTCTCGCATTCGACGATATAATACTCGGTCACGCCCCGGGTCGCCGCGAAGACGCCTGCCCAGTCGACACCCTTCTGACCGGCCGGCGGCTTGCCGAGAATGCCCGACGCGCCAGGCCCGTAAAGTTCCTTGGCGTGGAGCACCTTCTCGCGTCCGGGGTACTTCTTGATCCAGTAGACCGGATCCTCCCCCGCCGCCACGACATGCCCGACATCGTACTCCAGCACAACATCCTTCGTGGTGCGGTCGGCGAACACCTGCCAGGCGCAGACACCGTCGAATTTGGTCTTGAACTCGTGCTGGTGGTTGTGGTAGCCGATATAGAGCCCGTGGGCCTTTGCCTTCTCGGCGGCGGCGTTGAAGGTGTCCGCGGCCTTCTTCCACTCGTCGGCAGTCTTGAAAGAGAGCCATGGCACGCACATGCCGGGAATCTCAAGCGTATTGAGCTTGTCGAATGTCTTGGAAAGGTTCTCGGGCTTGAGCGCATCGTAGCCGATATGGCTGCCATAACCCTTGATGCCGACTTCCTTGCTCAGGGCGATGAGCTGCGCCGGAGTCTCCTTCATTCCCCACTCGAAATACTCGACGCCGGAGTAGCCCAGCCGGGCCAGTTCGCGGAGCGTCGCGGGGAGGTCTTTCTTGCAGAGATCGCGCACCGAGTAGAGTTGCACGCCAATCTTCGGCTTGGCGCATCCGCATAGATTGAATGTGCCGCAGCCGGGGGCGGTCGCGAGCAGTCCGGCGGCCATCAGTTGGCCGAAAAAGTCTCTTCTTGAGAGGTTCATGCTGTTCCTTTCGGATGGTTTTCTTAGTGGTTTTCTAGGCAAGACCGCGGGCGCGGAGGTAGTCGAAGCATCCCTTCACGCTGGCCAGAGAGCCGGGATTGGTCTCGCTCTCGACGATGTAGTATTTGGTCACGCCACGGGTGGCGGCGAATACGGCATCCCAGTCGACGCCGGTGCGTCCGGGCGGAGGCTGCCCGAGGATTCCGGGGGCCTTGGCGCCATAGAGTTCCTTGACATGGAGGGCTCTGACATGCCGGCGGTAGCGGTTGATCCAGGTGACGGGGTCTTCACCCGCGGCGAGAATGTTGGCGGTGTCGTATTCGAAGACGACATCTTCGATGGTGGCGTCGGCGAAGATTTCCCAGGCGGTCTTGCCGTCGTACTTGTCGCGGAAGTCGCTTTCGTGGCAGTGGTAGCCGATGTAGAGGCCTTCCTTGCGCCCCTTTTCGGCGGCGTTGTTGAAGGTCTCGGCAATCTTCTGCCAGCCGGCGACGGAGTCGTAGTGCATCCAGGGGACGCACATTCCGGGCTGCCCGAGGGTGTGGAGTTCATCAAAGGTTTTGTTGAGATTCTCGGGGAAGATGGCGCTGAGCGAGGTGTGGCTGCCGTAGGTCACGAGGCCGTTGTCGTCGAGCATCTTCTTGAGTTCGGCGGGCGTGTACTTGAGCCCCCAGCGGTAGAACTCGATTCCCTTGTATCCAATCTCGGCGACGCCCTTGAGGGTGGCAGCGAGGTCTTTGACGCAAAGGTCTCGGATGGAGTAGAGCTGGACGCCAATCTTGGGCTTGGATGCGCCGAAGATGGGGCAAGAGGTACAAGCGCTCGTGCCCAGTCCCAACGCACCAAGGCCCAGCTGAGCTAGGAAGCTTTTGCGTGACAGGTTCATAAGTCCTCCCTGGTTTGGTGCCTACCTGTAGGTGATGCGCTTGCGGAACTCAGCCTGCTTCAGGCCGCAGACCGGGCAGCGAGCCAGAGCGCGCGGACCTTTGTAGACATAGCCGCAGACCATGCACTCCCACTCGATTTCGTCGTCGGCCTTGAAATAGCCCTCGTCGACCCGCTTGGCGAGCGTCAGATAACGGTCTTCGTGGCCGACCTCAGCGGTCGCGATGAGTTTGAACAGGCGGGCAATCTTCGGGAAGCCCTCCTCCTCGGCAACCTTGGCGAACTCCGGATACATCGAGTGCCACTCGTGCTTCTCCCCGGCAGCCGCCGCGCGCAGATTCGAGGCGGTGTCGGAAACCTTCCCGGCTGGAAACGCCGCCGTGATTTCAAGGTCTTCCCCGCGGTCCAGGCAGCTGAACAGGCGCATCGCGTGCACCCGCTCCTGGTCGGCCGTCTCAAGGAAAACCCTCGCGACCTCCACATAGCCCTCCTCCTCGGCTTTCTGGGCAAAAGCCGTATAACGGTTGCGAGCCTGCGACTCGCCCGCGAACGCCTTGAGCAGATTCTGCTCCGTCTTCGTGCCCTTGAGCGCCTTTTCGTCCTTGGCGAAAGGCGGGATGGCCGCCTGGGCGACCGTGGCCAGGCCGAGCAGCGAACTCAGCCCCAACATGTCTCTGCGATTGAGCATGGAATTGTCTCCTATTGAGTGTTAGCCTTTGAAATCACGCTTGCGGTAAGTGGTATGGAACAGTTCGTGCCGGCGCTCCTTCGAGAACTCCTGATGCAGGCGGAGAACCTGCGGATTCTCGTGGCTGTTGCGCACCTTGTCCTTCGCATCCGCCGAATAGAGCCCCGCGATGCGCGCCTTGCGGTGCTTGTCCGAGAGTGGAACCGACGTGCGCGGCTGACCGCCGCCCCCGATGCACCCGCCGCGACACGCCATCACCTCGATGAATGTCGACTGCTTCCACGCCCCCGACTCGATGAACTTCCGCGCCTGCGCCGTGCTCTGAACGACCGTCACCGTCACCGGCGAGCCCCCCACCTCCAGCGAAGCCGTCTTCGCCGAATTGGCCAAGTCGCGGACCGGCTTGTAGTCCAGCAACGCCGCCGGCGGAGCCTTCTTCTCGACCATCCAGTAGGCCGTGCGCAGAGCCGCCTCCATCACACCGCCCGTATTGCCGAAAATCACCCCGGCGCCCGATCCGCGCCCCATCAAATCGTCATACTTCGAGGCTTCGAGCTTGAGCGGATCGACCTTCGCCGACTTCAGCCACTCGGCCAGTTCCCGCGTCGTGATGACCGCATCCATCCCCGCGAGTTCATCGCGCCGAATCTCGAACTTCTTGGCCGTGCATGGCGTCAGCGCGACATTGAAAATCCGCTTCGGATCAATGCCCTTGGCCTTCGCAAAGAAGGTTCGGACCGAAGGCCCCTGCATCCCAATCGGGCTCTTCGCCGTAGACAGGTGCGGAATCAATTCCGGGTAAAAAGTCTCCACGAACTTCACCCATGCCGGACAGCAGCTCGTGAACATCGGCAGCACCCCCTTCTTCGTGATGCGCTCCACCAACTCGCCCGCCTCTTCCATAATCGTCAAGTCGGCTGCGAAGGTCGTGTCCAGCACGAAATCCACCCCCAACTTGCGTAGCGCCGCGACCATCTGCCCCTCGCAATTCGTCCCCGCCGGTGCGCCGAACGGCTCCGCAAGAGCCACACGGACCGCCGGAGAGGTCGATACCACCACAATCCGATTCTTGTCGGCAACCGCCGCCTTCACGGCTTCCAATTCACTCCGCGGGCGGATAGCATCGCCCTGGCAGACAGCCGCGCACTGGCCGCAGTGGATGCAGACCGGCTCGTCCCCGTTCTTCTCAAGACTGTAGTAGCCCCATACGCCCGCCGACTCGCGACAGGCGACTTGGCATTCCGAACACTCGATGCAGCGATCCGCATCGAAACTCAGCGCTGGGTTGTCCCCCGCGATTGGCACCCGGATGTCCAGCGCCTCGAAACGGGACGCGGCCCAGGCCGCCTTGCCCAGCATCGCGAAGAACGAAGCCCCCGCGAGTTGAATGAACCCTCTTCTCTGAATCTCCATTTTCAACCTCTTTGTTGCGTGAAATCCTTGAGTCGGGCCACCTCATCGGGCCAAATCGACTCGTCCGGCGTCTCAAGAATGAGCGGAATGCCCTCCAGGCGCCGGTCTGCACAGAGCGTGCGGAAAAGTTCCCATCCAATGTACCCCTTGCCCAAAGACTCGTGCCGGTCCACATGGGCGTCCAAGGGCGTCTTGGAGTCGTTGAGATGCATCCCCCGGAGGTTATCCAGCCCGACCGCCGCGTCGAAAGCCTCCATGATGCGAAAGTAGCCCTCGGCCGAGGAGAGGTCGTGCCCCGCCTCGAACGTGTGGGCCGTGTCAATGCAGAACCCCAATCGGCTCTTGTCCTCCACCCCCTGCCGAATGCGGGCAAGTTCGGCAAAGTCGTGTCCCAGGCAACCGCCCTGTCCGGCGGTATTCTCCAGCACGACAGTCACCCCCGGAACCTGGCGGTGCGCGGCATTGATCGACTGCGCTACACGGTCGCAGGCGACCTCCGGCGTCAGCTTGCGCAGGTGGCTGCCGGGGTGCAGGTTCAACAGCGGCAGTCCCAAAGCCGCGCAACGCATCAGTTCGTCGATGAACGAGTCCATCGAACGCTGGTGCGCCTCCGGATCGGGGTTTGCCAAGTTGATGAGATAGCCGGCGTGAGGGAGGACGCTCTCGGGCAGGAAGCCGTGCTCCGCCAAGGTGCGGCGGAAGGCGACGGTTTCCTCCCGTGAGTAGGGTTTGGCGGTCCATTGCCTCTGGTTCTTGAGGAAGAACGCGAAGCCGGTGGCGCCTAACTTGGCGGCGTTGAGCGGCGCATTGGCGATGCCGCCCGCAGCCGAGACATGGGGGCCGATGTAGTACACGAATCAGTCAGCGGGGGAGAACTGATCTTTGCCGACTCCGCAGACGGGGCAGCACCAATCGTCGGGCAGCTGCTCGAAGGGGACATTGCCGTTTTCGGCGGGGTCGTAGACGTAGCCGCAGACGTTGCAGACATACTTTTTCATGGTGTTTGGGTTCCTTATTTGGGTTCAGTTTTTCTGGAATGCGCTGGCTCCGATGGGCAGACCTTGTCCTCGGAATATCAGCTCGAAATCGGTCTGTTCTTCCGGGCTCCTGTCCATGGGGGAGATTTCGCGGAAGGCGGGGTTGGCGCGGAAGAGGGCGAGCATCTCTTCGTGGTAGGGGAGATGGTCTGTGGCCATTTGGATGGTGCCGCCCTTGACCAAACGAGTCCGGACGAGTTCATCGAATCCGGGGGCGACGAGGCGGCGTTTGTGATGGCGTTTTTTGGGCCAAGGGTCGGGAAAGAAGAGGTAGAAGGTCTGGATGCGCGATTCGGGGAGCATCCAGGCGAGGGAGAAGGCAGCTTCGAGGCGCAGGACGCGCACATTTTGGAGGTTGTTGAGGACTGCTTTCTTGTTGACGGAGCGTACGCGGTCGAGTTGTCGTTCGATGCCGAGGAACTGGGTCTCGGGATGGTTTCGGGCGTGGGCTATGAGGAAGCGGCCTTTGCCGCAGCCAATGTCGACCTCGACGGGGCGCGCGGGATCGAAGATGGCATCAAAGGGCAAGGGGCGGTCGATGTTGGGATGGTCGATGATGAAGGTTTTGTCGTCTTTGGGGAACATGGCTAGGCGAGCGGCTTCTGGAGTGCTGGCTGGGGATCCTGGCGAAGAAGGGCCTGCCAGGGGGCGAATGCTTCGAGTCCGCGGCCGCGGCGGGCGAACTCGTCGAGGGCGGCGCCGTCTTCGAGAATGGCTTTGACGACGGTCTGCGCGGTGAGGTCGGCGGCGCACGGGCGGAGGTAGTAGTCGCCGGGATGGGCGGCGTCTTCGATAAGGATGCCCTGGGCTTCGAGGCGGGAAACGAGGCTGCGGGCCAGTCTGGGGGAAAGGCCTTTTTCCCGTGCGAAGTCATCGCAGCGGAGGGGTTGCGGATTGGGGGTTCGGGAGCGGGCGGCGACGGTGTCGCAGATGGCGAGGGAGACGAGGATGCGGGCGGTTGGGCTGGCGGCGGCGGCAAGGGCGTCGAGGCCCCAGGCGTCGCCCGACTGGATGGCGAAGGCGAACTCGGCGCCGAAGAGGATTATCTGCCAGCTGACATAGACCCACATCAGCAGGATGGGGAGGGTCGCGAAGCCTCCGTAGAGGGTGCTGTAGTTGGCGATTCCGACCTGAAAGAGGATGCAGATTTTGAGCCAGGCCATGAAGGCCAGGGTGGTGGCGAAGCCGGCGAGGAGGGCGGCGTGGAGTTTGACGCGGACATTGGGCATATAGCCCAAAAGGAAGGCGAAGGTACCTGTGGTGCCGAGAAGGGTGGCGACGGTCTTGACCCAGCGGGTCTGAAGGAATCCGGCGGTTGCGTTGGCGGCGGTGTGGCCGAGGGCTGCGATTCCCTGGCGGAGGAGGTCGGCTACGCTGATGGAGGAGGCGGCCGCGAGCAGGAGGGGGAGAATCATCAGAACGATGAGGTAGTCTGTGAAGGAGCGCCAGAGGCTGCGGGCGCGGGGGGCGTCCCAGACGGCGTTGAAGGAGGCTTCAATCTTGCGCAGGAGCCCGAGGGCGCCGAAGAGGAGTCCGAGGGCGCCGATTGCGCCGAGTTTGCCGAAGTCGAGGGAATGGATTTGGTCGTAGCCTTTTTGGAAGATGGTGCGGATCTGGGCCGAGAATTCGCTCACGGGGCGTTGAATCTGGGGCGGCGTGTCGGGGGTGGCGGCGGCAGGGGCGGCGGTGGCCTCCATCTCCGCGAGGCAGGCTTCGAGTTTCTGTTCGACGAACTCTTTGGCAAGGCGGTCGGCGTTGAGCCCTTTGGCCACGGAGAGGCTGACGACGAGCACGGGGATGAGCGCCATCAGGGAGTAGTAGGTCAGCGCGGAGGCGTGCAGGGCGCAGCGGTCGCGGCGGAAGCCGAGGGCTACGGTGACGAGCACGCGCAGGAGGCGGATCGCGACGCGCACGGGCCAGGCGCGCCCGGTGGTGTCGAGCCGCCAGAGGCGTCCGCCGAGGAACGGTTTGCGCTGTTCTGTTGCCGGTTTCATTTGCCGCCTATTATCCCACAACGCGCCCGAAATGGCAAGCCCAAAACCCCTTCCGGCTCGCCGCTCGCGGACGGGGCTTGGCGGGCGAATGGTTCCCTCCCCCGGCGGGTCAAAGAGCGAGAGGCGCCCCTGAAAGGTTGACAGGATGGGGGGCGGATGGTTGATTCGACCGGGGGGCGGAGGTGGCAACCTCCGGGAGTGCGGGTAGGCACCTTCTAGGGGCATTCTCGGGAACCTTTCGGGGACGGGAACGGGAGGGGGCGAGGCGGCAGGGGCGGATTGACTTTGGGGGGCGGGTTTTGTATACTGAAGGCTCTTCACGATTTGCGGAGTTTCCCCATGAGCGATTCCTGTTCCCACGACTGCAAGAGCTGCGGCAGCGACTGCGCCGACCGCCAAGCCCCCCAATCTTTCCGAGCTGAACTCAACCCAGCCTCCAAAGTCTCCCGCGTCGTCGCGGTGGCCAGCGGCAAAGGAGGTGTCGGTAAATCCCTCACGTCCGCGCTACTGGCCGTCATGGCGCGGCGCAAGGGCTTGCGCGTCGGCGTGCTCGACGCCGACATCACCGGGCCCTCGGCACCCAAGATCTTCGGCGTCAAAGGCCCGGCCGTCATGACAGACGAGGGCGTCCTTCCGGTCACCACCCGAACCGGCATCGACCTCGTCTCGCTCAACCTCCTGCTCCCCGACGAGACCGAACCCGTCATCTGGCGCGGCCCCGTCATCGCCGGAGCCGTCAAACAGTTCTGGACCGATGTCGTCTGGAAAGACATCGATGTGCTCTTCCTCGACATGCCCCCGGGCACCGGAGATGTCCCATTGACCGTCTACCAGAGCATCCCCGTTGACGCCGCCGTCATCGTCTCGACACCACAGGAACTCGTCGGCCAAATCGTCGGAAAGTCCGTCCGCATGGCATCCAAGATGAACATTCCCGTCAAAGCCCTCGTCGAAAACATGGCCTACTTCGAGTGCCCCGGATGCCACCAGCGCCACCCCCTCTTCGGCGAGAGCCACCTCCGCCAGAGCGCTGAAAAATACGCCATTCCCGTCACCGCCGGCCTCCCCCTCGACCCAACCCTCGCCGCCCTCTGCGACCAGGGAAAGATAGAAGACTTCGCCGGAGACTGGCTCGACCCCGTGCTCGAAACCTGCCTCTCCTGACCCCAACCAGCCCCTAGGAAACCTGCCATGCCCTGGTTCCAGAAAACCGGTACCCTCGACCGCGAAACCATCCTCGGACTCGTCGACCAAGCAGCCGACCAGGCCCTCCGGCGCATTTGCCCCAATCCCCGCCGCATCCTCCTTCTCCCGCCCGACATCACACGAGCCCACAGCGGCGCCGGATGGATTGCAGAGGCCTTCTACAAACGCTTCTCCCCGCACGCCGAGGTCTACCTCATCCCCACCCTCGGACAGCACCTCCCGCACACCCCCGAACAGAACCGCTGGATGTTCGGCAGCGTGCCCGAAGAGCGCATTCTCGTGCACGACTGGCGCCAGGCCGTGCGCACCATCGGCGAGATTCCCGCCGAATATGTCCGGGAGGTTTCCAAGGGCAAAGCCGACTGGTCCATACCCGTGAGTCTGAGCACGAAACTCCTTGACGGCGCCTGGGACCTGGTAATCAACATCGGCCATGTCGTGCCGCACGAGGTGCTCGGGTTTGCCAACCACAACAAGAACTACTTTATCGGACTGGGCGGCAAACCTATGATTTGCGCCTCCCACATGATGGCGGCCTGCTGCGGGATTGAAAACAATCTCGGGCGACTGGTGACGCCTTTGCGCGCCTGCTACAATTTGGCGGAAAAGCGTTATCTGGGCGGGCTTCCGGACTTCTATTTCGAGGTTGTGATGGCCTACGATTCCAAGGGCGAGTTGCGCCACACGGGTGTCTTTGTCGGGGACGACGAGGAGACTTACCTGGAGGCGGCGAGGTTGTCGCGGGAGCAGAACATTACTATCGTCCCGCCGCTCAAGAAGGTGGTTGCGGTGATGCAGGGCGACGAGTTCCATTCGACCTGGGTGGCGAACAAGGCGATCTACCGCACGCGGATGGCGATGGCGGACGGTGGCGAGTTGCTGATTGTCGCGCCGGGGCTAAAGCGTTTCGGCGAACAGTCTGATGTCGATGGGCTGATTCGCCGCTTCGGGTATTCGGGGACGGAGCGTGTGATGGGGCTCTGGAAGAAGGAGCCGGTTCTGCAGGATCTGACGCACGGGACGGCGCATCTGATACACGGTTCGTCGGAGGGGAGGTTCCGCATCACCTATGCGCCGGGTTCGCTCTCGAAGGAGGAGATCGAGTCCGTCTGTTTCGGCTACGCGGACCTTCGGGAGACGCTCGCGCGCTACAATCCTTCGACGATGAAGAATGGTTTCAACGTGATGCCCGACGGGGAGGAGGTCTACTATATCTCGACTCCGTCCGCCGGGCTTTGGTCTACCCGCGAGAAGCTGGAGGCGCGCCTCTGATGCTGCCTCGGACGGGCGGCAGACTCCGCGCCTGGGGCGTTTTGCTGCTGGTCTATGCGGGCTATGTGAGCCTGGGCTTGCCGGATTGCCTGCTGGGGGTGGCGTGGCAACCAATCCGGCGAGAACTGGGCTGCCGGGTGGAGTGGGCGAGCCTTCTGACTTCAGCGATTCTCTGCTGCAGCGCGACCGGTTCGCTGCTCTATTCGCGGGTGCTGGCTCGCTATCCGGTCGGGCGGGTGCTGGCGTGCTGCGGGCTGGCGACGGGGCTGGCGCTGGTGGCGACGGGTTGCGCGCGCGGCCTGGTCTGGTTGCTGATTCTGGTGATTCCCTACGGCTTCGG
This sequence comes from Kiritimatiellia bacterium, assembly GCA_051892815.1. Classification (GTDB taxonomy): domain Bacteria; phylum Verrucomicrobiota; class Kiritimatiellia; order RFP12; family DVOR01; genus JAXFQS01. The sequence continues at coordinate 6,133 of JBJFGP010000063.1, read as the reverse complement.
GCAGGGGACTGTCGACACCGGGATGAACTGCTTCGCGGCGCAACGCTACAGTGCGCGGCAGATGAACTGGCTGCACTGTTTCTGGGGCATCGGCGCGACAATCGGCCCCGCGGTGTTGACCCTGTGCCTAGCAAGGAATGCCGGCTGGAGGTTGGCATACTGGTGTCTCGGAGGTGCCCAGCTCCTGCTCGCACTCCTGTTTACCTTCGCCACCGACTGGTTGCAACCTTCCGCCCGGCGCGTGCAAACCCCACGGAGCGGAGCATCCAGCGACCGCCTCGCCTACCTGCTGAGCGCCTCCATCTTCCTGAGCTACGTCGGCATGGAATCCCTGATTGGACTCTGGGGCCACACCTACCTCGTCGAGCAAGGCTATCCCATGGACCGCGCCGGCGCCGTCATCACCCTCTACTGGGCCCTGCTCACCCTCGGACGCCTCCTCTGGGGATGCCTCGCCGACCGCCTCGGGCACCACCGCCTCGTGAGGCAAAGCGCCCTCGGCGGCATCCTCGGCGCGACCCTCATCCTCGTCGGGCTCCCCCTTGCCGGAATCGCCGCCGCCGGCTTCCTCATCGGTCCCATCTACCCCACCCTCATGCACGCCGCCAGCCGCCGATTCCGCCCCGACATCGCCGTCCGCCTCACCGGACTCCAAGGCGCCTGCGGCATGGCGGGAGGCGCCCTCATCCCACCCCTCGCCGGAATCATCATGGCCCGAATCGGCTTCCAGACACTCCCCGCATTCGTCCTCCTCTCATCCCTCGCCGCACTCCTCGCCGAACACCAAATCGCCAAACGAATCCCATGCCAAGCCTCCTGATCCAAAACGCCATCCTCGACGGACAAACCGTCGACATCCTCATCGAAAACGGCACCTTCACCCGCATTGCGCCCGCCCGTACCCTGCCCACCCCCAGACCGAAACACTCGACGCCCAAGGCCTCGTCGCAACCCCCGCCTTCTACAACGCCCACACACACGCCGCCATGACCCTCTTGCGCGGAGCCGCCGACGACATCCCCCTCCAAGAGTGGCTCCAAAACCACATCTGGCCCCTCGAAAGCCACATGACCCCGGACGACATCCTCATCGGAACCCGCCTGGCCATACTCGAGATGATCAAAAGCGGCACCGTATTCTTCGCCGACATGTACTGGCACCCCCAGCGCGCCGTCCAAGCCGCAGACGAACTCGGCGTGCGCGCCTCAATCGGCTCCCTTTGCCTCGGCGGAAAAACCCAAGACCAGCCCGACATCCAACGCGAATGCGAGACACTCCTCGCCCTCCCCCACTCCAACCGCATCACCTTCGCCATAGGCCCCCACGCCATCTACACCGTCGCACCCAAACGCCTCAAAATATGCGCCAAACTCGCCCGAGATTGGAACCTTCCCCTCCACATCCACCTCGCCGAAACCCGCCAAGAAGTCAACGACTGCCGCCAGACCAACCAAGGACTCACCCCCGCCCAACACCTCGACGCCTGCGGCGGATTGACACCACAGACCGTCCTCGCACACGCCATTTGGCTCGAAGATGCCGACCGGCGCCACACTCGTCCACTGCCCACGATCCAACCTCAAACTCGCCTCCGGATTCTTCGACTGGAAAGCCGCCCGCGAGGCCAACTGCAAGCTCGCCCTGGGCACGGACGGGGCAGCCTCCTCCAACAATCTCGACCTTCGAGAAGAGGCCAAGTTTGCCGCCCTTCTCGCCAAAGGTGTCAGCCAATGCCCCCGGACTGCGCCCGCCAAAGAGGTCCTCGAAGCCGCACGCGCCGGCTCCGCTCAAGCCTACGGTCTCAAGGCCGGGCGCATTGCTCCGGGCTACGCGGGCGACTGTCTGTTGTGGAATAGGGTACACCACAGTCTGACCGCGGATTTCAATCTGGACTCCAATCTGCTCTATTCCGCCGGGAGCGATTGCCTTGATACCGTGGTCTGCGCGGGGCGTACGATCATGCGCCGGAGGAAGGTAGCCGGCGAGGAGGAAATCGTCCGCGACGCGCTCCGGGCGGCGCGCAATCTAATGGAAAGATGTTCAATCTGAAGGAGACTCGTTCTATGCAAACCTGCCGTTTCGGCGAATGGAACACCATCGCCAATTTCCATCCCATGAGTTCGGGCCATCGGCCCGAAACCCGCTTCATCGTCACTAGGGATGCGCGGGGGATTCTGGTCTGTTTCACGGTAGCGGACCGCTATGTACGAGCGGTGGCGCAGGGTAGGCCGAAGGTGGATGCGTACCTGGACAGTTGTGTGGAGTTTTTCTTCAAGCCGCGCGGGGAGCGGACGTATGTCAACATTGAGATGACCATAGCAGGCGCGGCGCACATTTCGCATGTGAGGGACTGGCGGAGGTTGCCGAAGGGTGGTCTGGCGGATGCGGCGTTTGTGGAGAGTTCGGACATTGTGATTGAGACGGATCACAAGGGGCCGATCGACCCGGAGATTACCGAGCCGGTGAACTGGCGGGCGTCTGCGTTTGTGCCGTACGGGTTTATGCGGCGGGTGTGGGGTGACGGGTGCGATTGTGGGGAATTCCTCTGCAATTTCTACAAGTGTGCGGACAATTCCTCGCATCCGCACTGGGGCAGCTGGGCGCCGATTGGCGAGAAGTTGAACTTCCACAAGCCTGAATGTTTCGGTCTTTTGAGCGGTGGCCAGTCGTGAAGGAGAGGCTTGACGCGCTGCTGGTTTTGCGGGGGTTGGCGGAGAGCCGGGAAGCGGCGCAGCGGCTGATTTTGGCGGGCGAGGTCCGGGTTGAGGGGCAGCCTGCGACGAAGGCGGGGCATCGGTTCGAGTCGGACGCGGGGATTGAGGTTTTGCGGCGTCCGAGGTTCGTTTCGCGGGGGGGGGAGAAGCTCGAGGGTGCGTTCAGGGCTTTCAATCTTTCGGTCGAGGGGCTGGTGGCATTGGATGTGGGGGCGTCTACGGGCGGGTTCACGGATTGCCTGCTGCAGCACGGGGCGAAGCAGGTCTATGCGGTGGATGTGGGGAAGAACCAGTTGCATTGGAAGATGCGGAGCGACCCTCGGGTGTGGTCGCGGGAGTCGTTCAATGCGCGGTATCTGCGGGCGGAGGATTTGCCCGGGACGCCGGAGTTTGGGGTGACGGATGTGTCGTTCATCTCGCTCAAGTTGATTCTGCCGCCGATGGTTCGGGTGCTCAAGCCGGGGGCGCAGCTGGTCTCGCTGATCAAGCCGCAGTTTGAGGCGGGGCGGGAGTTTGTGCCGGGCGGGGTGGTGCGCGATCCGGAGGTGCACAAGCGGGTTGTCGAGGAGATTCTGGCGTTCGGGACGGGGGAACTTGGGCTCGCGTCGCTGGGGGTGGAGGTCTCGCCGCTCAAGGGGCCGGAGGGGAACATCGAGTTTCTCGCCTGGTGGCAAACTCCGGAGCGGAGGGAAGCCGCGGAGTGAAGCGGTTCGTGCCTGCGAAGCGCCCCGAAAGGTAGGTATCTTTCGGGGCGTCTGGTGCCTACCTTTCGGGGGCGGAGGTGGCAACCTGCCGGTCCCGGAGGTGCGCACCTATCGGGCGACGACTTCGTAGAGCATCGTGGCGCAGGCCGGGTCGTAATCGGTCTTGAGCGTCAGGCAGAGCCGCCCCTCTCGCCAGGCGGAAGGGACCTCCGACAAACGCCTCCCCGCGGTATCGAGACGGTAGACCGTCCACCCCCCGGGAGCCACCCCGAGCGAGACCTCCGCGCGCCCCTTCCGGACCAGGTAGGGCAGACCGCCCCAATCCTCCAAGACCTTCAAATCCGCCGTACGGTAGCGAATGTTGCTGTTCTGGAGATCCGTCAGATGCGTCACCAGCAGACGGCGCGAACGGTCAATCGGCAAGCCATCAAGCGACGAAGCCCATACCGTCCCCGGCGAGTCCAACTCGGCCACCAGCCCATCCGCCCGAATCACACCACGCTCGGCAAAACCGCCGCAGGTCCGAGGCGTCGTAATAGTGAAACTCCCGCCCACATTGTCCAACCGAATATGCCCGTCCCCAGCCACCGACGGACGCCGCTCGCACCCCAGCCACCGACGGCAAATCTCCTCGCTCTCCACCTCGTACGCCTCAGGAAAACCAATCGACCACACCGTACCCTCAGGCGCCTTCCCGCCAACCACCGTCCCCAACTGAGCATACCAGCCAAGCCACCTCCAACCCGCAGAACTCATCCGCTGCTTCCCGTCCGCCACCCTCAGACACGCCTCATCCAGCACCACCGCGCAACGCCTCCCCAACACCGGCAAATCCCTACGAAGATAGAGACATATCGAAGCCCTCTCGGCCGCCAACGAAAGCGGATCATCCGCCATGTTGAAATAACCCATCGGACGGCTTCCCGGATACCGAATCGACTCAATCCCGTGCGCCCAGGCAAACCGCCACAACCCATCCCAGTCCTGCAAAGCTGCCGCCGCCCCCGTCACAATCCCGCCCAGCCCGCGGAACCTTCCAGGCCCAGAATAGTTGTACTCAGTAATGGTGAAAGGACGGTCCAGCAAACGCTTGAACGGCACATCCGGCATGCCACAAGCCGCCCCCAAAAGCGGATTCGAATTGGAGCATTCCGAAGGCAACCGCCACGGCTTTCCTAGGAACCTCGGGTGGTCGACATAGAAATGATCGTCCACATAATCAAGCACCTCCGCCCGCACCTGCTGGTAAACAACCGGGTTCCACCACGAGCTTAAATTGGAGATTGGGATAGGCGTCTTGATCTCCTCTCTAAGGAACCTCTTCATGTCTTTGGCGAACTCCAGTTCCCGTTCGCGAAGGAACTGTGTGAAGGCGGGGGTATGCAGGCCATGGGCCCAGGCGTTCTCGGGAATCGTGTCGGGGACTTGGCTGTAGTGTTCCGGCTGGGTGCGTTTCTTTTCGGCCAGCCAAGCCTTCCAGGCGGTCTCGCATCCGGGCATCTTGGCGAGGGGTTTGCCCCCGCGATTCATCAGGTTTCCTTCGTTGATCAGGGCCAGACAGGCTAGCCCCGGTTCGTCGGCCCAGCGCCTTCCGGTGAAGGGGTTGACATGGCAGAGGAGGGCCCTTGAGAAGGCCTTGAGGTTCTCTCTTGCCTTGGGGAGAAAGACGGCGGCGAGTTTATACTCGTCCTGCGCCAGGTTGCCGGGGCGGGCGATGCCGACTTCGTTCCAGGGGACGCGGCGGGAGACAAAGAGATCGGTGGTGACATACAGTCCTTGCTCGATGCAGGCTGCCAGCAAGCCGTCGAGTTTCCTGAGCATCTCCGGGTTGGGTTTGGTGGAATCTCCGCTTCCTTGGACCAACCCGCCGTCGTGGTGGTGGATGCGCACGGCGTTGTACCCAATTCGCGCCAGGTTGGCGGCGAGTTTCCGGGCTTCGTCGAGTTCGGGATAATTGGCTCCGAAGCAGAGGTTGACGCCATAGAACCGGACGGGGTCGCCCTTGCGCTGCTCGAACTCGAAGTGTGCCCCACGGCAGACCACGCGCCCGTGTTTCCCCGCGGGAGCCTCGGTCGGACGCATCGCGGAGAAGTCCAGCGCGCTGCCGGGGTGAATCTCGGGCGTCGCCGTCAAAGGAATCCACCCGGCCCCGGCTTTGAGGGTGACGCCACGGGAGGGAGCTTGGCCCTCCTGTGAGGGATTCCCGAAGCCCACCACCCCGGAAGGTTGCTTGGCCCCGGAGGGCAAGGTGGCAACCTTTGGGGGCGATTCCAACACACCACCGCCCCCCGAAGGTGCCTTCGAAAGGGTTGACAAGGTACCAACCTTTTGCCCCCCCGCTGCCCAGCAATCCCGAATCAAGATGCCCGGCATCGAGACCAGCGCACCGCACACAATCAACCCGACAATCGACTTCATAACCGCTCCTTTGACACGAACCAAACACTCACTCCGGCCAGTACGCCTCCACCGGACGCATACGCCCGTCCCCGCACCGAGCCGACACAGGTCCCGGCGCCACACCACGCTCCACCCAAGCCTCAATCAAACGCTGCCGATTCACAATCTCCTGCATCCCCTCGCTCCCCCCTGCCATATGCCCACGCCCAATCAGCGCATACAACCTCAGGCACGACCGAGCCCTATCCAACCCCAGCGCCCCCACACACCTCCCGAACCACTCCATGACCGCCTCCGCCGGCACCACAGCGTCTT
>JBJFGP010000062.1:0-21940 GCA_051892815.1 Kiritimatiellia bacterium | reverse complement strand
CCTCGCTGAGATTGATTGGGAAGGTGCCCGGTGAAAGCCCTCATTTCGGGGGGAGCGTTGGGTTGTCGGCTTGGGGGCGGCGACTTGGTACAGGATACCATAGCAGGCACCATTTTTCTTCATTGGTGCCAACCTTTCGCGTGCAAAGATTGTCGGGAAGGACGCCCGGAGATTGACGGGAATGGGTGTGAACCTAAAGAACCAGTCCACCACGAAGATGGACTGGTTCTTTAGGCCGAATTGGATTGTCATCGCCGTCCGAGCAACCCATTCGCCGAGCCGGCGGGAAGGCAGGTTGCGGAGGCGCGGCTAGACGCGAAGGGGACTACTTGGCTTTCTTGGCCTTGAGGGCAGGTTCGAGGCGCTTGATGGCTTCGTCGGTCGCCGCCAGAACCGTGCAGGTGGGCGGAAAGACCTTCGCCTGAACGAGCCGGCGGCAGCAGTCGTTGAGATAGCGCATGCGGCCCATCTTGGCATCGTCAATGCTCTCGGGCGTGTAGGTCTTGACCTCGGCGATGTATTCGTCGGCGAGCTTTTTGGTGAGGGCCTTGTTCTCGGGAGTGGTAAAGTAGGAGCGGATTTCAAGAATATCTTCAAGCGTCAACTTGTCCTTGCGCTCGGCCAGAAGACGCTCGGCAGTCTGGGCGCGGAGTTTCAAGACATCGTCCTTGTTGACCCACGGAGTTCCATGCGTCGTATTCTCCTCGCGCGCCGGAATCTCTCGTATCCAAATGTTGCGGAATTCGACATCATTCCCGTGATCTTGAAGGAAGATTGGGCCCTTGGGCGGCAGTTTGGGATAGTCCAGACGACGGCGCCAAGTGTGCCCGCCCTCGTACTCCCAATGGTCCTGGACCAGCACACCATTGTGGAGCACCGTCACCGACCCGCGAGTGAGCATCTTGCCATCCGCGCCACGGCGAGGTTGATGCCAAATGATGTCGTAGGTTTGCCACTCCTTGGGCGGACGCATGGCATTGACAAGGGGCGGATTTTGACCATAGACGGCCGCAGCCTGACCATCGGCATAGGTCGGAGAGTTGTAAGAGTCGAGAATCTGGATTTCGTATCCGCCGACGCCGCCGAAGAATACGCCAGAGTTGAATCGTGCCTGACCTGTTATATGCTTAGGTAGATTTTCCGGGGCGCGCCACTCGATATGGAATTGGCAGTCTCCAAAGTTTTGTCGGGTACGGATTCCGCCGCCTCTGCTGGAGATGAGGATACCATCGCGGATGCGCCAGTGGGCGGTTTCTCCGCGGTCGTTGTCTTTCTGCCAAGCGTCGAGATTGGTGCCATCGAACAGGACGATGGCATCGGAAGGGGCTTTGCCGGGTTCTGCGGCGACAACGGGGGGAACGGGGCGATTGGAATCGTGCACAGACCAGGCATGTCGGTCGTCGGGAAGTTCGCCGAAAATGCCTCCGAAGGCGGGCAGGGCGGCGAGGGCGAGGTAGGTAGGAAGGTGTTTCATGGTTGGGTTTCCGTGAGGCGGTTTGTCGCTTAAATAAGGATAGCAGAGTCGGGTCTTTTTTGCAACTGTTATTGACCGCGAGCGGGGGTGAATCGGGGGCAGGTCTGGGGGCGGTGGCTTAGCGGAAGAGGATGAGTGTGGGGAGTTCTGGTGTGACGGCTTCGACGGCGAGGGAGAGTTCGACGAGTCCGCATTTCCAGCCTTCGCTTGCGGGTGCGGCGGTCTGGATGGGGATGAATTTAAAGGCTCGGTAGGCTTTGCTTGGGCTGGTGGCGGAGGGGGCTAGGCGGTAGGTGGCCTGTCGGAGGTCTGGGAGGAGGATTTGATCTGGTGAGTCGGAACTATTGTAGTCTTGGTTGCCCCAGGATTCGTAGGTACGGGCGTTTTGGGTGATGAGTTCATCCTGGCCGTTGTCGCTGATTCCGTAGATGGCCCATTCAAGTGGGACTCGGGCGAGGTCGATGGCGTTGGCGGCGGTTCGGTAGAGGGTATATTGGCGGAGGAGGAAGCGTTGTCCGGGGCGGTAGTCGTCGGGAAGCCGGTAGGTGACGAAGCACTGGTCTCCGGTGTTGGGCTGGGTGTATTTGGCAATCCAGCGGCGGGATGCGTTGGTGATGAAGGAGTAGGAGATGCCGTCGAAGAGGCGTTCGGCGGGGTAGGAGCCGTGGGCGCCTAGGCTTTCGACGGTTGGCTGGGAGCAAAGGCCTTGGGCGAGGGTGTTGCGGAGGTCGGTGGCGAGGTCAAAGATGGGCTGGGGTTGCCGAGGGACTGGGCGGACGCCGAGAGCGAGTTCGCAAAAGCCGCAGTTGACGCTATCAGAGGAGGCGGTCTGATGGGGAACGAACTTGAAGGCGCGGTAGCCGCGGTAGGTTGGGGTTGGAATGTAGGTGCCGTGTCGGTAGTCTGCGGTGGGGGTTGCGGCGACCCATCCCATCCAGCCGTAGCTGTAATTGTTCTCGGTGGTGATGAGGGTTTCGGTTCCGTCGTCGTCAATGCCGTAAATGGACCAAAGGGTGGGCGAGCGGGGGTAGTCGTAGTCGGCAACAGCGTTGCGGGAGAGAGTGTAGTACTGGAGGGCGAAGGCTTCATCGGGGCGGTAGTCGTCGGGGACTCGATAGGTCACGAAGCATTGGTCGCCTTCGTTGGGGGACTTGAAGACGGCGAGCCAGCGGCACTCCTTGTTAGTGGAGGTAGAGTAGTTGATGCCGTCGAAAAGGTTACTGGCGGGATAGCCGGCGTAGGAGCCCTTCTCTTCGATGACGGGCGCTTGGCACACTCCCTCGGAGACGGCGCTGCGCACGGCGGCGGTCAGGTCGAAACTTTCAATCAGGGTGTCGGCTCGGAGAGGGCTCGCCGCCGCGAGGCAGAGGCCGAGGCAGAGCGCCGGCAGTCGGAAGGTTATCAACGGTTGCGTGTGCATACAGGGATGGTTCGCTATTCTTCTCACAAGGATAATCCATCCGCGCAAAAGATGCAAGCCCCAAAAGCCTTCGCCCGGCAGTTTTTGATACCAGACAGGGCCACCACCTCCGCCCGGAGATAGGCACCAATAGGTCTCGCGGATAGGCACAAACCACCCCCGAAGGTGCCCACCCACCGGTGCGGAAGGTTGCCACCTCTCGCCCCGAGAGACACCAACCAAAGGGCGTCAGAGCGACGGCGGATTGGGGTTGCGCTGTTCAAAGAGCCAGCGCAGGGCCATTGGATTGGAATAGGTGCGCGACCAGACATCGTGCCCCGCGCCCGGTATCTCGTGGAAGAGCGCCCGCTTGCCGCCCGCGCCGCGAATCGCTTGAATCATCGCCGCCGAATGCGCGACCGGCACCGCGCCATCCTTCGAGCCGTGAACCGCCCAGATTGGCGTCTCCACCATTCCCCTCGCCTGCGCGGGATCCCCACTGCCGCATACCGGCATCGCCGCCGCGAAAAAGCCCGGCTTCCGCCCCAGCAAATCCCAACATCCGTACCCGCCCATCGACAACCCCGTCAGGTAAATCCGGGCCGGGTCGACCGGGCACTCCCGGCAAACCTTCTCCAGCGCCGCAACCACCCCGCGCATCGGATCCGACGGCTCCTTCGGCATCGGATGAATCCGCCTGTCCCACGGCACCTCGACCCACTTCTGCCCCGGCGGACACTGTGGAGCCAGCAGAAACATCGGCTCCCCAAACACCTTCCCCCACTTGAGCAGGTCGCGAACGCCGAACTTCAACTGCGCCGTATTGTTCGTCCCCCGTTCCCCCGAGCCGTGCAGAAACAGCACCAGTGGATAACGCCGCCCCGCCTCGATTGGCTCCGGCGAATAGAGCCGGTACTCGACCACCCCCTTCGGCGTCGCGACCGAACCCGCCGCCGCCTCAAGCGCCACCGACAGCGGCCCCGCCGAAGGCTGCTGCGCCATCAGCGGCAACCCGGCAAGCAGAACAATAGATAGCAACCCAATCGACCGATTCATACCTTCCTCCGCCCCCAAAAGGTGGCAACCTCCGAGACCCATTGGTTGCCACCAATCCCCTCGCCCCGTGCCTATCCATCAGACAACGGGGCGAACCACTCCTGAATCCGTTTCCTGTCTAGACGATTCCCCTTAGCGGCCCGACTTGCGCTGATCGAAAAGCCAGCGAAGCACCACCGCATTGTCGTATGTCCGCGACCAGACATTGTGCCCCGACCCCGGATACTCGTGGTAGAGAACCCGACCGCCGGCACGGCGCAAAGCCTCCACCATATTGCGCGACCGGCAGACCGGAACAGCCGCGTCCGCCGAACCGTGGAATACCCAAATCGGCAACCCCTTCAAACGCTCCGCGCACGCCACATCGCCCCCACCACAAATCGGAATCGCCGCCGCAAAAAGCCCGGGCTCCCTGGCAATCGCATCCCAAGTTCCATACCCGCCCATCGAGATGCCCGTAATGTAGATTCGATCCTTGTCGATAGGCCACTCGGCCGCCTTCTCCTTCACCAGATCCAGCGCCAAGGCAAGCTCCTCCGAAGGCGATTCCGGGATAGCGTGCGCCTTCGCTCCCCACGGGACTTTGACCCACTGCCGCCCTTCCGGACACTGCGGAATCAAGTAGAAACAGGGCTCGCCGTAAGCCTTGGAAAAGGCCACAAGAGACTTGATTCCGTGCACCATTTGGCGGTGATTGTCACTCCCCCTCTCGCCCGCCCCGTGGAGAAAAAGAACCAAGGGATAGCGGCGCGAAGCGTCCACCCCTTCGGGCTGAATCTCCCTATAGAGCAACCGCTTTCCCTCCTTCTCAAAGGTGGCGGCGCGGGAACCAAACGGGTCCCCGGGCGGCAAGCCGCCGAAGACGGTGGCGGCCAGCAGAAAGAGTGGAAGAATGGCTTTTTTGGTTTTATTCATTGCTTTGAGCCCTCTTGTTTCCTGAGTTCCTTGAAAAGTTGTCCGACCGTACGAAAGGCCTCCTTGGGGCGGCGATATTCGTCCAGAAGCCCGGCATTGTTGAAGCCCCGGAATTTGCCGCGGATATTGCCCATGTTGACATAGGATCGGGTGTCGAACATTTGCCAGATGCAGACCCCGGCGAACCTACCCGTGCCCATCGAAGTGCGGATGCTTTCGGCCAGGTAGCGGCTTTGGTATTCCTCGGACCATTGGGCGGCAGCGGAGTCGCGCACGCCGTAGACGCCGCAGCAGCCGGTTTCCGAGGTGATGAGGGGTTTGTTGCAGACATCGGAGTTCTTCGGGTCGCAGGCCCACGCCGCGACGGTGCGTATGAAGGGGGCGATTCCATCCTCTGGAGCGCCGTTAGACTCGGGCCAGATCCAACCGGGGTAGTAGTTGACGGAGGCGACATCGCATACGCTCATGCAGACATCGTTGCGGATGCGGTTGGAGGCGTAGGTGACGAGTGCATTGGGGGCATTGGTGCGCAGGATGGCGGCGAGGGATTGGTAGACGGGGAGGTTTGCCTTGTTATCAGAGGCGCATTCGTTTAGGAATCCGGCGAGGATGATGGAGGGATGGTTGGCGGCGATTCGGGCCAGGGCGAGGGTCTCTTGCTCGAGCAGTTTCTGGTTGTCGAGGAGGGTACGGTTGTTGGGCTGTCCGTAGCCGCCGAGGCCCCAGCCGAGGCTTTCGGCCCAGAGGAGCATACCGGTTTCGTCGCAGAGTTCGTAGAACGCGGGGTCGTGCTGGTAGTGGACGGTGCGGATGAAGTTTCCGCCGAGTTGGCGCACGAGGCGGATGTCTTCGAGCATGAGGTGGAGGTTCTGGACGGGGCCGAATTGGGGATGGGACTCGTGGCGGTTGACGCCGTAGAGTTTGAGGGGCTCGCCGTTGAGGAGGATCTCTCTGCCTCGTGTGGCGATGGTGCGCACGCCGAAGCGTTCGGTGACGCGGTCTCCGGCGTAGTCGGCGGTGACGAGTTGCAGTTCGGGGCGGTCCGGGGTCCAAGGCAGGGCGCGGTCCAAAAGGAACTCACCTGTCGCCTGGTTGGATACCAATGAAAGGTCGCGGGAGGTGGCAAGGTCCTGGTTGAAGTGGAGCGCAACTTTCTCCCCGTTTCGTGCCCCTTCGGTGAAGACGGTGATACGCACCTTTGCGGGCGAGGTCTGGAGGGTCTGGGCGAGGATGCGTTCGACGCGCCGCCGGGGGAGGGTGGTCAGGGTGACATCGCGGTAGATGCCGCCGTAGGGATAGAAGTCGTAGTCGCGCTTGAAGAGGGGCGCGGTCTTCTCGCTGTAGCGGTTGTCGACGAGCACCGCCAAATCGTGTTCGCCCGCGCGGGCGTCGAAGTCGAACGAGACGGTCGACCAGGGAATCTTGATTTCGCCCAGGAGCGTCCCATCGAACCAGACCTTCGCATAGAGCCCGAGCCCCTCGAAAGTCAAGCGGTAGCGCCCTTCGCCGGTAGTCACGCTCCGGCGGTAGAGCGCGCTTCCCCGCCGGCCGTAGTCGGCGAGCGAAGTGTCGTAGACGCCAGGCACCGCGGCGACCTCCGGACAGGCGACTTTCGAGGGGTCGATGGACGCGACATCAACCTTGTCGCCCAGCCACGCGAAGGCCCAGGTACCCGAAAGCGACTGGCGCTCGCGCGAAGCATAGTGGGGAAATTGCGCCGACCAGACAGCCAGCGGAACGGTTAGCATCAACAACAGAAACTGCTTCATCTTCTACTCCTTTTCCATTAGAATCAGAACCGCCCGGAGGCAAAACTCCGGGGTGGCAGCCTGAATGTGGCCTGACGCCCCTTATAGCCGACCGTCAGCACCCGCTCTTCGGTCGACTGGTTCCCAATCGCAACCCCGCACGACCCGTCTGGATTCGCCCCCGCCGCAAACAAGATGCCCGGGATCGGACGCTCCGGAGCCTTCAGAATCCGGGCCCCCGGCGAGAACGCGTGCGACAGGTGGCTCAGCAGGAAATAGTGCGATTCCTTCACAATCGACGCCCCGCCTGGTGCCGAGAAATCGACCGTCAACGCGCCAATCCCCGTTTGGCACCCCTTCGGACGCTTCGGCCCGCACCGCTCGTCCAAAAGGAAGTTCCAGATGAACACCGAACGGCACCAGCGGTTGACACACCCGATGCCCAACTCCTCCATCGACCACATGAAATCCTTCTCGAACGGATAACTCCACCGGCCGCTGGAATACTCCGTAAAGTGGATTTCCTTCTCCGGCGCGGAATCGTGGATCTTGAGCAGCTCGTTCTTGTCCCCGTTCATATAGGCATGCCAGGCAGACCCCGCGGCGTAGCGAGCAGCGGCAGGGTCAGCAAGGATGCGGCGGACATAGTCGGTCTGCCCCTCCACCTTGTCATAGTTGTAATTGTGATCCCACAAAAGCACCTTCGTCTTGAGTCCCGCCTTGGCCAGCGCCGGCCCCAGAGCCTGCTTGAGAAAGTCCCTTTGCTCTTCCCACCCCATGAAGAGCGAGGCGGAATTGAAACGGTTGAGCGGTTCGTTCTGGATGGTCAGCCAGTCGACCTCGAATCCCGCCTTCTGCATAGCCCGAAGATAGCGGACGAAATACTCCGCATAGGCCGCATAGTGCCTTGGATTGAGTTGCCCGCCCGTCCAGGAATTGTAGGGTTCGAGGCTCTTGAGATTCTTCACCTTCATCCAACGAGGGCAGGTCCACGGCGAGGCGAGAATGCGGACATTGGGGTTTATCTCCCGCACCTCGCGGAGCACGGGAAAGAGCTCGTCCGTCTCGTACCGGGTGAGGGCGAAGTGCTCAATCCCCGGCGTGTCGCAGTAGGTATACTCGTCGAGCGAGAAGTCCGAGCACCCGATGCTGACGCGCACACAATTCCACCCCTTTTCGCCGAAGCACTCCTTGAGAATCGCGCGGCGGCGTTCCGGCGGCAGGCGCATGAGATTGTGGCAGGAAGAGCCCGTCAAGGCGGGGCCGAAGCCGTCTATCGTCTGGCGCAGGGCGTTGGCATCCAGGCGGACTTCGGGTCGCCAGTCGTTGGTCTCGACGGTTGCCGGGGCGAACTGCAGACGGCGGTCGGCAGTGGAGACGCGGCATTCGGCACCGTGGAGGGCGGTGGCGGCAAGGAGGGGGAGTGCGAGGAGGATGCGCATGGGTGGAATCAGTTGTCGAGGGAGTAGGGATGGCCTTCGTTGGGCTGGGGGCCGTCGGCGGGCGAGGCGAGGTCGGCGCGTTGCCAGGCGCGGACATAATCGATAGTAAAGTCGGCGGGCAGGCGGTTGTCTTCGAGGGCGTTGTTGGCCCAGCCTCCTGAGACCATATAGAGGATGAGATAGGCGGGCGTATCCGAGACGCCTTCGTTCTTCCAGGTTGCCATCAGCCGGCCGTTTCCGTAGATGGAGGCTTGGCCGGGTTCCCACAGGAGTCCGACGGTGATGTAGCCTTCTGGGTCTGGGCCGAGTAGGGCGTAGTCGGTGCCGGTGGCGAGGTGCTCTTTGCCGTAGCCGTTCCAATGGAAGGCGATGTTGAAGCGGTGCGGGCCCCAGGCGGTGAGGTGTTCCATGATGTCGAATTCCATGCCTCCGATGGTGTCGCCGGCTATTTTCTTGGTATCGGTCCGGAGCCAGAATTGTTTGCCTGAGGGGTCTTTGTCGCGGCCTCTATCGGGCATTGTCCAGAAGGCGGGCCAAAGGCCGGGGGCGGTGGGGAGTTTCATACGGGCTTCGAAGTATCCGTAGCGCTGGGTCCATTTGCCGTAGGTCGAGAGGATGCCGCAGGCGTAGTCGGTCTGACCGGCCTTGTGGCCCTGGGAGTCGTTGTGCCAGCCGCGTTTGCGCTGGTAGCGGAGGATGGCTTTGCCGTCCTTGACGATGAGGTTGTCTTTGGAGAAGTGGGTGCGTTTGTCCCAGTAGTTTGGTGCGTAGATGTTCCAGCGGCGGAGGTCGAGGCGGTCGAAGTTTTCGTCGAGGGTCTGCTTCCAGTTGCCGGGCACCGGGGGCCTGGTGCCGAGCCAAGGCGGGGGCTGCATGGGAGCCTGGGAGCCGGCGGCTTTGAGGATTTCGACGGGGCCTTTGGTGTCGGGGAGGAGTTGGATTCGGTTGACATTGCGGCTATCGAAGGTGGAGCCTCCGGTGCCTTTCTGGTGGGGTTTGAGGACGGGCTGTTCGGGGCCTTTCCAGGGGGTGTCGGGCAGGAATGGGATGTCGATGTCGCGGGTCGATTGGGGGGGCAGGTCGTAGGCGACGGTGGAGGAGGTGCCGCCTTGGGAGAGGAGGCGGGCGCGGCCTTTGGCGGGGGCGGAGCCGGGGTTGCGCAGGGTGAGGGTGGCGTGCCAGTAGTCGGAGAGATCCCACGGGGTCTGGGCTTTGACGAGGGCGTTGGTGGCGGCGGGGCCGTTGAAGAAGATGCCGTCTTTGGGTTTGCGCGAAGGGGTCTTGGGTTTGACGGGCGGTTTCTCCCCGGTGGAGCCCGCGGCCTGGAGTTCTTCGATGCGGAAAGCGCCGCCTTTGGGTGCGGAGGCGGTGAAGAGGAGGATTTGCTTGACGCGGGCGGAATTGAGGGGATAGCCGGGCTTGTGGCCGTAGTGGTGGCCGAAGATGACCTTGAGGGTCTGGGACTGGCCGGGCTTGAGCCAGGACTGCTCGGTATTCCACGAGTCGTGCTTGTAGACCTCCCCGGTGTACTCGTCGACCCGCGCGTGGAGCCCGAGGGCGGTCTTGCCGATGTTGGTGATCTTCAGCTGCACGCGCCCCCACGGCGAGAGATCCCAGAACTTCTCCTTGGGCTTGACCGTCACCCCGGGGTAGTTCTTCGCCCCCTCGGCAAAACGGACCTCGAAGTTCCCGCCCTCGAGCATCGACACCGAGACCGCCGGGTTCGCCTTCTCCGCCGACACCTGGGCGGGACTCTCCACGAGAAACTTGGGCGCAATCGCCGGCTCGGCGAATAGACAGCAAAGTGGCGCACAGGTGGCAACCACCGCAACACGAAGGTTCATATCGGCTCCTTTGACAGGTTGAAACGGATCGGTCCTACTGCTTGACAGGAACCGGAAGCGACGGCTGCAACCCCTTCAAGTCCGTCCAGAGCGTCCCCGGCCCCGCGTGCAACACCCGCACCGCAAGATCCTCGCCCAACCCATCGACAAACTTCAGCCGCCCGAAATTCGCCCGATCCTTGAAGACCGCCGCACGCAGCTGCTCGCCCTTGGCGCGCTCCGCCGTGACCAGATACTTCGACTGCACCTCCGCATCCCCCCGCACCGCCGTAATCTCCGCCTGCAGCCGCGAACGCTCCAGATCCAGCCCCGCGACCGACCGCTCAGCCTCCGCGCGGATAAGCGCAATCGCCTTCTTCGTCTCCGCCTGAACCGTCGCAATCAACTTCTCCGTCTCCTGCCGGACCTGCGCCCGACTCTGATCGACCAACGCCACCTGAGTGTTGAGCAAAGCCTGCTGCCGCGCCGTCTCCTGACGCGCCAAATTGGTCAGATTCTGCTCCTGCGCCAGACTCGACTCGCGAATCGGCGTGAGAATCTCCGAAGGAATCTCCACATGCCGGATAATCGCATTGTGCACCAGAATATGCTTCTCCTTCAGCACCGCAACCAACTCATCCCGCAACTGCTCCTGAAACTGCTGACGCCCCTCCCCGTCGATAAAGTCCCGCGCCTTGTAAGTCGAACCCTTCAGACGCGAAACCGACAGAATCTGCGGCAGAATAATCTTCTCCACCACCGCCGGCAAATCCCCGTAAAGCATATAGACCCGCGCGACCTGATCCGGCAGCAACTCGAACTCCACCGTCATGTCCAGCATAATCTGAAACCCATCCCGCGACGGAAACTCCACAAACCGCTTCAACGCGAAAGCCGACGCATTGTCAAGCGCCAACCGCGCCGACTTCGCCCTACCCCCGGCCATCGCCCCCGCCTTGGCCTCCACCAAAGCCTGCCGCGCCACCGGAGCCGACAAATCGACCGCCGCCGCCTCCGCATCGGGCGGCAGACGGGAGTCCGAACGGGAACCCGCACACGACAATCCCCCGAGCAACTTGCCCCCCCAGGAACCCGACGCCGAAACCTTTTGAGCCTTCCGGTTCGCCCCGTACCCCTGCCCCTGCGAGACAAACTCCTCGCTCTTCTCGCGCATATAATTCGCCCGACTCAAGTTCTGCCGCTCAAGCGTCACCGCCTGCAACTGGTCCACCACAGTCCCCCCGGAAGCCTGCTGGATTTGCGACTTCGTCACCACCACGCTCCCCGCCTCCCCCACGATAGTCACCTGATTCATCCCCACCTCGATGACATCCACCTGGTACGCCCGGGGATTGATGTAATAAAGCCCCGGCGCGAGCGTCTGCTCAAGCACCCCCTGCTCCCCAGGCTTGGCGAACTCCCCCTTCTTCGCCGGCTTGCCCGTCTGCGAAGTCACAATACCGACATAGCCGATTGGAATGCTCACCGCGTCCAACATGAAGGTCGCGTAGCCGTACGGATTCAACCGGTAAGTCCCCGGCCCGAGCACATTCCGCCAGACGCCCTTCCCGGACTTGTCCGCGGCCAAAATCTGCCCAGGAGGCAACTCCTTGCCCGTGCGCGAAGTCACCATGACCACTTTGCCCGCCGGGACCGTCAGATTCGGCACAATCCTCCAGGAATATTTGACCGGATTGAGGAAATAGCGCCCTTCCGGCAGCGGGTCGCGCCAGATACCCTGCTGACCGCGCTCAGCCAAGATTTCGCCCGCAGGCAAAGGCTCACCCGTCTTCGCCGTCACGATAGCCATATGCCCCGCCGGCACCTCGATGCGGCAGAAACTCCAGAGAAAGAGCCCGTAGATTCCCAACCCAACCGCGGCGACAATCGCAAGCGCCAAAACCTTCTTCACTGGGCACCTCCTTTCTTCCCTTCCCGAACAGGAAGCCCCAGGATTCCATCGGGCACATCCGGGACGGTGATGGATTTGATCCGAGGCGCAAGCTTCTCCAGAAGCCCCGCCTCGACATAGTCGCTCTCGCTCCCGTAAGCCTGCACCTGCTGGCGCAGGACATCGGCTTCCGCGCGGTTCTGCCGTTCGATAATCTTGCGGTTGGCCTCGGCAAGGGTCAACTTCGCCTGGGCCTCAGTCTTGGCGGTCTCTAGTCCGATGCGGGCGACCTCAAGCTGGGCCTTGGCCTGGGTCAGTTTCTCGACTTGGGCCTGTTCGGCGGCAATGCGGGAGCGGATCTGCTCGGTTTCCGCCAAGACCTTCTGCCGGCTCTGGTCGGCGAGGGCCTTTTGGCGCTCAAGATCGGCCAGGGACTTGGCCTGGACAATCTGCTGTTCAATCTTGCGGCACTCTTGCGCGGCAAGCTCCCGATCGCGGATGATGGCGGCAATCTCCTGTGGCGGTATGATGTCGCGGATGAGCACGGAATTGAGGGAGATTCCCCAGGGGGCGCAAACCGACTTGAGGAACTTTTCGAGGCTATCCTGGAAGGCCTGTCGCGACTCGCCGACGATGAAGGCGGTGGCCTTCTGCTTGCTGCCTTCGAGCCTTGAGAAGCCCCTGGCGTAAGGGAGGATAATCTTCCGGCGGATGTCGTCCATATCCCCGATTTCGTGGGTGAGAAGGGCGGCCTGCTCGGGGTCGATATTGAACTCCAGGGTGCCCTCGACGGTGATTGGGAAGCCGTCGAGCGTGAGGAAGGTAATGGCGTCATCGCCGGTCAGTTCGATGCGCTGGCTCTGGATGTTGACCAGGCTCACGGAGTAGATGTAGGGATTGAGGCGATGGGTGCCTTCCCTGAGCACCTGCGCCTGGACTCCCTTGCTGCCGGGGGCGGAGAGGAAGCCGCGCGAAGTGGCCTCGCCCTCAGCCTTGGCGGGGGGCGAAAAGAGGTCGTTCCCGGTCAGTTTGGTGACGACTCCGACATACCCGGGCGCGATGCGGATATCGTCGAATACCTGCAAATCGTAGGCATAGGGGTTGATGCGGTGGCGCCCCGTGCCGAGCACCTCCGCGACGATGCCCTTGTACTCGGGCGAGGGGGCGATAATCTCCCCTTCCGGGAGGTCTTTCCCGTATTTGCGCACGAGCACGCCGAACTTGCCGGCGGGGATGCCTATCATGGAGCAAATCTCGTGGCTCCACACCAGGGGATTGCGGAATGTGCGCCCTTCGGGGACGACCTCCAGTTGAATCCCCTTCTGGCCCGGACGGTCAGCCAGGATCTGGTCTGGCGGCAACGGTTCGCCCGTCTTGCGCATCAGCACCGCGAAGGCGCAGTTCGGCGGTTCGATGCGCCATCCAAACCAGAACCAGCAGCCGCCCGCGACCGCCACCGCCAACAGCAGCACGGCCGCCACGAGCCCCGGCGCAATCGAAGTCTTCGGAAGATTCACACGCTGTGCCATACGCAATCCTTTTCAATCTGACCCTGCCACTATAGCACAACCCCGAGCCGCTGTCGAGCCAATTTCTCGTGGAAAAATCCGCCTCTCCCCGGCGCAAAAGAAAAAACGCCCCACTTCAGATTCCATTCTATCGGGGCTGCGGGGACGATTCATACGGCTTTCCACCATACTGCTAGCGACGCCTTGACTGAATCGGGCAATCGGCAATGCGAGGGGAAATCGATGGTGCCAGAGAAGGGAGTTGAACCCTTACGCCTTTTGGGCGGCGGATTTTGAGTCCGCTGCGTCTGCCATTCCGCCACTCTGGCTCAAATAAGTGGTGTGTGGAGAGAGTATCAAATTGCGCGCCCCGATGTCAAGAATCTTCGCGCTGGGGCGGAGACTTTGGCGTCGGGGCGGGCGCGAGAAGGCTCCGCGCGCCGGCATCGGTTCGCCCGGAAAGGTAGGTAAGCGAGCGCGCGGCAGGTAGCCACCTTAGCCCCCCAAAGGAGCCTGCGAAGGGGCGCAGGAGGTGGGCAGGATGGGGGCTGAAAGGTTGGTATCGGTCGCCCGTGAAGATGCCTTCGGCACTTTTTCGTCCGCACCTGCATTTGCGGCTTGACACGGTCCTCAGGCTATGGTAGACTTCGTGCCTGTTTTGCGACACACCTTCAGCTCGGGTGGTGGAAAGGCAGACACGTATGTTTGAGGGGCATATGGAGCGATCCGTGGGGGTTCGAGTCCCCCCCCGAGCACCATCTTGAAGAAGCACGATCCTCGCGGGTTGTGCTTTTTTTGTTTCCGACCGACAAGGAGATCCGTGACCCGCGTTGCCCCGCTCGCCCTGCTGGCCCTGCCACTTCTGGCCCAGACGCCTGAAGTCCTCCCCGAGCCGCCGTTGACCTTCAACGGCGGCGTCTCGCTCGTCGCCAGACAGGAACTCTACAACCGGATGCCCACCT
Organism: Kiritimatiellia bacterium; assembly: GCA_051892815.1. Lineage (GTDB taxonomy): Bacteria > Verrucomicrobiota > Kiritimatiellia > RFP12 > DVOR01 > JAXFQS01. The sequence continues at coordinate 7,722 of JBJFGP010000062.1, read as the reverse complement.
ACGACGGCATGGCCGTCATGGAGAACCTCTTCCGCTTCCGCGAGTGGATCTGGGGCGAGGCGCGCTGGCGCAAAGACTACGCCCTCAACATCAAATTCGCCAACGAATGGCAGAAGTTCATCGCCCACCGCGACCAGCGCAGCTCCTATACCTGGCCAGACGAACTCGTCCTCGCCGGCCTCTACTTCGAAGCCAAAAACCTCCTCGACGACAGCCTTGATTTGCGCCTCGGGCGGCAAGACCTGATGGGCTTCGGCTCGTGGCGCATCTTCGGCGACGGCACCCCGGGAGACGGCTTCCGGACTTTCTACACCGACGCCCTGCTCGCGACCTGGCGCATCACCCCAACACACACCCTCCGCCTCTTCGGAATCGTCCAGGAGCCCGAGAACTTCCTCGCCCTCGGCCCCCCCCACGGCACCAAATACCCCGAACGCCAACTCAACCAGCGCGAAGTCGCCGCCGAAGGCTCCCTCGAATCCGCCGTCGGCCTATACCACACCACCACACTTATCGCCCCCGCCGCCCCGCTCGACCTCTACGCCATCTGGAAAAGAGAGGAAGACTACCGCTACCGTAATGCCACCCGACCCGGCCGCAACATTTGGACCCAGGGCGTCCGCTTCCGCCCGGGACTCGGACAGAAGATTGCCGCCGAAATCGAGGCCGCATTCCAAACCGGCCGAACCGACGACGGGCGCGACATCTGCGCCTGGATGTTCTACTCCCAGGCCAAATATACCTTCCCCAGAGCCTCATTCCTCCCCGTCCAGCCCTGGCTCGGAGGCGGCTTCTTCGCCCTCTCCGGCGACAGCGACCCCAATCAAGGCACGGTCACCGACTGGAACCCTCTTTGGGGCAGACACCCCTACTTCAGCGAACTCCTCCTCTGGGGGCAGATAAACTATGTCAACGGCATGGGCAACTGGTGCAACCTGCTCTATCCTTCCCTCCAGGGCGGCCTCTCCTTCAGACCAGACGAAGGCACCGAAGGCGTCTTCCAGGCCGCGCCCGGGCGTATGCACTTCGCCAACGCCCACCGCATCTTCTTCCACACCGGGCCCCTCTTTACCCTCGTGCCCAACTCAGAACTCCACGCCAACGGCGGCGAGGGCCAGTACTACGGGTGGCTTGGAGTCGCCCAGTACAACTTCATGCTCGTAAAGAACCTCTTTGGCTCCCGCGGCGACCTCGGAGGGCTCATCCGGGGCGAATTCCTGGTCCCCGGCGAGTACACCGGGCTGGAAGGAGAAAAGCCAGCCTATTTCCTCCGGCTGCAGCTCGACTTTGTCTACTGACACACCATGGCCAAGCAACTCCTCAAGTGGATTCGCATCCTCCTGCTCTTCGCAACCCCGCTTGCCATCGTCTGGGCGACCTGGTGGTACGACATCCTCGACATGCAGTGGATCGGAGGGCGGCTCTCGCTCCCGATGCAGGGGCTTTTCAAGGTGCTGCTGTTGGCGGATCTCGGCTACCTGAGTTTCCTGCTGGTGCGCGACTGGTGCTTCTACAGGGAGACGCCTCCGGTGCCGGACGGTGCGCTTCCGCGGATTGCGGTCGTTATGCCCGCCTACAACGAAGGAGAGGGTGTCGTGCGGACGCTGGGTTCGCTCCTGGCGTCGAACTACCCGCCCGAGAAGATGGAGATTGTCGCGGTAGACGACGGGTCGGCGGATGACACCTGGGGGTGCATCGAGCGGGTAGCAGCGGGGTCGAACGGTCGCATCAAGGCGATCCGGCGGGCGTGCAACGGGGGGAAGAAGCGGGCGCTTGCGGACGGGATTCGGGCAAGCAAGGGGGAGATTGTGGTGACGGTCGACTCGGACACCTTTTTCCGTCCGAGAACGCTGCGGCGTCTGGTGTCTCCATTTGTGGGGAATGAGGCTATCGGCTCGGTGGCGGGGAACATTCATGTGGTGCACGAGCAGCAGAAGCTGATACCCTGCATGCTGGCTGCGATTTTCACCTGCAACTTCGATGTTTTGAGGGCGGGGCAGTCTTCGTGCCGGGCGGTAATCTGCACGCCCGGGGCTCTGAGCGCCTACCGCCGGAAGCTGATTGAGCCGCGTTTGGAGGAGTGGCTGGGGCAGAAGTTCCTGGGGTCGCCGTCGACCATCGGGGAGGATCGGGCGTTGGCGGCATTGGTGCTGAGGCAGGACAAGGGGGTGGTGTTTCAGAGGAGTGCGGTGGGGTACACGAATGTGCCGGAAAGTTACCAGGGGCTGTGCCGGATGCTGCTGAGGTGGTTGCGTTCGGACATCCGGGAGAATCTGATGTTGACGGACTATCTGTTTTCGAGGGGGGCTCTGCTGGACGGGCGGATGTTCTGCCTGAGGGTGACTTGGCTGCTGTCGGTTTTGGGGATGGGACTTTCGAGCGTGTCGCTGTTGCTGCTGGGGTATTGCCTGGTGACTTCGCACGGGCTTTTCCTGATTGTCCTGTTCGGGGCGGCACTGCTCCGGGGGTCGATCCAGGCGTTCATCAACCTGGCGTACCGGAACGAACGGACGGCGATTTATTCGTATGTCTTCAGCGTGTTTGCATTGCTGTCGCTCTTCTGGCTGCCGACCTATGCGCTCTTCACGCTGCACAATTCGAAGTGGCTCACGCGGCAGAAGCCGAACGCGGCGGGCAAGGAGTAGCAGGAGGAGGGAAGGATGGACTTTTCGGTGTTGCCGTCTTTGCTGGCGGCGGATCTTTCGGAACTCGGGCGCGAGGTGCGCCGGACGAAGGCGGCGGGGGCGGACGCGCTGCACCTGGATGTGATGGACGGGCATTTCGTGCCGAACCTGAGCTACGGGCCAGACTTTGCGCAGATGGCGCACCGAATCGAGCCGTCGCTGCCGATGAATGTGCACTTGATGCTGGAGCATCCGGCGGAGTATGCCGAGCGTTTCATTGCCCGAGGGGCGGCCTCGGTGCAGATCCACGTGGAGATTCCGCACGACCCGGCGCCCATCCTCGCGCGCATTCGCGAACTGGGCGCGGAGGCGGGGCTGGTGGCGAATCCCGAGACCCCCGTCGAGCGGCTCTATCCCTACCTTGAGATGGCCGACCAGTTCCTGCTGATGAGCGTCCATCCCGGCTACGGCGGGCAGAGTTTCATTCCCGAAGTCCTCCCCAAGATCGCCGCCCTCAGAGCCTACGCCGCCGCCCACGGTCGCGCCGGCCTGCCCATTATGGTCGACGGCGGAATCAACGACCAGACCGCCGAACGCTGCGCCGCCCACGGAGCCAACCAGTTCGTCGCCGGCTCCGCCCTCTACCGCCGCGAAGACCTCGCGCAAGCCGTCGCCTCGATGCGCGAAGCCGCCCGCCGCGGCTGGGCCTCGACCCATTCCGCGCCTGATTCCCCGAGCCCCGGCCGGTAGGCACCTTGCCCCCCCAGACCTGCCAACCATCCGCCCCGAAAGGCGTCAACCTCCGGCAGGCAGAGGTGCGAACCCGCCGCCCCCGAAGGTGCCCACCTCCGGCCGGAACGCCGAGCGCCCCGCGCCATCGGCCGCTTTGGACCGCAAAACGCGGCGAATTGCTTGCCAATCGCCCTGAAATATAGTATACTACTCGCTTATCCATACCCGAAGCCCATCTTCGGAGCGACCATCGAACAGGGTTCAGCCATGGCAGACGACACGAGAAAAATCGAGAGACAAGTCAAGAATCTCTACGACAAAGGCTACACCGCCTACGAACGCGGCAACCTTGACTATGCCATCCGACTCCTCCGCGACGCGCTCAGGCTCAACCCCGACTTCTACGAAGCCCGCAAACTCCTCCGCATCGCCCAAATCAAACGCTTCCTCGCCGCCAAGAAAAGCCCCTTCGCCGTCCAACTCGCCGACCTGCTCGCCACCCTCAAACTCCTGAAGGCCAAAGCCCTCCTCGCCCGCAAAAAATACCCCGAAGCCATGGCCCTCGCCGACGACCTGCTCGGCCAAAACCCCTTCAACACCCAGTTCTGCGACCTCTTCCTCGCCGCCGCCGAAGGCGCCGGCGACAGCGACGCCGCCCTCATCACCCTCGAAGCCCTCTCCGAAGCCCAAAGCGACAACCTCCCTCTCCTCATCCGCCTCGGCAAAGCCTACATGGCCGCCGGCATCTTCGGCCGGGCCGCCGACTGCTTCGCCAAAGCCAACGCCCTCAAGCCCGGCAACCTCGCCATCCAAAGACTCCAGAAAGACGCCGACGCCAAAAACACCATGTCCGCCGGCGGCTGGGAAGCCAACGCCGGCAAAGTCGGCGGCTACGTCCAGCTCATCCGCAACAAGGAACTCGCCGCCAAACTCGACCAGAAGAACAAGGCCGTCGCCACCCTCTCCGACCTCGATGCCGCCATCGCCGACGGCCAGGCCAAGATTGCCCGCGAACCCAAAAATATCAACTTCTACCGCGCCCTCGCACGCGCCTACTCCCAGGCAAAACGCTTCAAAGAAGCCGCCGAGACACTCCGCAAAGCCCAGGAAGTCAACCCCGGAGACCCCGAACTCGAACGCAGCCTCGTCGCCGCCGAAACCGCCGGATTCGATCAGCAGATTCAGGCCGCCAAGGAAGCCGGAGACGCACAGAAGGCCGACGACCTCGAACTCCAGAAAGAACAGTTCGTCTACGACAACCTCGTCTCCCGCGTCGAACGCTACCCCAACGACCTGAACCTCAAATTCGAACTCGGAGCCATCCTCTTCCGCCACGAGGAATGGGACGAAGCCATCAGCCAATTCCAACTCGCCCAGAAGAGCCCCAAGCTCCGCCTCGAGGCGCTCTACCACCTCGCCGTCTGCTTCATGCACAAAGGCCAGCGCGACATGGCAGTCATGCAGCTGGAGACCGCCAACGAACAACTTCCCATCATGGACGACCTCAAAAAACGCGTCGTCTATACCCTCGGCCAGATTGCCGAAGCCAACGGAGACCACGAAAAAGCATTCGCCTACTACAAGCAGGTCTACGCCGAAGACATCGGCTTCCTCGACATCGGCCAGCGCATGGAGAAACTCTACCAAAACCGCAAGTGACCCCAACACCACAGCTTCCACCCAAGGAAACACCATGAAAGCAGAACTCAAGAAAGACGGCGACTGCCGCGTCAAACTCGCCATCACCGCAGAACCCGCCGAAACCCGCAAAACCTACGAAGAATGCGTCGGCGCCTTCATCCGCCAGGCCACCATCAAGGGCTTCCGCCCCGGCAAGGCGCCCCGCGCCATCATCGAACAGCGCTTCGGCTCCGACATCAACCGCGAAACACGCCAGAGACTCGTCGGCGAACTCGCCTCGAAGGCCGCCAAAGAGCAGAACCTCGATGTCGCATCCTTCGTCAGCGTCGAGAACGACCTCTTCTCGCCGGAGACCGGCATCTCCTTCACCCTCACCGTCGACCTCCGCCCCGAATTCAAACTCCCCAAATACGACGCCCTCAAGGTCAAGGCCAACCCCGTCGAAGTCACCGAAGCCCAAGTCGACGAGCGGCTTCTGACCTTCCGCAAGCACCTCGGAGGCTTTGAAGACGCCGCCCCAGATTACTCCCTCGGCGAAGACGATATGGTCAGCCTCGACTTCCAGGCCAAGGCCAAAGGACTCGACCCCGAAACGCTTCCCCCGGAGGCCAAACGCCTCGTCGAAGGCAAAGACTTCTGGATGAACCTCGCCTATGGAGAGCCTGTCCCGGGCTTCGCCAAGGAACTCCTCGCCAAGAAGGCCGGAGAGACGGCAGAGTTCACGATCGCTGTCCCCAAAGACTTCCCCGTCGAAGCCCTCGCCGGCAAGAAACTCTCCTACCAGGCCACCGTCAAGGCTATCCGCGCCAAAAAGCTCGCTGATGAAGCCACCCTCGTCCAGCGTATGGGCGCCACCAGCCTCGACGAAGCCAAGAAGCACCTCACCGAGGCGATGAAACAGGAGGCCCAGCGTCAGGAAGACAACCGCGTCCGCCAGGAAATCTGCGACGCCCTGCTCAAGAAAGCCGACTTCCCCCTGCCCCAGTCCCAAGTCGACCAGTCAGTCGACCAGGAACTTGAGACCGTCTTGAATAACTACCGCGAACTCCCCCGCGAAGAACTTGAGAAGCATCGCGAGGAAATCCTCAAGAATGTCCGCGAGAACGTCGTCAAGAGCCTCCGGCTGCACTACATCCTCCTGGGCGTCGCCAACGCCGAGAAACTGGAGGTCAGCGAAGACGAGGTCAAGAACCAGGTCGTCGCCATCGCCCAGCGCGCCGAGATGAAGCCCGCAGACCTCTACATCAAACTTCTGCGCAACGGCCGCCTCGAAAGCCTCAAGGAAGACCTCAAGGCCCAAAAGGCAATGGACAAGTTGATGGCCGCAACCCGCCCAGCAGAGCCCGCCAAGTAATGCCCCGCACGCCCCGGAACCGCCCTTTGCGACGCTCCGGGGCAAAACCGCGAAAGGCCCCGACATGAACCCCAAAGCCAACTACCTCATCCCCTATGTGGTCGAGCAGACCGGACGCGGCGAGCGCTCCTACGACATCTATTCACGGCTGTTGCAGGACCGGATCCTCTTCCTCGGAACGGAGATTGACGACGCCGTCGCCAACGCCGTGGTCGCCCAGTTGCTCTTTCTCCAGAGCCAGGACGCCACCAAGGACATCTCCATGTACATCAACTCCCCCGGCGGCGTCGTGACTGCGGGTCTGGCCATCTACGATACGATGCAGTCGCTGACCTGCGATGTTGCCACCTACTGTCTCGGGCAGGCCGCCAGCATGGGCGCGGTGCTGTTGACCGCAGGCGCGAAGGGCAAGCGCTACGCCCTCCCCAATGCGCGCATCATGATTCACCAGCCCCTCGGCGGTGCAAGCGGCCAGGCCACGGACATCGCCATCCACGCCAAGGAGATTCTCCGCATCCGGGAGAACCTCAACGGTATTCTCGCCCAGCACAGCGGCAGGAGCCTGGAGGAGATCGCCCGCGACACGGAGCGCGACAACTTCATGTCGGCTGAAGAGGCGCTCGCCTATGGTCTGATCGACCACGTTGTCGCCAAACCCGCCAAGGTCTGACCACCATGCCGAGAAAGAAGAATACACCCCCCGAACCGACCTGTTCCTTCTGTGGGCGTCCGGCCAAACAAACCCCGGGATTCATCCCTAACGGCTCGGGCGATGGCGGGGGAATCTGCTTCGACTGCATTGGCATCGCGCAGGAACTGATTGGCCGCGGAGAGAAGAAGCCGGTCGAGAAGAGCCGCTTCCCGAAACTTGACTTCGAGACGCTCCCGAAGCCCATCGAGTTCAAGCGCCACCTGGACCGCTATGTCATCGGGCAGGACGATGTGAAGAAGGCCATCAGCGTGGCGGTCTACAACCACTACAAGCGTCTGCTCCAGCCCGCGGACAAGCGTTCGGGGGTGGAGATTGAGAAGAGCAATGTGCTGATGATTGGGCCTACGGGCTGCGGCAAGACGCTCATTGCCCGTTCGATTGCGCGCGCTTTGCAGGTGCCGTTTGCCATTGCGGACGCGACCACGCTGACTGAGGCGGGCTATGTGGGCGAGGATGTCGAGAACATTCTGCTCTACCTGCTCCAGGCGGCGGACATGGATCCCGAGGCGGCGTCGCGCGGTATCGTCTATATCGACGAGATCGACAAGATTGCGCGCAAGACGGAGAATGTCTCCATCACCCGCGATGTCTCCGGCGAAGGAGTCCAGCAGGCGCTGCTGAAGATTCTCGAAGGGACGGTCGCGCGGATTCCCCCGAAA
>JBJFGP010000061.1:0-4807 GCA_051892815.1 Kiritimatiellia bacterium | reverse complement strand
ACATGGTCGAGTTTGGACTCCATATCGGCGGTGAAGTCGACATTGACGAGGTTGTCGAGTTTGGCGACCAGCTGGTCGTTGACCTGAAAGCTAAAGTCGGTCGGGGCGATTTGACGCTTGTTCCGGGATATGTACTTACGCGCGTCGAGGGTCTCGATGATGGCGGCGTAGGTAGACGGACGACCGACCCCATTGCTCTCAAGCGCTTTGATGAGCGAAGCCTCGCTGAAGCGCTTCGGGGGCTTGGTCTCTTTCCGGGTCGTGAGCCATTCGAGAGGCTGGAGACGGTCACCCACAACCAGTTCGGGGAGCGCATCGGGTTCTTCGTCCTCGTCGTCATCATCCTCGGCAATATCGCTCTGGGGCTTGCGGGCCTTCTTGGGATCGGCCTTGAGGACACGCTGGAAGCCGGGGAAGAGAACCTCGGTGGCGGAAGCGCTGAAGAGGTAGGAATGCGCTTGCTCCGGCGGCGGTGTCGAAAGGATTTCAACGGTATGCTGCCGCAGCTTCTGGGGAGCCATCTGACTGGCGACGAAGCGCCGCCAAATCAGGTCATAAAGTTTGAAGGCAGGCGGGTCGAGCAGGGGTCGAACCTTTTCCGGCGTCAAGTTGACATCGGTGGGGCGAATGGCCTCGTGGGCCTCCTGGGCATTGGTCCGGCTGGAGAAGAAGTTGGGCTTGGCCGGATAGTAGTCGGAGCCATAGTGTTCCAGGATGAAACTCTTTGCCGCCGCGCGTGCCTCCTGGGAGAGGTTGACGGAATCCGTTCGCATATAGGTAATCAAGCCAACCGGCGCACCGTTGATTTCGACGCCTTCGTAAAGGTGCTGCGCCAGCGACATTGTGCGCGAGGGGGAAAAACCACAGAAGCTCGACGCCGCCTGTTGGAGGGTAGAGGTGATAAAGGGCGGCACGGCACGGCGGACAATGTCCTTAGTCTGCAAATCCTTGACGACCAGCGCGCGGCCTTCCAACTGCGAAAGATGCGCCTGGGCGGCAGCCTCATCGGAAATCGTGAACTTGGCTTGTCCATCGATACGGGCCAGACGCGCGGTGAAACTCTCATTGCCCTTGGCGACCTTCACGCCCATAACCCAGTAGGCCTCAGGTTTGAACTGAAGAATTTCGCGTTCGCGCTCGCAGACAAGCCGCAGGGCGACAGACTGGACGCGGCCGGCGGAGGCTCCCCGGCGCACCTTTCTCCAGAGCATGGGGCTGACTTGGTAGCCGACAATGCGGTCGAGCACTCGGCGCGCCTGCTGGGCATTGACGCGGTCCATATCGATTTCGCCGGGGTGGGCGAAGGCATTGCGGACGGCGTGCTCGGTGATTTCATTGTACTGCACGCGCTTGAACTCGGCCTTTGGAGCGGCCTTTTGAAGCACTTCGCGTAGATGCCAGGCTATGGCCTCCCCTTCACGGTCAGGGTCGGGGGCAAGGTAAATCGTGGGGCACTCCTTGGCGGCCTTGCGCAGTTCCTCGACCAACTTCTTCTTGTTCTTGGCGATGACATACTCGGGCTTGAAGTCGTGCTCGATGTCCACCCCCAACAGCCGTTCGGGCAAATCGCGGATGTGCCCGACGGACGATTTAACGAGGTAGTCGGGGCCGAGAATCTTGCCGATGGTCTTAGCCTTGGCGGGAGATTCGACGATAACAAGTTGCTTAGCCATAAGTCATTCCGTGAGAAAATGGGTTGTCCGACCGGGAAGGGAGGCGTCGCACCGGCTCGGATGGATTACGGGCAGAAGTAATAGCATATTTTCCCGCCGAATGCAAGCCCCATATATAATGCGTCGAGGGGCTACTTCCGGTTGACGGCAGAATGTTTCCTTTTTTGCTTCTTTTCGGCGGTTTAACTCCGAAAAGGGCTCTGATCGAACGGCAGGGCGCAAGAAATGTTGAACCGCCCTCCGTGTTGTGATAGAATGGGGGTATGAAACGCGTACTTATGAAACTGCATCTTTTCGCTTTTGCCTTCTTCATCCTGTTGGCGGCACCAGTTGCCGCGGGGGAGCGGATTCCCCTCTGGCCTGAGGGTAAAATCCCTTTCTTCCAGTCCCACCAAATCGCCGCAATGACGGATGAGTCCGGCAAGCCCGGCTTCAAGCCCGAGGAGCACCGGATGCCCTATCTGGAGTGGATGGCACCGCCTGCACCGGAAAAGAAGACCGACGCGTGCATGGTGCTCATCTCCGGCGGCGGCTATTTCAACTGCTGCGATGTGGGACTTGTGGCGGAGTGGAACCGCAGGCTGACGGCCGAGGGCATCCAATGCGTCAACTTCGTCTACCGCACGCCGCGCCCCAAAGGGCTCCCCATCTACGCATCGGCTTGGGCGGACGGCCAGCGGGCCATCCGTCTCGTGCGCCGCGAGGCGGCGAAGCGTGGATTCAATCCTGAGAAAATCGGTGTCATCTCCATGTCGGCAGGCTCGCATCTGGCGACTTTGCTGGCGACATCTTCCCAAACGCCCGCCTATGAAAAGGTCGACGAGGTGGATGAGACGCCCTGCCACATCAACTGGGCCTGCCCGTTCGCGATTGCCTATGCGCTGACCGATGGCCAAGGTAGCCCCAACACGCGCCAAGGCGATGCCGTCGATGTACGGTTGGGCGACGAGTTCAAATTTGACGCCAAGACCTGCCCCATGTGGATGTCCCACGGTGGGGTGGACGAGTACTCGCCGTTCGCCTCGACGCTGGTCTACCGCAAACTCCGGGAGTTGAAAGTCCCCGCCGAACTGCATCTCTACCCCAACCGTCCGCACAGCGCCAACGGCCTCGACCGGGCGATTGAGTTCATCCACCAGATGAACTTCACCGGACGCCTCGGGCCGCAGGTCAAACTCTACGACCGCTACACGAACGACACGGCGCGGGCGGACTACCAGAAGGAGGACATTTGGCCTGCCGGGCGGATGCCGGATGTGCAGACGAACCAGTGCAAGCCCTATCTGGAGTGGCACTTCCCGAAGACGCTCAAGACGCGCGCCATCCAAATCATCTACTCCGGCGGAGCCTACTGGGGCAATGGCCCGGACAGTTTCGAAGTCACGCCCATCCGCCGCTACCTCAACGAGAAGGGCATGACGGTTGTCACCATCAAATATCGCGTGCCTCGCCCGGGTAAAGGGCTGGCCAAGCACACGACCGCCTGGCAGGATCTCCAGCGCGCCATCCGCATCGTCAAGCAGAAGGCGCCGCAGTACAGCCTCGACCCGAACCGCATCGGCATTATGGGCTCTTCCGCGGGCGGGCACCTGACGCTGATGGGGGCGACCAGTTCGCGGCGGCGTTCCTACTTGCCGATTGACAAGTTGGACCAGATCGCGTGCAATGTGAACTGGGCGATTGCGGTCTATCCAGCCTATGTGCTGACCGACGGTGTGGACGGAGGCAACAAGTATCGCGGCAATCGCGACGAAGATCGGCTGGTTCGAGACTTCTCGTTCGACCTCGACACGCCGCCGATTTTCTTCATTCACGGCGACGCGGATGTCTACTCGTCGATGGGCTCGGTCAAATGCTGGGAGCAACTGGCCCGAATGGGCATTCAGGGTGAACTCCATACGCTCGCGCTGAGAGACCACTGCTTCCAGCGGGAGGCCTCGCCGGGCACGGGCAGTTATAGTTGGATGGAGCAGATTGAGGCGTTTTTGGTCAAGCAAGGCGCCTTCAAGTAGTCCACTCCCCAACCCCCAATTCAGACAGCCGCGCCGGACACCGTCGGGAAACGGGTTCGGCGCGCGCTTTTTTCCCGGCTGGCGGTGGCTAGGCAGGAGTGGGGGGCAAAGGTGCCTAGATGCAGAGGACGGAGGTTGACATCATCTAGGGCAAAAGGTTGATACCCGCTGCGGTCGGAAGTGTCCATCGGACGGAGGCGGCGGAAAGTTGGCTCCGGAGGCAACCGCGGCTTGCGCATCCGGTCCAAAGATGGTAGAGTATCGCACTCGATTCGGGAGTCCCCAATGGCGAAAAAGACCAATTACGACGAAGACAAGATCAAGAGCCTCAGTTCATTCGAGCACATACGCCTGCGCGCGGGAATGTACATCGGCCGCAAGAGCGACGGCTCGCAATACGAGGACGGCATCTACATCCTGCTCAAGGAGGTCGTCGACAACGCCATCGACGAGCATATCATGGGCGCCGGCAACAAGGTCGAGGTCACCGTCAACTACGACAGCGGCGAAGTCACCGTACGCGACTACGGGCGAGGCATCCCCCTGGGGAAAGTCGTCGAATGCGTCTCCCAAATCAACACCGGAGGCAAGTACAACACCGACGCCTTCCAGTTCTCCACCGGCCTCAATGGCGTCGGCACCAAAGCCGTCAACGCCCTCTCCAAAGCCTTCCTCGTCCGCTCCATCCGCGAAGATGAATATGTCGAAGCCTCCTTCTCCAAAGGCGAACTGCTCAAAAAAAGTTCCGGCAAAGTCCGCGAACCGAACGGAACCTTCGTCCAATTCACCCCGGACGAAGAGATGTTCCCCAAATACCGCTTCCTCGAAGAGCATGTCGTCCGCCGCATGCGCATGTACGCCTACCTGAACGCCGGGCTCACCATCCGGCTCAACGGCAAAGAGATTCTCAGCCGCAACGGTCTGGTCGATCTCATCAACGACGAGTCCCAGCACGACCAACTCTACGCCCCCATCCGCTTCCGCGGCAAGACCCTCGAACTCGCCTTCACCCACACCAACCGCTACAGCGAAAACTACTACTCCTTCGTCAACGGACAGTACACCAACGACGGCGGCACCCACCTCTCCGCCTTCAAAGAAGGCATCCTCAAGGCCGTCAAC
>JBJFGP010000060.1:0-4835 GCA_051892815.1 Kiritimatiellia bacterium | reverse complement strand
AGACAACCTTCGCCTCTACTCCCGCCTTCGAGAGGAAGCCCAACTCAAACTCGATATCGGCAAAGGGAGGCGATATGATTTGACCAAAGCCGCTGCCGAAGAGACCTCTGCGCGAGTCGAACTGACCGTTGCCTCGAACCAACTCTCCGTCGCGCGCGCCACCCTGCTCAACAACCTTTCGATTCGCTCAGAAGGCTTCATCCATTACCGCTGGAAAGAACTTCCCCCTCTCCCCGTCGAGACCCATTCGGACGCCTTCGCTTTTGCCCGGACCAACAATCCAACCTTGTGCCTTCAGTATGCCAATCGAGCCGCGGCAAGCAATGCCGTCGACCTCGCCATTGCCGACCTTTATCCCGAACTCTCCATTTCACTCTCCCCTTCATACCTTCACAACGCCGCCGAAACACTGGGTATTTCGTGGGGCGTCCATCTGGTTGACACGCTCTTCTCCGGCTTCTCGAAAGAAGACGCCTTGAAGCGGGCCTCTGCTGCTTTGAAGCAAGCCGATGCCCAACTGATTCGACAGGAGGAAGCCCTCCTGATGGACCTCGATACCGCATGGGCAGACCTCCGCTCCGCGCAAGACAACCTCGTAGACGCTACCACTCTTCTGCGCCAGGCAACCGAGAACTTCGAACTCGTAGAGGAAGAGTTCAAGGTCGGGAAAGCCACTATTCTCGAACGAAGCGATGCCCAGACAACTTTGACACAGGCACGCGTCAAACGCCTCACAGCCGCCTGCACCGTTGAAAAGTCCAAAGCCAAACTCTTCCAACTCTTAGGGGTAGATTTATGAGAACATTCCTGCCCACCATCCTTGTTCTTCTCTTTCTTTCCGGGTGCGCCGATCACACCCCACCCCTGCGCTGGCGGACACGAACCGTTACGCGAGGAACCATCGTGCAGGAGGTTCGCGCAACTGGGACAGTACAGCCCATCAAGACGATCGAGGTCGGCACCCAAGTCACCGGACCAATCCTCAAACTTTATGTCGACTACAATGCCCCCGTCACCAATGGTCAACTCATCGCCCAAATCGACCCAATCACCTACGAGGCCAGCGTGCAACAATCCACCGCGGAACTCGCCTCCAACCAGGCGCAAGTACAAAAAACCGAGGTCGAACTCGATTTGGCAAAGAAGGAATTGACGCGCATCCAAAAGCTGGCTGATAAGCAGATGGCCACCGCATCAGACCTTGACACGGCGCTAGCCGAACGCGACAAACTTACCGCAACACTGGCCATCAACAAAGCCGCCGTGCTCAAGTCCGAAGCCAACTTGATGCTCGCAAAGGCCAACCTAGGTTATACAACCATTCGCTCGCCGGTGAACGGTGTTGTTATTGAGCGCAATGTCGACGAAGGGCAGACCGTCGTCTCATCAATGAATGCCCAAACACTATTCAATATTGCGACCGACCTCTCTAGGATTCAGATTGCGGCAGATATTCCAGAGGCGGATGTCGGTGGTATTGCCGCAGGACAACAGGTGACCTTTACGGTAGACGCTTATCCGCAAACCTTCACCGGCTCAGTTGTGCAAGTCCGTATGGCGTCGACCTCTGTCAATAATGTTGTGACATTTCCCGTTATCATCGAGGCAGACAACCCCAAACTCCGCCTCTTCCCCGGCATGACCGCTAATCTGGCAATCGAAATCGCCCGGGCAAATAATGTCTTGAAAGTCCCCCTAGCGGCAACACGCTTCAATCCGCCAGGCTGCGAACGCCCGCGGGGACCGCATGTGTGGATTATGGGTGACGGTGGTGTGCCGCAGGCGGTTCAATTCAAGAAAATCATAGCCGATGGCACGCAGTTTGGAGTTGAAGCCGAAGGATTAGAGGATGCGGAATTGATTGTTGGTACCGAAGGCCTCCAAACAGGCGAGGCCAAGACTCAAAATCCCTTTGCCATGCGCCCGCCGGGTGCACCGCCAAAGAAGTAGGAGTGGCAGGCTATGTCCGCACTCATTTCCATTCGCAATTTGCGCCGGGGCTATACGCTCGGAACCGAACAAGTTTGGGCTTTGGATGGTGTCTCTCTAGAACTGCATCAAGGCGAATTCATCGCCATTATGGGGCACAGTGGTTCGGGGAAGTCGACCTTGCTGAACATCCTGGGATGTCTTGATTCCCCCACATCTGGCAGTTATGTGCTTGACGGCGTGGAGGTCGGGAAAATGTCCAGGCGCGAACTTGCCTTGGTACGCAATCAGAAAATCGGATTTGTCTTCCAGAACTTCAACCTTCTGCCCCGTACAACAGCCTGCGCGAATGTCGAACTGCCTATGCTCTATAGCCGCGATGGTCTTTCTCAACAGGCAAGAAGAGCAAGGGCATTGGCTCTCTTGGAACAGGTCGGACTGGGCGGGAGAATCAACCATACGCCCGCCCAGTTGTCGGGAGGCCAGCAACAGCGAGTAGCAATAGCCAGGGCTCTGATGAACCAGCCGCCCCTCTTGCTTGCAGATGAGCCCACGGGTAATCTCGATTCCAGGGCCACGCAGGAAATTATGGAGTTCTTCCGCTCATTGAACACCAAGGGGCAAACTATTATTATGGTGACCCACGAGGACGATGTAGCGGCTTACGCTGGGAGGACGGTTGTTCTCAAGGACGGCCGTATAGCGGGGGTGCACGCGTGAATCCCTTGATGGTTTTGGGCGTCGCCCTATTGGCTCTCAAGCGCAACCTGGTTCGCTCCTTTTTGACTGCATTGGGGATTATAGTTGGTATTGCGGCAGTTATTGCGGTTGTGGCAATCGGTGAAGGTGCCTCAACGAATATGAAGGCGGAGATTGCCCAGATGGGAGACAATATCATTCTGGTCTTCGCCGGCTCGATGAAGCGTGGCGGTGTACATGGTGGGACGGGCGGTGTACAGACGCTGATGGAAGCCGATGGCATCGCCATGACCAATGATTTCCCTGATATGATCAAGGCTTTCACGCCAGTGGTACGCAGTTCAGGGCAGATGATTTCCGCACTCAACAACTGGTCTAGCCAGTTCCAGGGGGTGACTCCCGCCTTCTTGACGGTTCGCAAGTGGAACATTGCCTCCGGCACATTTTTCTCAGACGGGGATGTGCACACTGGCGCCCGTGTCTGCGTACTAGGACAGACGGTTGCAGAAAACCTATTTCCCGATGGACGCGACCCCGTTGGGGAGTATATTCGCATTCGCAACATGCCCTTTCGCGTATTGGGGGTGATGGAAAAGAAGGGCACCAATTCAATGGGTCACGACCAGGACGATATGGTCTGGCTGCCTTCGACTACGGTCAAAAGGGTATTGAGCAGAGGGGCGTTCAACAATGTCGATCAGTTGCTCTTCAGCCTATGGGACATCAGAGACATTCCGCGCTGCAAACAAGAACTCAGGGCCCTTTTGAGGCAACGCCATAAACTACCGCCCGGGGCGGAAGATGACTTTCGTGTAATCGACATGACGGAAATCACCGAGGTCGCCACAAGCGTCTCCTCATTGATGACCGTCTTGATGGCTGTTGTCGCCTCGATTTCTCTTCTGGTGGGCGGCATCGGCATTATGAACATCATGCTGGTATCCGTGACCGAGCGGACGAGGGAAATCGGTCTAAGGAGCGCCATCGGGGCAACGCCGGGAGCCATTCTGATGCAATTTCTCTTTGAATCGGCCACTCTTTCTACCTTAGGCGGTATGTTCGGGATTCTGCTCGGCTGGGGGGGCGCACGGCTAGTCGGACGCTTGAACGGCTGGCCCATTGAGGTTACCCTCTCCTCCATTGTGATTTCCTTTGCATTCAGCACGGCAGTTGGTATATTCTTTGGGTTCTACCCGGCACTCCGAGCCTCTAGGCTGAACCCCATCGACTGCCTGCGCTACGAATGAACCTATCGAATCATTGGAACTGTCTAACCGCAACCTATAGCACCTTGCCCCCCAATGGGAGGATTATGGCGAAGGTGGTTGCTGTACATGCTGCGATCCTGCCGATAGGCAACACGTTCGTCGCGACTTACATTCTCCGCCAGGGCTCGAACGACTTCTCCCACGCCATGGCCTACCAACTGGGCTGCTATGTCGGTGTACTGATTCTTTCCTACGCCAACGGCTGGTTACTGGGGCACTTCTCGCCCAAAACACTCTTTGGCTGGGGCATTATGTTGACCGGAACAGTCCTCTTTGCCATCGCCGCACTCCCTATGCTGTCATTTGGCGGAATTACCCTTTCCGGAGTCGCCATGGGGGCTGCCGGAGGCCTCTTTTGGTGCAACCGAAACCTCCTTGTCCAGCAAGCAACCGACGAGCGTTGCCGCGCGGCATTCTACGGGTTTGAAATGTTCTTCCAGTCACTCTTCCTTGTTTTGACGCCTCTTGCTGCTGGGTGGTTGGTGACACGCTTCCCTGACTGGGGCTATATGTGGTTGGGGACGTTCACGATGGCCGTCAATGCCTTGACCCTGATCCTATTCCTGCCCGGACATTTCCAGAAAGAAGCCGTCCAACTGGAGGCGTTTCCGGGCAGGAACGATTCTCAATGGCATCTAGTCTTGCTCTCCGATGCCGTCAAGGGAATTGCCCAAGCATTCCTGATGTTGATTCCGGCGGTTGTGGTCATGCGGCATCTAGGCGGCAACGAGGCTGAGGTCGGCGTGGTGCAAAGTCTAGGGGGAATTGCCTCTGGCGTTGGGGTCTTATGGCTAGGCAGGCGACTAGGGCATCGTGGCGAGGTTCGCTTGCTGGCCGCGGCAGGAATTCTCTTTGCCCTAGCGAGTATTTGGATGGGAGTGGTATTCAACGGTGTGGCTCTGTCGTGGCTCTTGGGGGCGGTCATTCTCGCCCAACCGG
>JBJFGP010000059.1:0-4852 GCA_051892815.1 Kiritimatiellia bacterium | reverse complement strand
TTCCATTTCCAACGGGCGGCCATCGGGCGCGAAGGTGATGCGGCCATAGCCTTCGACAGGGCTGGCTGTCGGCTTGGCGGCGTAGCCGGAGTCGCGATTCGCCAGCAACCCAAATGCGCCGGCCGCGCCGGACAGATCCAGGCTCCGAACGGCAAGCAAGGTGCCCAATCCGGCCAATAGCAGAAAGGTTGCCCGCCAAAGTCGCCATTGGCTGATGCCGCGAACAAGGGCGCACCAGACCGCCCCCCACAGTCCGATGGTCAGAAAGAATGTCCGCACCAACGCCTGGGCGTAGAGCAGGGAAGAACGCTCGGGCGCGACTACGAGTTGGGCCCAGCCGTGCTGTAGCCACTTGAGGAGGAACGGTTGTGCCGCCCAGGCGGCAATCAGGCACACCGCCCCCGCCCAACTGCGGAAAGGTTTGAAATGGGAAATGGCCCATCCCAGAAGCAGCGTCAGCCCCGCCCCCAGCAGGACGACGCGCCAACTCCAGGGAGTGCAGCCGCCAAAGGCAATCAAGGCTGAGATTTCCAGCGCGGCAAGCAGTGCGCCCGTAAGGAGAAACAGCGCGGAGAGCAAGGTCTGGAGACGGAACTTGGACATCAATCGGCTCCTAAGCGGGGAATCTCAGCAGCGCGTAGGTGTAGGCCACATAGACCAGCAGCAGCACAGCCCCTTCCCTCCGGTTGACCCGACCCTGCCGACCGCGGAACCCCGCGCACATCGCCCAGAGAAAAATAGTCGTCAGCGCCATGGTCGGCACATCGCGCCAAAAAATTGCGGGAATCACCCGAATCGGCTTGAGCACCCCCGCAATGCCAATGACACAGAGCAGGTTGAAGAGATTGGAACCCAGCACATTCCCCAGCGCAATGTCGTGCTGGCCCTTCCAGGCGGCCGCCACCGAAGAGGCCAATTCAGGAAGCGATGTCCCTAAAGCCACAATCGTCAGACCAATCACCAAGTCGCTCAACCCCAACGCCTTCGCCAAGGCAATCGCCCCCCAAACCAGCAACTTCGAACTCAACACCAACCCGCCCAAGCCAATCACCACATAGACCGAACCGCGCAGAAGCGAAAGATCCTTCACCACCGGCTCCTCCGCCCCACCCGACGCGTCCCTGCGCACGGAAATCCAGGTCAGCAACCCGAAAACCGCCAGCATCAGCACGGCATTCCAGCGCGAAATCCAGCCATTCGCCGCCAGACACCCGAACAAAACCATTGTCCCCAGCAAAACCGGAATCTCATAGGTCACCACACTCCGCTTCGCCAAAATCGGATTGATTAGCGCCGTCACCCCCAAAATCAAACAAACATTCGTGATATTCGAGCCAATCGCATTCCCCAGCGCCAACTCCGGAGAGTCCCCCAAAGCCGCCGTCGCCGAAACAATCATCTCAGGAAGCGAAGTCCCGAATCCCACCACCAACATCCCAATCAGCATCTGCGACATCCCCAAACGCTTCGCAATCGCCGCCGCGCCATCGACAAACCGATCCGCGCTCCACACCAGCACCCCTAACCCTACGACAAGCGCCCCCACAATCCGAAAAGTATCCATCGCCCACATCTCTTAAATCGACATCCACTCCGCCGCCGAATCCACACAAACCGTCGGCTGATATTCCCCCGTCCGTCCAAAACCGAAACGGCAGAAACAACTCCTGACTCCCGCAGCCGAAGCCGCCGCCAAATCCGTCCAATTATCCCCCACCAACCAATCCTCCGCCGACACCTCAACCCCTAAAGCCCGCGCCGCATAGGCAATCGGCAGACCACTCGGCTTCAACTCCGGGCAGTCCCCGCCACCCACCACGACGCCGAAATAGGAACCAATTCCCAGCCCATCCACAATCGCACGACTGAACCGCCCGGGTTTGTTCGTCACCACCCCCAACTTCTCCCCCCGCGCGGCCAATACCTGCAAAGCATCGGCCACCCCGGGATACAACCTCGTCTGGCAGAGCAAACGCTCCCCATAATGTCGCTCCTGGATTGCCAACGCCTCGTCAATACCCTTTCCCTCAAGTTCCGGAATCGCATCCACCACCAGCCGACGCATCCCATTACCCACCTTCGCCACAACCACCTCGCGCCCTACCTCAGGCAAACCCAGTTCCCGCCGCGTCGCATTCACCGCATCCGCCAAGTCTCCGCGCGAATCAATCAGCGTACCATCCATATCGAACAAAAACATAACCCAAAACCTCCTCGATACGCTACCCCGGAAAAGCAAAAGGCGTCCGAATCTCCAGGAATCGAACGCCGCAAGAAACCGCCTCTCAGGCAATGACCTATTGGGCTGGCACCGCAGGCGCCGGAGCCGTCGGCAAAGGCGGAACCTCCTGAGCCGCAGGTGCCGGAGCCGCCACATCGCCAGCGACCACCGACGCGTTGGACTTCATGCTGACAATCGAAAGTACCAGCGTGTTGAGCAAAAACACAATGCCCAACACCACCGTCGCCTTCGTCAGCACATTCCCGACCTGAGCGCCAAAGACGGCCTCGCCCATGCCGCCGCCCATGGTGATCCCCGCAGCACCGCCGTCCTTGCCCTTTTGGAGCATAACCACGATGCCCAGCAGAATCGCCACCAGAACCTCGATCACATAGAGGCAAACCGTCAGAATGGAGCCCATTGGTCGTCCTTTTCTCTTAGTGAACCTTGCCTTCAGCCTTGCGCTTCTCGATGATCTTTTCCGACAGTTCGAAAGGCACGCCCTCGTAGCGGTCAAAGACCATCGTGAACGAACCGCGTCCCTGGGTCAGCGTGCGGATGGCGTTGGAGTAGCCGAACATCTCGCCCAACGGCACATGCCCGTGGACCAGAAGCGAACCGCCCTTGGAGTCCATGCCGTCGACGCGTCCGCGCCGCTGGCAGAGAGACCCGGATGCCGCGCCCATATAGTCTTCGGGAACGGACACTTCAACATTCATCACCGGTTCGAGCAACTGGGGATTGGCCTTGAGGAAGCCTTGCTTGAAGGCCTGTCGGGCGGCTTCAATGAAGGCGAACTCGCTTGAGTCGACCTCGTGGAAGGAGCCGTCGTAGACCGTCACCTTGACATCGACAACCGGATATCCTGCAACGGGGCCGGACGCCAGTGCGCGGATAATGCCCTTCTCGACGGCGGGGATATACTCGCCGGGGATTGCACCACCCTTGACCTCGTTGACGAAGGCAAAACCTTTGCCGGGGTCTTGGGGCTCGATGCGGATGCAGACATGACCGTACTGACCGCGGCCGCCGGACTGCTTGGCGTGCTTGTATTCCGCTTCGACGGAGTGGCGAATGGTTTCGCGGTAGGCGACTTCGGGGCGACCGACCTGGCAGGCGACATTGAACTCGCGGCGGAGGCGGTCGACGATAATCTCAAGGTGCAACTCGCCCATGCCGGAGATGACAGTTTCGGATGTCTCCTGGTCGAAGGCGACGGTAAAGGTCGGGTCTTCCTGAGCCAAGGCGTGAAGGGCGTTGCCGAGTTTCTCGTTATCCTGGCGGGAGTCGGGCTTGATGGCGACGGAGATAACGGGCGCGGGGAACTCGATGGCTTCAAGAACAATGGGGTTGGCCTTGTCGCAGAGGGTATCGCCGGTGCGGGTCTTGCCGAGGCCGACAACCGCGACGATATCGCCGGTATGGGCGTCTTCGAGGGCTTCCTGCCGGTTGGCGTGCATGCGGAAAAGGCGGCCGATGCGGGCGGAGGCGCCGAGGGTGGAGTTGTAGATTTCCTGTCCGACGCTGAGGGTGCCGGAGTAGATGCGCACGAAGGTAATCTTGCCCATGTGCTTGTCGGCCATAATCTTGAAGGCCAGGCCGCAGAAGGAGGCGTCATCGGCGGGTTCGCGCACGACGGTCGGGTCGTCTTGGGACTTGACGGCGCCAATGTCGAGGGGGCTGGGGAGGAACATGACGACGGCGTCGAGGAGGAGCTGGACGCCTTTGTTTTTGAATGCGGTGCCGCAGTAGGCGGGGACGATTGAGCGGTTGATACAGCCTTTGCGCAGACCTTTGATGATGTCTTCTTTGGAGAGGGTGCCTTCTTCGAAGAACTTGTTCATGAGTTCTTCGTCCTGATCGGCGGCCTTTTCAATCATCTCTTGACGGGCGGCCTGGCACTCTTCGAGGAGGTCGGCGGGGATGTCTTTGATGATTTCGGTGGTGCCTTTGTCCTTCTCGTCGAAGTAGACGGCGTGCCATTCGAGGAGGTCGACGAGGCCCTGGAAGGTTTCGCCGGCGCCAATCGGCCAGACCATCTTGACGGGATTGCCTTTAAGGTTGGTCTCGACCTCTTTGACTACGCGATGGTAGTCGGCGCCGATGCGGTCCATTTTGTTGACGAAGACGAGTTTGGGGACTTCGTATTTCTCGGACTGGCGCCAGACTTGCTCGGACTGGGGCTGGACGCCGCCGACGGCACAGAAGAGGGCGACGGCGCCGTCGAGCACGCGCAGGGAACGTTCGACTTCGACGGTGAAGTCGACGTGTCCGGGGGTGTCGATGAGGGAAATCTGGTAGTCGTGCCACATGACGGCGGTGGCGGCGGAGGTAATGGTGATGCCGCGCTCCTGCTCTTGCACCATCCAGTCCATGGTGGCGGCGCCTTCGTGGACTTCGCCGATTTTGTGGGTCTTGCCGGAATAGAAGAGGATGCGTTCGCTGGTTGTGGTTTTGCCGGCATCGATATGGGCCATGATGCCGATGTTGCGAATCTTGTCAAGGGGGATTTTTCTTGCCATCTGGGACTCCAGGGTACTGGTAGGGTAAAGTCGAAAGGATAGCAAAAGCGGACGCCGGACGCAAGGAAAAAGTGGCGGGGGCGGCTAGTTGGAGCGGGATTCGCGGCAA
>JBJFGP010000058.1:0-22401 GCA_051892815.1 Kiritimatiellia bacterium | reverse complement strand
AATTCCCAGCAAAAGGACGAAAAAGACCGCAAGCACGGCGAGAGAAAGTAGACTGGTCATAAAGGGGCTCCTGGCAAGGAAAAGGCCGGAGTCGCGGTTGCAGAACTCCGGCCTGGATAGAAACTACTTGGCGTCGATGACAGCCTTGATCCGTCGGACTCCTGCGGAACTGGCCTCTTCCTTCTTGATATGGAAGTGAACCAATTCCGAAGTATTGCCCGCGTGCGGACCGCAACAGACTTCCTTCGAGACCCCGCCAATGGTGTAGACCTTGACCATCTCACCATATTTGGCCGAGAAAAGCGCGGTCGCCCCTTGCGCCTTGGCTTCCTCCAAGGTCATAGTTTGGAGTTCAACGGGGATAGCCTTTGCAATAGCATCGTTGACATAATCCTCAACCGCTTTGATCTGCTCAGGCGTAAGTTTGCCGTTGTGCGCGAAATCGAACCGAAGCCGCTCTGGAGTGATATTGGACCCTTTCTGGACAGCCTCCGGTCCCAATACATGGCGCAGGGCCGCATGGAGCAAATGCGTGGCCGTATGCAGAAGGGTGGTTGCGTGGCTATTGTCGACAAGCCCAGCCTTGAATGCCCCAGCACTGAGAGTCTTGGAAAGTTCCTGATGTTTCTTGAACGCCTCGTCAAAGCCTTGGACATCGACCTGGAGCCCTTGCTCCTCGGCCAGTTCTTGAGTCATCTCCAGCGGGAAGCCATAGGTATCGTAGAGTTTGAAGACTGTCCGCCCCGAGAGGGTTGTCTGCCCGTGGTTCTTGAGCGCGGTCGCGACCTTTGCGAACTCGTTCTGCCCTGCGTGGAGGGTTTTCTCGAAGCGGTTTTCCTCGGTGGCAAGGTCGTTGAGAATCTCGTCGTGCTTAGCCAGGAGTTCAGGGTAGACATCGGCATAGGTGTCGATGACGGTTTGGGCGAGGGGCTGGGTATAGCCAGTCGGAATGCCGAGGAGTTTGGCGTAGCGGACGGTGCGGCGAATCAAGCGTCGGAGGACATAGTTGGCACCAATGTTTCCAGGTTTTACGCCTCCCTTTGGATCGCCGAGGATAAAGACGGCGCTACGGATGTGGTCGGCAATGATGCGGCTGGCGCGAATCTGTTCGGGCTCTGGAAGGGTGAGCGTGGAGAGTTCGGCTATTTTCGCCATGAGCGGGGCAAAGAGTTCGGTCTCGTAGACGGTTTTTCGCCCTTGGAGCATGCAGATGGTTCGTTCGACGCCCATTCCGGTGTCGACGTTGTGCTGTTTGAGGGGTTCGTAGCGGCCGTCTGCGGTCTTGTTGTACTGCATGAATACATCGTTCCAGATCTCGAGGTATTTGCCGCAGTGGCATCCGGGTCTGCAGTTGGGGCCGCAGGGTTCTTTGCCGGTGTCGATGAACATTTCGCTGTCTGGGCCGCAGGGGCCGGTAGTGCCGGCTGGACCCCACCAGTTATCGTCTTTGGGGAGGGGATGGATGCGCGATTCGGGGATGCCGCAGGCTTTCCAGCAGGCGATTGCCTCGTCGTCTCGGGGGGCGTCTGCATCGCCTGCGAAGACGGTGACGCTGAGGCGGTCGGGGTCGAATCCGAGGACTTGGGTGAGGAATTCGTAGGACCAGCTGATGGCTTCTTTCTTGAAGTAGTCGCCGAGTGACCAGTTGCCGAGCATCTCGAAGAAGGTGAGGTGGCAATCGTCGCCGACGGCGTCAATATCGCCGGTCCGGATGCACTTTTGGACATCGGTCAGTCGTGTGCCTGCGGGGTGTTTTTCGCCGAGCAGGTAGGGCACGAGTGGGTGCATTCCGGCGGTGGTGAAGAGCACGGTCGGGTCGTTCTCGGGGATAAGCGAGGCGCCGGAGATGACGGTGTGGCCTTTGGATTGGAAGAAGTCGAGGTAGCGTTTGCGGAGTTCGGCGGCAGTCATGGGTTGGGGTGGTTTCTGTTGTGGAAAGTTTGCGCTCTAGGCGAGGGCGGCGTCGAGGACGCGCTGGAGGGCGGGGGCGGTCTGATAGCCGATGAGGGTCTCGACCGTCTGTCCGTCCCGGAGCAGGACGAGGGTCGGTACGCTGCGCACGCCGTATTGGATGGCGGCTTCGCGCAGCTGGTCGACGTCGGCCTTGACGAAGCGCACGCGCCCCTCGTAAGCGGGTGCGAGCGTTTCGAGCACGGGCCCTTGCATCTTGCACGGGCCGCACCAGGTCGCGTGGAAATCGACCAGCACCAGTCCCGAAGCGGTTGCGGACGGGAATGTTTCAGCAGTCAGTTCTTCGATGGCCATAGGCACCTCCTTGCTTGAGCGCCAAGTATCATACCTTATTATAGGCGCCATGTCGAGCAAAACCGCTCCACTTTCGGAGGGCATCTTGAGTTGGGAACCTCCTGAAACGGTTCGTGTATACGACTGTCCCCCGCTCGTGCCAACCCTTTACAGGGGAAGGTGCCAACCTTGTGCCCCAGTAGATAGGCACCTTCACGGCCGCGCAAACCCTTCGCCTTCCGATGTTTTCGGGATTGTCTTGGGCGCGGAAGTGTGTTATGATAGAAGGGTATTGCACTTGGGCGGTCCGCCGGCGAACCGATGCCTCCGCCCCCGTGCCGGTCGCCTTTTCAACGAGGAACTCGCTATGAGACTGCGCAATTCCATTCTTCTCTCCGCCCTGTTCGTGGCCCTTTGCTGCGCACTGGTCTACCAACTCCGCCATCACACGCGCATCACCGAGCGCAACCGGGCCGACTTTGCCGCAAAGGTCGAAAAAGCCTTCGACGACCTCTCCATCGCCTACGAGGAGCCGACCCGCCGTGACCAGGTCGTCCACTACATCGAAAAGGAACTTCTGGAGAAACACCTGCACCGGGCCCCTGGCGTTCTCTTCGGGCATGCCCTGCGCTTCTTTACCTCCCGCCGTTTGGCCGATAACGCCCGCGCGCTCATCCTCCACGCCCATGCCCAGGGGTATGACCGCCCCGGAGCCGCCGAGCCCCCCTTGGATATGCAAGCCGCAGTCGGCGCCGTGCACGACCTCCTTGTAGAAGCCCCTGCAGAAGATGTCAAATGGTGCCGCGACCTCCGCGAAAAGAAGGTCATTCCCGCCCCGGAGTTCGACATTGAACTCGATCGCTGGCTTCTCGCCGACGCCAACGCCCTCCACGACTCCAAGTTGCGCTGCGAAACCATCGCCCACCTGTTGGCCAATGCACCGGCCGAGACCGCCGTCAAAATTCTCCGCTCCGCCCTGCTGACCGTCTGCAACAACGATCGCGCGGCGGCCGAACAACTTCTCGACCTCCTCAAGCCCGCCCAGGATCCCGCCTTTGCAGCCCTTCGGCGCGAAATCGAACTTCGACTCCATATCCTCAAAGCCGACTGGCCCGTGCTCATCCGCCTCATCCCCGAATGCCGCACCATCCTCTCCGATGCGCAGTTCTACTCCGCCCTGCGCGTGCTTTTCGAGGCCGCCCGCAAGACCAACCAACTCCCCCTCTTCGAGGCTATGCTCGCCGACCTCGCCTTCACCACCCCTGCCAAGCAATTTCCCCACTCCCTGCGCCAAATCACCTCCGTTTGGTGCGAAATCCTCTATGCGCGAGATCGCGCCGCGCTCGCCCCCGCCCTCGAAAAGATGGTTGACGCCGGACTCCCCACTGAAGACACGGCCCAAATCTTCTGCCACTACATCTACAACTACATGCCCACGGAAGCCGAAACCAAAAACAAAGCCGCCGCGACCGATCCCCTCAAGCGCTTCATTCCCGTCGGGCAAAAGATTTATGCCGCCATCACCCCCAACCACCTCTTCTACGACTCCTTGAAACTTGCCCTCCTCGACTGCTCCTTCCTCGTCGAAGACTACCCGCTCTCCTTCAAACTCCTTGAAACCGGCATTCCGGGCAAAGACCAGCCCTGGATTGACTCCCTTGTCGCCAAACTCCGCGCCCACCAGGCTATCAAAGAAGGCCGCTGGCTCGATGCCGTCGCCGCCTTCCGCAAGTTCATGGAATACCTCAAAGCCAGCGGCGACGAAGAAACAGTTGACCCGTCCACCGGAATCCTCTATACTAAAGACGCAATCCTCGCCAAAAACGAGCGACGCATAGCCGAACTCCTGGACAAGGCCGGCAAGCACGAAGAGGCAAAAACAGCCCGCACCCGTGCCCGAGAACTCTTCGCAAACGCACTCAAGCAGGCCAAGGACGCCGAGACGCGCAAGATGATTGAACGCGAGACCGCTTTGCTCCCCGCCAACTGACGGCTCGATGTACCTCAAGTCCCTCGAAGTCACAGGCTTCAAGAGTTTCGCCGACCGCACCAGGCTCGACTTTGAGCCTGGTATGATTGCAATCGTAGGACCCAACGGCTGCGGCAAAAGCAATGTTTCCGATGCGATCCGTTGGGTGCTCGGCGAACAGCGCCCCACGGCCCTTCGGTGCGGCAAAATGCACGAGGTCGTTTTCAATGGAACCGACTCGCGCAAACCCTTGGGCATGGCCGAGGTCAGCATTACTTTCGCCGGTTGCGAAGGCGTCCTGAACACCGAATACGACGAAGTCACCGTCACTCGTCGTGTCTTCCGGACCGGCGAAGGGCAGTACTTCATCAACAAGCAACCTGCCCGCCTCAAGGACATTCAGCGCCTATTCATGGGCACCGGCATCGGCACGACTTCCTACTCCGTCATGGCCCAAGGACAGATCGATGCCATTCTTTCCTCCCGACCGGAAGATCGTCGCGCCGTGTTCGAAGAGGCGGCAGGAATCACCAAGTTTAAAGCCGACCGCAAGGACGCATTGCGCAAAATCGAGCAGACCGATGCCAACCTTCTGCGCCTGGCGGATGTTATCCGGGAAGTCAAACGGCAGATAGGTACCTTGCAGCGGCAGGCTGGTAAGGCCAACAAGTATAAGGAACTTCGCGCAGCACTGCGGGGGTACGATCTTTTCCTGGCGCGCCGTGCCATCCGGGACTTGGATCAGCGCCTGCAGGTGGTCAGGCTGGCTATTCAGGATTTGGTGGCGCAGATTGCCGAGGTCCAAGGTATTGTCACGCAGTCGGAACTGGCTTCCGGGGAAATCCATGCGCGGATTCATGCCGGGGAGGAGCGGATAGCGGTGCTTTCCGAGCAGTCTGCCCAAGCGGATGGGCAATATGCACGGGCGGGCGAGATTATTCGCGTCAATATTCAGCGAATCGACGAGTATCGGCAGTGGGCGAAGCGGGACAATGAGGAAATCTTCCAGACGCAGTCGCAGATTGACGGGCTGAAGCTTCAGCAGGTCTCTTTTGCCGAGCAGAAGTTGCGGTTGGAGGATGAACTTTCGGTAGCCGCGGCTGCGCTTGATGAGGCTAAGTCTGAGTTCGAGGCGACGCAGAAGGAGATTGATTCTGCGCGCGCAACGGTTCAGACGGCTCGGCAGCAGGCGATGCAGTGCGAGCGTGATGCGACGGCGCTTCAGAACAGTCTGGCGCAGTTGGAGGCACGTCAGCGCGATGCGCTTTTGCGCAAGGAAAGGCTCTCTGTCGAGAGGGAACAGTTGACCGCCTCGCTGGCTTCGCGCCAACAACTTCACGATGAGGCCGATGCCCGTTTCCGTACGGCGCGGGAAGCGGTTGCGGCGGCCAGCGCCAAATTGGATGTTTGGCTGGAATCGCAGGATTCGCTTGTTCGGGAACTGGACTCCGACCGCCGCCAGTTGGCCAGTCAGGAGTCAGATGCGGCAGCCCGTCGCGCTCAAATCGAACTGCTTGCGGAGCAGGAGAGTTCGCAGGAAAGCAATCTTGCCGGGAACCGTCTTTTGGTCGAGTCGCCGGAGCGGTTGGTCGTTTCGCTGGCGGCTCCGCTTGAGCCGCTTGCCGAGGCATTTGACATTCCGAAAGAGTTGCGTTTGGCGGCGGAAGTCGCGCTGAGGGCTTGGTTTGATGCGCTCTTGGTGCGGTCGCCTGACGAGGCGAGGGGGATTCTAGGGGCGTTGTCCGATCGTGGCAAGGATGCGGCGGCGAGGTTGGTCTTGTTGGAGGGAATTCCCGTTCCCGCGAGGGTGGCGTATCCTCTGCCGCGCCTGGCGGACTTGGTGGAGTGCCGTCCTCAGTATCGCGAATTGAGGGAGCGTCTGCTGGGCAATATTTGCCTGGCGGAAGAGCTGCCTACCTCCCTGCCCAATGGGTTGACAGTTGTCACCCCAAAAGGTTTGTACCTCTCGGGCGATGGGTACGCAGAAGTGTGGATGCCTGATAGCCAGCTTTCTTCCCCAATCGCGCGTAAGATATTCGTCGCCGATTCCCAAGCGGCTTTGGCGCAACTGGAAAACTCCAACAAGGCCCTAGCCGAGCGAGTCGCATCAGGTCTGACACGGCTGGAGGAACTCAAGGCTCAAATCGCCTCGGCCCGGAGCGAACTGGAAACCCTTCGCCACACTGCCGCCCAGGCCGAGGGCGCCGCACTCTCTTCCGCGCAGGAACTCGACCGCATCGACGCCCGCCTTCAGACGGTCGAAAGCGAGAATTCCGCGCTTGGAAACGAGACTCAGGACGCCGACCGCCAGCGTGAGGAGTTGCGCGCCAATTTGGAAGAGACCATCGCCTCGCGCAACGCCCTTTTTGAGACTGCCGAGCAGAAGCAGGAGAGCCTTCGCGCCCTCGAAGATACCTACAACGAAGTCTCCGCGAGGCTCACCGAACACCGCATTCGCGTCTCAAGCATGACCCAGCAGAAGGAGCACGCCGCGGCGCAGGACGAACTCCTCGCCGCCCGCATTGACGAGCTTGCCCGAACCATCGAGGGACGTACCCGCGGCATCTCCTCCTACGACGAAAGCATCCGCCGCCTCGAAGATGAAAACGCCACGCTTGAGGCCTCCCTCGAACCCCTCAAGCAGGAGTCCGAACGCGTCCACGCCGCCATTGAAGAGGCCCGCGCCGAACGCCTCGCCCTCGCCCGTGAACTCGAACGCGCCGAGTCCGAACTCGCCGCCCAGCGCAAGCATTTCGACGACCTTCGCGACAACAAAGGCAAGGCTGAACTCGACCAGACCGAATCCAATCTCCGCCGCCAGCAGATTCTCGACCGAATCCGATCCGACTACTCTCTCGACGAGTCCACTCTGATGACCGAGCCCGACCCCGAATGGGAAAACGGCCAACCCCTCTCCGTCCCCCAGATTCAGGCGAAAGTCGACGACCTCAACGCCCAAATCCAGGCCCTCGGGCCGGTCAACCTTGTGGCTATCGAAGAGTACAAACAGTACGAAGAGCGCTACGCCTTCCTGCGCGCCCAAGAGACCGACTTGCAGGAATCCCGAGCCCGCATTATGGAACTCATCCGGAAAATCAACGCGAAAACCGGCGAGATGTTCCAGAACACCTTCACCCAGGCCAACGCCAACTTCGAGAAGATGTTCACCAAACTCTTCAACGGCGGACAGGCCAAACTGGTCCTCCTCCAGAATGCTGAAGACCCGCTTGAGTGCGGCATTGACGTCATCGCCCGTCCTCCAGGCAAGCGCCCGCAGACCATCTCGCTGCTCTCCGGCGGCGAGCGTACGATGACAGCAGTCAGCCTTCTATTCGCTATCTTTATGATCAAGCCCGCACCATTCTGCCTGCTCGACGAGTTGGATGCGGCCCTGGACGAT
The DNA here is from genome assembly GCA_051892815.1 of Kiritimatiellia bacterium. GTDB lineage: Bacteria > Verrucomicrobiota > Kiritimatiellia > RFP12 > DVOR01 > JAXFQS01. The sequence continues at coordinate 14,788 of JBJFGP010000058.1, read as the reverse complement.
TCAAACATCGGGCGCTTCGTGGGAGCACTCAAGGACTTCCTAGTCCACTCGCAATTTCTTATCATCACGCATAACCAATACACCATTGCCGGCTCGGATTTGGTCTACGGTGTGACGATGCAGGAGAAGGGCGTCTCGAAAATCCTCTCCATGCGTCTGCAGGATGTCGCGTCCACCATTCCGCTCAAGAATTCGTCCCGACTGGCGCCCGAGACGGCTTAGAAAGGAGATACACGATGCACTATGTTTGGAACTGTTCGGGAACCTGCTCGTCTTCCATCGAGATCGATGTGGAGGAGGGCATCGTCCGTTCCGTTGTTTTCAATGGCGGGTGCCCCGGCAATACAGCAGGCGTGGCGGCGCTTGCGTGCGGATATCCCGTGGAGGAACTCGTCAAACGGCTGAAAGGAATCCCTTGTGGCGGGCGCGGCACGTCTTGCCCCGACCAGCTGGCGAAGGCATTGGAGGCTATAGGACAAAAGCATTAGGCGGCGGGGAAGCCGTCTAGGTGCGCGGGCGAATGTAAAGAGGGAGAAGGGGAGTCGTCAAGGTGTCTCTCAGAAGGGGAATAGGCAGTGTGACCGCCGCTGTGGTGGGCATCGCTGTGGGTATTTTGCTGGTTCTGCCCTACTCGGGATGTATGACCGTTTCGATGGCGGAGCGGCAATCGGCGAGGGTCTGGACTAACCGCGTGTCGGAGGTCTGCGGGCGTTTGGGGGTGTCGACCAATCTGCTTTGTTTTGTGGAGCCTGGCGACCGTTTGCGGCTACGAATGGCTATTTGCGCGTCGGACGAGGGTATGGACGAGGTGGCGCGGCAGTTGCTTTCCTGGCAGGTCTCCACGAATGTTTGGGCGACGACGAATGGTTTGTTGAAACTCTCTCTTTCCGATGCACTCCGCCTGGGGGCGAGGAACGACCGAACCTATCAAAGCCATAAGCAGTCGATCTACAATGCGGCGCTTGCGCTGGATACGAGGGGGCATGATTTCGACACGACTTTCAGCGGCTTTCTGCTGGGGGCGTTCGCGGGTGATCCGGATGCGAGGAGTCTTTCGGGCGAGGCTGGCGCGGGCGTATCGAGGAAACTTTCGAATGGCTCTACTTTGTCCGCGAATCTGGCTTTGAATGTGGCACAGTTGCTCAAAGGGGATGTGACTTCCGGTTCGCTTCTGGGGGATGTTTCGGTATCGATTCCGCTTCTGCGCGGTGCGGGGAAAACGGTGGTGTTGGAGCCGCTGATCCAGGCTGAGCGGAACCTTCAATATGCGATTCGCCGTTTCGCCTATTACCGGACGACCTATGCAGTACAGGGGGCGTCGGCTTATTTCAATGTGCTCTCTTGCAAGCAGCGGATTTGGAACGCGGAGTCTACGGAGCGGAGCAATAAGACGAACAAGGATCGCGCGGATCGGATGTTCGAGGCGAATCGAATGTCGATTGTCGAGTACGGTCAGGCGGGGCAAGCTTATTTGAATGCGGTGCAGACGACTTTGTCGGCTCGGCAGGCTTACGATGAGGCGGTCGACGGCTTTGCAGTGCTGCTGGGACTTCCCCCCGGAAGCCGGATTATGCTGGATGATGGGGAGTTGGTCCGGATGCAAGGGGTTATGGCGAAGCGCGGGTCGGGAAGCGAGGAGTCGGTGTTGTTGAATTATCCGTCACCGGAGGATGCGTTGGCCTCGGCGCTGACGAACCGTTTGGATCTGATGGTTGTTCGCGATCAGATTGACGATGCGCGCCGGGCGTTGGTGGTGGCTGCCGACAATCTGTTGCCGGATTTGACGCTTGGGGGGAGGGCTTCTGCGGACCGTTCGAAGGATAGCCGGAGTAGTTCGACGCTCTACCGTTCGGATGGCTGGGAGGGAACGGTGAAGAGTTCTCTGCCGTGGGACCGTGTCGCGGAGCGGAATGCCTATCGCACTGCGATGCTGGCGCTGGAGGCGGCGGAACGGGAGTATGAGCAGGCTGTGGATTCGATTTCGCAGACGGTGCGTTCGGACCTCCGGGACATTATCACTTCGTACCGTTCCTATTTGATCCAGCAGAAGGCGGTCGAGGTGGCGGAGAAGCGCCGGGAGAGTATGTATATGCTGCAAAAGGCGGACCGGACGGAGATGCGCTATGTCATTGATGCTGAGGACGACTTGCTCTCGGCGCGGAACAGTCTGCTCAATGCCATCGTCAACTGGCACCTGAAGGAGTTGGCGCTTCTTCGGGATATGGGCGCTTTGCCGCTCTCTGCGGATGGACTCATAAGGTAGGAAGGAACGATGTTCGGACATATCAAGCATTGGGTGGCAAAGCATCCTATCTTGTCGACCCTTGGGTTGCTAGCACTGGGGGCGATTGGTTGGAACCTTTCGGCCCGCCCAGCGGAGCGCAGCGACGAGCCGCTCTACACGGTCGCGAGGGGGCCGCTGACCATCTCGGTGACGACGACCGGCTCTGTCCAGAGCAAGGAGAATGTGATTCTCAAGAGCGAACTGGAGGGCAACAATACCATCATCTGGGTCGTCGACGAGGGAAAGACGGTCAAGGCAGGCGACCTGCTGTTGGAGTTCGACGCCAGCGACATCGACCAGAAACGAAAAGAGCAGGAAGTCACCGTCATCAGCACCCAATCCGCGATGGACATCGCCAAGGAAAAACTCGACATCACCAAGGACGATGGCGACACCGCCCTCATCGACGCCAAGATAGAACTCGAGCTCGCCGAACTCGATTTGCGCAAGTTCGAGGAAGGCGAGATGCCCCAGAAAATTCGCGAATGCAACACCGACATTTTCCTCGCTCAGGAAGACCTCAACCGCGCCAGGGACAAGTGCGAATGGTCCCGCAAACTCGCTGCCGAAAAGTTCATAACAGAGACCGAACTCCAAACCGACGAGACCGCCACTCGCCGCGCAGAGGCAACCCTCGAAAAGGCCCTCCTCTCCCTCAATGTCTATACCAACTACACCATCTACAAGGAACGCGCCCAACTCGCCTCGGTGCTCCGCAGAGCCAAGCGCAAAGTCGACCGCACCCGCTGGCAGAACTCGGCCAACTACCGTCAGGGCGAATCCGACCTAATCTCCAAGACTCGTGCCTACGAACGCGCCACCAACCGCCTCGCCGAACTGGAGTTCCAACTGGCGAAAAGCCGCATCTTCGCGCCCACCAATGGCATCGTCCTCTACGCCACCACCCTCCAGATCTCCCGCCGCCAATGGTGGGCGCAGCCCCTAAGGGCCGGGGCCACCGCCAACCGCCGACAGGAACTGATCTACTTGCCCCTCAAATCGGGCATGATTGTCGAGACCCTCATCCCAGAGTCCAGCCTCAACAAACTCGTTTCCGGCATGCAGGCGGTGATGCGCATTGACGCGCTCCCAGGCGCCATCTTCCACGGGAAACTGACCAAAATCGCCCTTCTCCCCGATGGACAGAGCGCTTTCCTCAACCCCGATCTCAAACTCTACAAGTGCGAGATTGCCTTCGACGCGTCCGACACGCGACTGCGCTCCGGCATGAGTTGCAGCATCGAACTGATTCGGGAAGTCTATGAGGATGTCCTGGCTATCCCCTTGCAGTGCGTCGTGCGCATTGCCGGCGTTCCCTATGTCTACCTGATGGGTCCGAATGGCTTCCCCGAACCGAGACAAATCACCCTTGGGCTGGACAACAACCGGATGGTTCGCGTCATAGATGGCCTGGAGGTTGGCGAGAAGATTCTCCTCGCTCCGCCGCTTCCCGACGAGAAGGAAGAAAAGCCAGAAGATAGTCCGGAGAGCCAAGCGAATGGTTGACGAAGTAGTCAAGGTCGAGGAGGTGACCCGAAGCTACTTGGTCGGCGACGAAGTGGTTCACGCCCTCGCTGGGGTCTCCTTCTCCTTCCGCCGTTCCTCCTATTGGGCCATTATGGGACCTTCGGGTTCCGGCAAGTCGACCCTGCTCAACATCCTTGGCTGCCTGGACCGACCAACTTCCGGCGCCTATTGGCTCAATGGGGAGAATGTGGCGCACATGGAGGACAACGCCTTGAGCGACCACAGGTTGAAGAATCTGGGCTTTGTCTTTCAGAGTTTCCATCTCATCTCCGAACTCTCCGTGCAGGAGAATATCGAGATGCCGATGCTCTATCTTGGGGTGCCGCCCTCGGAGCGTACCCGGCGGGCGAAAGAGCTTGCTGACAGGGTCTGCATGACGCACCGGTTGAACCACCGCCCGTCCGAACTTTCCGGCGGTCAGCGACAACGAGTGGCTATTGCCCGCGCCTTGGCCAATGAGCCGGCTGTGCTTTTGGCCGACGAGCCGACTGGCAATCTGGATTCGGCGACGAGTGTGCAGATTATGGAGTTGTTCGAGGAACTCCACCGTCAAGGAAAAACCATCATATTGGTCACGCACGAACCTGACATTGCGGCTTATGCGGGCGGCGTGGTGACAATCAAGGACGGGCGCGTGCTCTCCATCAAGGAGAACCGCCAATGAGGCTGGTCGCTCAACTGTTCTTCCTTTGGCCGTTCATCCGCATGGGGCTGACGGATATTGTCCGGCACAAGACGCGTTCGTTCCTGACGATGCTGGGGATGGTCTTTGGCGTGGGGAGCGTCATTGCCATGTTGGCGGTCGGAGAAGGGGCGAGCGAGCAGACTTTGGAGGGGATCCGCCGGCTTGGGTGCAACAATATCATTCTGGACTCGGTTTCGCCTCCGGCGGAGGATGGGAAGGGTACGGGATCGAGTTCGGCTCGGCTGAATCTCTACGGGCTTCTGTGGGACGATTTGCTCCGCATCCGTGAATCCATTCCGGGCGTCAATTTGCTGGTTCCGGCCCGTATGACGAGGCGTGAAGCGCGGTTGCGGGAGAGTTCTTGCCAGATTCGCGTGGTGGAGACAACGCCGGACTGGTTCGTGGTGGTGCCGAGGGAACTGGTTGCCGGGCGTTTGATGAATCGGCGCGATTTGGACAAGTCGGCGAGTGCGTGCGTGCTGACGGAGAATGGGGCCAGGCGTCTGTTGGCTGGGCGGGAAGGAATCGGCGAGCGGGTACGGATTGGTTCGACCATTTTCCAGGTTGTCGGGGTGGTGGCTTCCGAGAAGGTGGAGGGCGGACAGTCGCTCGACGCGGAGGCGGACGCTTACATTCCTATTACGACGGGGCGTAGGGTCTTTGGCGAGACGGTGATGCGTTTTGTCGGCGGCGGACGGAGCACGGAAGGCGAGAAGGTGGAGTTGAACCAAATCATCGTCCGCCTTGGCGGGATGCGGCAGGTTGAACCGGCGGCAAAGGCGATCGAGGCTATGTTGCGCCACTTCCACCGCAAGCCCGACTATGCGATGAATGTTCCGTTGGTGCTGCTCAAGGAGAGCGAGCGGACGAAGCGGATGTACAACATTGTTCTTGGGACGATTGCGGGCATCAGTCTGCTGGTTGGCGGCATTGGCATTATGAATATCATGCTGGCTTCCGTGACCGAGCGGACGCGCGAGATTGGCATCCGGAGGGCGATTGGGGCACGCCGCAGCCGAATCGTGATTCAGTTTCTCATCAATACCTGCGTCATTTCGATTACGGGCGGCGCGCTGGGCGTCATTGTTGGATTGACCATCCCGCTTGCGGTGACGGCGTTCTCCGGGATGCCCGCCATCGTGCGCCCATACAGCCTCTTTTTGGCGTTCGGAATCAGCGTGGCGACTGGCGTCATCTTCGGTCTCTACCCAGCCTTGCGGGCGTCTCGACTCGATCCTATCGAGGCTTTACGCCATGAGTAGCAAGGGGTTAGTACCTGTCGGACAAATTTCTTGCTACGACCGGAAGATTTTGCTTGCCACGACCGGAACCATTTGGTACTATATACCGCATTCGAGAGATTGGAGTTTTTCAGCAGATGAGTCAGCACACCAGCCTTAAAGGGTCCAGCACCATTACCAAGAAGCGTAATGTCCTCAAGCGCTTCGAGCGAGTCAATCTCTTGATCAAGCGCGGTCAGTGGAAGGATGGCGATCGTGGCCAGGGCCTTCGCAAGACCAAGCCGGACGCATAAGACTTTTATGGGGGTATAGCTCAGTTGGTAGAGCGCTTGCATGGCATGCAAGAGGTCAGGGGTTCGAATCCCCTTACCTCCACCATCAAACGACAGAACCTCGCCTGAAGGCGGGGTTCTTCGTTTTTCAGAGCGCGTGTTTGGCAAGCGTGCAGCAAGGCTGGAAATGGCAATCGGTCTGATGGTGAGATGGTGGAGGAGTGTTGGCTTGCAGGGGTGCGAACGGGCATCAGACTCGCTTTCGTCCTCGCGGTACCGCAGAGAGCAGCGGGATAGGAAAAGACGCGTTTGGCTAACAGTCTTCTGGTGAGGCGTGGTGCCCGAACGGTCTGCTGAAAGCCCTATTGGTCGTGGGATATTCCGGTCTGCTAAGTAGGAAATACCCCTTCCTTATCAAGAGGACGAAGCCTTCTTGTAGAGGTCTGTTTGGGGGTTTTCTCCGAGTGCCAGACAGGGGAATTTGACGCGCTTTCGGATTGTGGTATAATCACTGCGCTATGATTAGAATTGAAGCGTTATCCCGTCGCCCGCTCCGCGAAATTGCCCTGTTCCTTGCCTGCTGGTTTGTCGTCCTCGCCTGTCCCGCGTTTCGCCAGCCAAACTTCGATGCCAAGGCCATCCCCGCCTATACACTTGAGAACCCGCTCGTTTTTGCCGATGGACGAAAGGTCACTGTTGAGAATTGGCCGGAACGTCGCAAGGAGATTCTGGAGATTTTCGCCCGCGAAATGTATGGTGTAGAGCCACCTGCCCCGCAGGGACTGGTGACGGAGTTGGTTGATGAAAAGGTTGGAACCGTGGCCGGCTTTGCAATTCGCCGTCAATACCGCATGTGGTTTCGTGCCGATCGGACGGGACCGTCGGTGAACTGGATACTTTGGCTACCGCGTTATGCTACGGGCCCAGTCCCTGTTATTCTCTTTCTAAACTACCGGGGCAACCAAGAACTCGTCGAAGACGCGGATTTGCCCTTGATGTCCGCCTGGAGCAGAAATGGCAAATATGTGAAGAATCATCGCGCAATTGAGTCAGCCCGTGGTTTGATGCAGCGGACAGATCAGTCAACGCAATTCCCGATAGGGATGATTCTCTCGCGCGGTTATGCGGTGATGAGTGCGTGTTATTGCGAGGTTTCTCCCGACCCTGATCGGGAAGAGACGAATCCCGCCTATCGGGCAGAGCCATTTGCGTATACAGGCGTCTTCGGTCTTTGGGGCAAGAGGGACGAATCGCGCACGGATAATATAACTTCCCTCGGCGCTTGGGCGTGGACCCTCTCGAGAGGGCTTGATTTGGCCGAGCGTATTCCCGAATTGGATGCGAAGAAATGTGTAGTGACCGGATGCTCCCGCCTCGCCAAGGCTGCGCTCATCGCCGCTGCCCGCGACGAGCGTTTTGCCGTGTGCGTTCCGGTTCAAGCCGGTGGTGGAGGAATTACACTGGCGAAGCGTGATTTTGGGGAAAATACTTCGACCGAGATGGACTTCTTCCCGCACTGGTACTGCAAGGCCTATGCCAAATATGTGGATGCCCCTTGGAAGACTCTTCCATTCGACCAGCACCTCTTCGCCGCCTGCATAGCGCCGCGGGCTTTGCTCGTTGAGGGCTTTACCCAACCTTGGTTCGACACCGAGGGCGAGTATCTTTCGCTCAGAGCGGCGAGTCCGGTCTGGGAACTGTTGGCAGGCGCAGGCCTTCCCTCTGTCCCTTGGCCGAAGCCCTACGAAACCTCGTGCATCGGACTGCGGCTCGGCTATGTGTACAGGACGGAAGAGCACGGCATTGCCCCGATTGATTGGACTTGGATGCTGGACTTCTCCGACCGCATCTTCAACTAGTAGCCCCTCCCATATTTTAGCGGGCGGGTGCCTGGAGAATGTCTTCTCGTGGGGAGGCGCAAGCCTGTGTCAGCAGATGGACCGCGGCGTCCTTGGGGAAAAGATTTGAGCCAGCCCTAAGTGCCGCACGGCCGCAAGAAGATTGACGTGTGGGGAATGAACGGCTCGATGAGGATGTTTTCTCAATAAATAGTCGGAAAGAGACTTGATAAAAAATCCTTTTTCTGTTATGCTCTTTGGCGTTCTGAGACGGGCAAGTGGTTCACTTAGGCCGTCGGCGTAAGCAGAAGGAAAAAACGATGCAGAGAGAATTGAAGTGTCCGAAATGTGGGAGCACATTCGTTGTTGACGAGGCGGATTACGCTTCGATTGTCAGTCAGGTTAAAACCCGGGAGTTTGAGGCAGAGGTGGCCCGGCGTCTGGTGGAGATTCAGGAGCGCGACAAGGCTCAGCGGGAATTGGCGTTGACTCGGCAGAGGGCGGAAACGGCGACCGAACTTGAGGCGAAGAATCGGGAGATTATGGCGCTGAAGGCGGAACTTGCGAACAAGGTGTCTGAAATGGAGACCGTAAACCTCCAGAAGCAGTTGGATGTGCAGCAAGCCGTTGCCCGAAAGGATGATGAAATTGCCAAGTTGAAGGCTACCCTCGCTGGCAAGGAGTCGGAAACCCGAACCCAACTGCTGGAGCAGCAACTTGCGGGGCAGCAGGTCGTTGCGAAGAAGGAGGCGGAATTAGCGAATCTCAGGGCCGAGTATGAGCGGCGAATCAAGTCGGCTGAGGAGCAGGTTGCCTTTTATAAGGACATGAAGGCAAAACTGAGCACGAAGATGATTGGCGAAACGCTGGAGCAGCACTGCGCCACTGCGTTCGAACGCCATGTGCGCCCTTATTTGCGGAATGCGCAGTTCGGCAAGGACAATGATGTCGTCGAGGGGACGAAGGGCGACTTTGTTTTTCGCGACTTCGCCGAAAACGGCACCGAGTATATCTCGATTATGTTTGAGATGAAGAATGAGGCCGATGAGACCGCGACGAAGCACAAGAACGGCGATTTTCTCAAGAAACTTGACGAAGATCGCCGCAAAAAGGGATGCGAGTTTGCGGTGCTGGTTTCCCTGCTGGAGCAGGACAACGACCTCTACAATGGCGGGATTGTCGATGTCTCGCATCTCTATCCCAAGATGTATGTGATTCGCCCGCAGTTCTTCCTGCCGCTCATCTCGATACTCGTGCAGACCTCCAAGAATGCGCTTGAGTACAAGAGCCAGTTGGCCGATATGCGCCGCCAGAATGTCGATGTGACGGACTTTGAGGAGAAGTTGCTGAAGTTTCAGGAGGGGTTCGGCAACAACTGCCGCCTTGCCAAGGAGAAGTTCGAGAAGGCCATTGCTGAAATCGACAAGTCGATTCGGGCGCTTGAGGCAACCAAAGCCGCGTTGCTCAGCAGCGAACGCCAACTCCGCCTAGCCAATGACAAGGCCGAGGATTTGACCATTCGCAAGTTGACGCACAAGAACCCAACTATGAAGGCTAAGTTCGAAGAGGCTCGGACAGCCAGGCAGAATCGATCGGATGCCTTTTGCGGCGATGATGCCGTCGAACCGTCTGAAGAGGAATAGTGTTCCGAGGGCATCGAGTTGGGGCGAGAAAGCCCCGCATGATGGATGCCTCTCTTGCCGATTCGAGGTGGTCGAAACAGGGGGCGCGGGGCAGTTCAATGAACCCCTCGCGCCCTCACTTTATCCTTTCCCCGAAAGGCAGTATTTGCTATAATAGTTGCGTTTGAGGAAGTCGCCACAATCCTCAATGCGGATGTGTTGCCATCCGCAGGGCAAAGCCCGGGAACGCCGGGATTGACCCCCTAGCGGCATTTCGGATGAAAAAGGTGAAGATTACGCTTGTGACAGCTTGCCGAAACAGTGCCCCGACCATACGGACGGCGCTGGATTCCGTCTTGTCTCAACGCGATTGCACCCTTGAGTACCTGGTCATTGATGGCGCGTCCACGGATGGTACGGTCGAGATTCTGCGTGAGTATGAGCCGCGCTTCGCCGGACGGATGAAGTGGATTTCCGAGCCGGACGAGGGAATGTATGACGCGCTCAACAAGGGCATTCGGCTGGCGACTGGCGACTTCATCGGGATTCTCAACGCAGATGACTACCTCGATGGGGATAATGTCCTTGCCCGGGTCTCGGCTTTCGCTGAGAAGGCAAGTTGCGCAGGAATTGATTGCATCTTTGGCAATGTCCGCTTTGTTCAGAAACCCGGAGGGCGGACCTTGCGGGTCTGCTTTGCCCGTTTTTGGCGCCCGTGGATGTTGCAATGGGGCTATATGCCGCCTCATCCGGCGATTTTCATCCGCAAAGACTGCTTTGAGAAGTGGGGCGGCTATGTGGGAAGCCGGATGGAGTATCGGATTGCCGCCGATTGCGAATTGCTGATTCGATTTTTCCGTGTGCACGGCATGCGCTACCGCTATATGGCCGTCTGTACGACAGCGATGCTGCCCGGCGGAACTTCCACCAAAAACGCCGCCGCTCGCTGGTGGCTCAACAAGGAGATTGTCAAAGCCAATCGGTCAAACAATTTTGTCTGCTGCTGGCCGATGTTGTTGCCGAAGTATGCCGTCAAAATATGGGAAGTCATCCTTCCCCGTTTGGGGCTTGTGGTGTAGATGTTTCAAAGTTGTTGGCGTGGGCGTTCTAGATTTAGCGCATCGATTATGAATGGGAATGTGAAATTGTGAGCAAGCATTATTATACAGACGAGAAGAATGCGCTAGTTGTCATTGCACTTTTGAAGGCGTTTCACATTAGGAATATTATCATCAGCCCGGGGGCCACAAATGATCGATTTGTGTTGAGTGTTCAGGGGGACGACGATTTCAGACTGTATTCAGCGGTTGACGAGCGCCATGCGGGGTATCTTGCGGTCGGGCTTACTGAAGAGACGGGGTGTCCAGTTGTAATCAATTGTACAGGAGCTACTGCAAGTCGGAACTACATGCCGGCCTTGACAGAGGCCTTTTATCGAAAATTGCCGGTTCTGGCGATTACCTCGTCTCAGCATGCCTCACACCTTGGAAATCTGCATCCTCAGATGACAGACCGTTTTAACTTGCCAGGCGACATTGTCAATCTGAGCGTGCAATGCCCGATTCCCCATACAGCCGAGGAAATGCTTGATTGCCAGTTGAAGGTCAATGCCGCACTCCTTGCTCTGTCGCGTCGCGGTGGCGGTCCTGTGCACATTAATCTTGAGACTGGTTATTCGCCCCGTTATACAGTTGATAAACTGCCGGATGTCCGCAGGATTCATCGTGTTACGCCAGCCACTAAGCACTGGCCGGAAATCGCACGGGACGCTAAGGTTGCGGTTTTCATCGGCTCGCATCAGCCATTTACGGATGAGCAGACCTCTGCGCTGGAAAAGTTTGTTCAGGCTCATAATGCGGTCGTCCTAACTGATCGGACGAGCAATTATTGTGGTAAATGCGCCGTGCTTTCGGCACTGCTCTGCATGCAGAAGGGAATGGGTGCAAATCCACGTTTTAGGGACCTTAAACCCGACCTGGTGATTCATGTTGGTGAAGTTTCAGGGGATTATTCTACGGCATCTCGGTTGCGGGGACTTTCTCCTGTATGGCGTGTCAGTCCAGATGGGGAGTTGCGAGACTATTTTGTGCGCCTTGAAAATGTGTTTGAAATGTCAGAAGAGACGTTTTTCCTCCATTATGGGGAAGGAAAATCCTCGCTGGAAGGGGGCACCTTCTTTACAAGGTGGCGGGATGAGGTTGAGACGCTTGCACGAATGAGGCCAGACATTCCCTTTTCGAATTTATGGATTGCCACCCAGATTGCACCGCGATTGCATGATAATGACGAACTTCACCTAGGGATATTGAATCCGCTGCGCTGTTGGAACTTGGTCAGCAGTAAGAATCGGCGAACATTCTGCAATGTTGGAGGCTTTGGTATCGATGGCGGCACCTCAAGTTTGATTGGCGCATCGCTCGTCCACCCGGAGCAGTTGTATTTTGGCGTGTTTGGGGACTTGTCTTTCTTTTATGACCTGAACGCCATAGGGAGCCGACATGTGGGGCAGAATCTCCGGATTGTTTTGATAAATAATGGGGAAGGGGGCGAGTTCTCCATGCGGGGTAATATTTACGACAACAAGTATTGCGGGGAGAAGGTGAGTGACTTTATTGCAGCGCGGGGGCATTTCGGCAATCGGTCACGCTCTGTCGTGAAGCACCTAGCAGAGGATCTCGGTTTTCGTTATCTATGCGCCTCAACGAAGGAGGAGTTTTCTTCAGTTTTTGACGCATTCCTTGATCGGCGGCAAGCTCAGTCTGTAATTTTTGAGTGTTTTACCGATGTGCTGGATGACCGCAAATCGTTGGAAGTGTATGCGGAGTTGGCACCGTACAGCGCTCCTCCGACATTGAAATCGTTAGTCTCGGGTATCCTTCCCGGCACAATCAAGGAAGCCATACAGGTCATGATGGAGAGGGGGCTTTTCTCATGAGCTTGTTCCGGTCTGCCCTGCGTCATTTGCGGAACCTCCTACAAGCCGCCCCGGTGAAAGAGCCGGTTTATGTGCCCGTCCTTCAGTCAGAATTGCTGAAGGGGCGGCGCGCCTTGATAACTGGTGGTACAGCAGGAATTGGCTTGGCGATTGCCAAAGCCTACTTGTCGGCAGGGGCTTGTGTTATAATTACAGGGCGCAGTGACGAACGGCTAGTGCATGCTCGACAGCAGTTGATGGGGCTTGGAACTGTGGATGTGCTTAGGCTAGACAGTCGCCAGCCGGACTCCTTCGCCAGTTCGATTGCCGCCCTTGGGGAGTTTGATATTCTAGTAAACAATGCTGGTTTTGTCGGCGGCGGTGTATTCGGCGCAACGGCAATTGAACAGTATGATCAGACGCTAGAGACGAACTTGCGCGGCCCCTATTTTCTGAGCCAGTGTGTGGCAGAGAAATGGATTGCGGATGGCATCGCCGGCAATATCCTGAATGTTTGTTCTGCCTCTAGTTTGAGACCGGGAAACTCGCCGTATATTCTATCCAAATGGGCCCTTCGCGCACTGACGACCGGAATGGCAAAGATGTTGATTAAACATGGCATCGTGGTCAATGGCATTGCTCCAGGGTGTACAAACACCGAGCAGTTCTCGCCGGATGGGAACTTGGGAAATAGGAGAAATCCATCGGGGCGTTTAGTGACCGTTGAGGAAGTTGCCAATATGGCAGTTATTTTGGCAAGTTCGCTTTGTCGAATGGTTGTGGGCGATGTCTTGTATTTGACTGGTGGCGGGGCTATTACGACAATTGACGATTGAGATGACGGAAAACCGCCGTATATTTTGGAATATTGTTGCGACTTACGGCAGGTCGCTATTTGCGCTTTGTTGCGGGCTACTGACGGGCCGCTGGGTGTTGATGTCCCTGGGGGAGGTTGACTATGGACTTTATGGGGTGGTTGGAGGACTGGCGGTCTTCGTCTCATTTTTCAACAGCGTACTGGCCTCTGCGATTGGACGCTTTTACACTGTTTCGGTTGGGCAGGCGAAGGTAGCTACCGATGAGAAATCGGCACTCGAAGAGTGTCGTGCGTGGTTCAATACGGCAGTTTCAATTCATACGGTTGTGCCCTTGGTGCTCGTTGCGGTTGGCTACCCTATTGGCGAATGGGCAATTCGGTCGTTCTTGCAGATTCCAATCCCCCGCATCGATGCCTGTGTTTGGGCATTTCGATTTGTTTGCGTGTCTTGCTTCGTGGGAATGCTCAATGTTCCGTTCCAGGCTATGTATACCGCCAAGCAATATATAGCAGAACTGACGATTTATAATTTTGCGGCGACCTCGCTCAATGTGGGCTTCCTCTGTTTTATGGTCAATCATCCTGGGGATTGGATGGTGAAATATGCGGCGTGGATGTGTTTGCTGTCCGTTATCCCTCAGGTGATTATCTGTTTCCGGGCTATGCGCATATTTCCAGAGTGCAAAATCAAGCGGGGGCAAATGTTTCGATGGAGCAGGTTTCGCCAGCTTGGCGCATTTGCCGGATGGCAGATGGTTGGAACATTTAGTGGGTTGTTGCGTGGGCAAGGCATAGCCATTCTGGTCAATAAGTTTTTTGGGCCTCGTGTCAATGCTGCGCTGACAGTCGCTAATACGGTCAATGGGCAGTCGTCGACACTTTCAGGGGCGATGCTTAGCGCTTTTTCCCCGGCAATCTTAACCGCCTATGGCGCAAGGGACTTCGCACGAATGGAAAAACTGGTCTTTATGGCTTGCAAGTTCGGGGTGCTGCTTTCTTTTATTTTCGTCGCACCATTGTTGCTAGAACTTGATGTTGTTCTTCGCTTGTGGCTCAAGAATCCGCCCGCATTTACTACTGGTCTGACGGCGCTTTTCCTGATTTCACATTTGCTTGAGAATCTAACCTATGGGCATATGATTGCTGTCAATGCATCTGGGCAGATTGCTGCCTACCATACGATTATGGGCAGTTTTTCCCTGTTGGCGCTTCCGCTTGCATTCGTATTTGCGATTATGGGAGGAAGCCCTTATAGCGTTGTTTGTGCGATATTGATTACCCAGGCGGCATATACCGTCGCCAGGATTTTCTTGGCCCGGCGTATTGTGGCGTTGCCGATTCGAAAATTGATTGAGGAAGTGGCAATCCCGATTTTGATTCTTGGCGTGGTGACATTGGTATTTGGATCGTTGCCTCGTTGGGCTCTTGCGGCTTCGTTTTCGAGAGTGTGCTTGACCACTTTGTGCTGTGAGGCTGTTATTCTCCCTCTAACTTGGTATGTGCTCATGTCAAATGACGAGAGACTGTTTTTCTCAGACCGTGCGTGGGCACTGTTGAGAAAGGAACTTGGAAGGTGAATCTTGGAAGT
>JBJFGP010000057.1:0-22406 GCA_051892815.1 Kiritimatiellia bacterium | reverse complement strand
CCGACAAAACCTCCCCCCAAGTCGGCTTCAACAGCCCCGTCACACCCTGCGCAAAAGTCGACTTCCCGCAACCACTCTCACCCACAATGCCCAATGTCCCGCCCCGCGGCACGGCAACCGAAACATCCGACAGAGCCTGGAAAACCGGCGAATACCAAAAGCAGAGATTCCGCGTCTCCAGCAACATCTTCTCCCCCTCACACACGGCAGCACCTTACCCCAGACGCCAACACCGGATCCACCTCCCGGCAGCACGAATCGGCCTCCGGACAACGCGGCCAAAACCCGCATCCCTTCGGATACGCCTCCGGCGAAGGAACCTCCCCGGGAATGTCCCTCAAACGCCGCCCCGGCGCATCCGAAAGCGTTGGAACCGCCGCCAAAAGTCCCCTCGTATAAGGGTGCCTGGGCGCACGGAGCGTCTCCGAAACCAGCCCCGTCTCCACCACCTGTCCAGCATACATCACCGCCATGCGCTGCATACTGCTGGCCACCACGCCAAGGTTGTGCGTAATCAGCAAAACAGCCATCTTCCGCTCCTCGGAAAGCGCGCCAATCAGCTCCAGCACCTGCTTCTGTATGGTCACGTCCAACGCCGTCGTCGGCTCGTCCGCTACCAACAGCCTGGGGTTCCCCGCAAGCGCCATCGCCAGCATCACGCGCTGACATTGCCCCCCGCTCATCTGGCAGGGATAGGCGCGCGCGATGCGCTCCACATCGGGCAGTCCGACGGCACGAAGGACGCGCGGGATTTCGCTTCTCGGGGCCACTTCGGCTATTTGGTCCCCGACCCGAAGGACGGGATTGAGGCTGGCGATCGGGTCTTGGAAAACATAGGCGATGCCGCCTTTTCGCAGGGCTCGGCGGGCGTTGGAATCGTGGAGTATCTCACGCCCGTCGAAGCGGATTTGTCCGCTGCAAAGGGCCTTGTCGGTAGGCGGGAGGCGGGTGAGGCTGAGGGCCGTGAGGCTCTTGCCGCATCCGCTTTCGCCGACGAGTGCGAAGCGTTCGCCGGGGTTGATTTCGAGGTCGACGCCGCGCACGGGTGTAAGGGTTTTTCCGGCGGTGGTGAAGGTAATGCGGAGGTCTTGGATCTGGAGCAGTGGGGGCATGGTTCAGAGGCGGGTGAGGTCGCGGTGGTTGCCGTCGTCGTGGGGGTTGATGTGTATCATCACGTCGCCGACATGGGGGCAGGAGTCGAAGATGGTCTGCTTGACCTGGTCGGCGATGGCGTGGGCTTTTCGGACGGTCATGTCGGGGTCCATTTCGAGTTTGAGGTCGATAATGGCGTAGCGGCCGCTTTTGCGTCCTTTGATCTCGTGGACGTGTTCGACGCCGGGGGTTTGCTGGGCGAGTTGGGTGATGGTGGCGAGTTGGGTGGGGTCGATGGACTTGTCCATGAGTTCGTTCCAGGCCTGTCCGAAGCAGTCGAATCCGACTTTGAGGATCATCAGGGCGGAGAGGCCTGCGGCGATGGGGTCGAGGCGGGGGAATCCGAGGGTGGCGGCGCCGACGCCGAGGAGGGTGGCTATGGAGGTGAGGGCGTCTTTGCGGTGGTCGGCGGCCTGGGCGGCTACCAAGGGGCTTTGGGTCTGGCGGGCGACGCGGTAGGTGGTTCGGGCGAGGATTTCTTTGAGGGCGATGGTCAGGGCGGCGACGGCGACGGCGATGGGCTGGGGGGCGGGAATGGTGTCGGCGGCGGCGGTGTGGATGGCTTGGATGGCGATGGCGGCGCCGGTTGCGAGGATGGTCAGTCCGGTGAGGGCGGCGAGGAGGCTTTCGGCTTTGCCGTGGCCGTAGGGGTGGCAGGTGTCCATGGGGCGGTTGCTGATGCGGGCGCCGACGAGGGCGACGAGTCCGACGCCGAGGTCGCAGAGGGACTCGATGCCGTCGGCGAATACCGCTTCGGAGTGTCCGAGGCGCCCGGCGCCGAGTTTCGCGGCGGCCAGCAGGATGTTGCAGGCGATGCCGATGCCGATGATGCGGTCGACGCGCTGGGTGTCGGTCAATGCGTTCCAAGCCTTCATGATGGGGTTGTAGTATAAGGTATCGGGGGGCTCGTGTCAATGCCGAACCTATCCCAGGGCAGGGGCGATTGGTGCCTACCTTTTGGGGGCGGAGGCGGGTTGGAATCGCCCCCCAAGGTGGGCACCTCCGGCCCCCATTGGTTGATACCCGCCACGGTTTCGCATTTGTCAACAGTCGTTTCAAACAAGGCAACGAGCCAAGAGGCGAATTGTGTTGCCGCCGGCTCTCGAGTCTGCTATAGTAGGGACGCTCGGTCTGCCGACGATGCGGGCCGGAAACAATCAAGGGAGAAATCAGACCATGCACCGAACCGCATTCCTCGTCGCCTGCACTCTGACGGCCGCCTTGGCCTGGAGCGGGCTCGTCTCGCGCGACCTCTCGGATCCGACCGGAAACGCCTGGGAGGAGAACCCGTGGGTCACCGCCGGAGGCTCTTTCGGAGCCGTCGACCCCGACAACCGTCCCGACGGCGTGCCCCCCTCCGCCAAAGCCCTCCGCATCCAAGTCGACTTTCCCGGCAAGCGTTTCGCCTACTGGGGCGTCGGTCCAAAACAGAAGGAACTCCCCGGCAATCCCAAGCGCCTCACCCTCTGGGCCAGGCGCTGCGCTCCCAACGACTACAGCGGCGAAATCATCCTCTCCGGAAGCGACAAGAAGGAGCGCAAATTCCCCATCAAACTCCCCAAAGACCCCAACTCCCTCGCCTGGCAGCGTACCGAGATCGACATCCCGCAGGACATTCCACGCCCCCTCACCCTGAGCCACATCTCCATCCACAACTGGGGCGAAAGAGGTCGCCAGGAAGCCTACAGCCGAGCCAGCGAAATACTCGACCTCCGCCTTTGGACAGACCTGGAAGAGACCCCCGTCGACCAGCGCCCCGTCACCCTCTCCATGCAATACCCCGCCGTCGGCAATATCTTCTACCACGGCGAACAGAAACCAACCCTCCGCCTCTCAATTGGCAGTTGGATCGGCGAGAGACGAACCCTCGACATCACCCTCCAGGTGCGCTCCGCCACCGGCGAAACACGCACCGCCAAACCCCTCCACCTCGACTGCCTCGATACCCTCGTCCAAGACATCCCCCTCCCCTTCTCAGAGCCAGGCGCCTACCAAGTCCAAACCACCATCCAAGGCCTCGGCACCAACCAAACCCACACCTCCCGCTACATCGTCTGCCCCAGACCGCCCGAACTCACCGACCGGCAGAAACTCTACAGCCCCTATGGACTCAATGTGCACGGCGGACAATACGTCGGCTACGAACGCTTCGCCCGCCTCGGCTTCGTCTGGATCCGCGACTACGCATTCAACTTCCACTGGATGAACCGAGCACGCGGCGAAGGCGCCTACGCCGGCTGGCCCTGGTATCCCAAAATGCTCGACGCCGCGCGCCGCAACGGACTGCTCACCCTCCCCTGCCTTATGGGCGCCCTCACCTACCGCGACAACCCCAAAGACCCATCCGACAACCCCGCCACCCCAACCGACCAATGGCGCCGGAAACTGGCCCTCATCGTCGCCACCTTCCCCGAACTCCACGCCTGGGAACTCGACAACGAAGTCGACTGCTGGACACACGAACCCTACGGCAACTACCACCAAACCTTCGCCTCCATCATTAAAAACATATCCCCAAAAACCTGGACCGTCAGCGAAGGCTGCGCCGGCATAGCCGTCCGCCGCACCAGAGAACAAGTCCTCGCCGGATACTACGACCACATCGACGTCGTCAACGGCCACCGCTACTGCGGCGTCGATGCCCCCGAATACAGCAAATTCAACGCCAACACCGGCCAGGGAGAAGCCCGCCAAGAACTCACACGAGATACCTTCCGCAACTGGAAACGGGCCGCTACCGCAGACGGCAAAGACCGCCAGCTATGGATCACCGAGTGGGGTTGGGACACCCGCGCCGGACAGATTGTCACCGAATGGGAGCAAGCCGCCTACCTGCAGCGAGGCTGGCTGCTCGCCTGCGCCAACGGCATCGACAAAATCTTCTGGTACTGGTTCTACGACTCCGACACCGACAAGCCCCAGAACTTCTTCGACGGCTGCGGCATCTACGACCGCTTCCGCGACCCGAAACCAGTCGCGGCCGCATTTGCCGCCCTCCGGTGGTTTCTGCCGGCCGACATGGTGAGCGTGGGGTACGTCAACTTCTCCCCGAACGCAATGGCTCAGGTCTACCGCCTCAAAGACGGCCGACTGGTCGCCGCCGCCTTCAAAGTCCACAAGGACGGTGCGGACTATACGCTCCAGCAGCCGACAGCCGAAGGGGTCTACGACATGTTTGGCGGGCGTGTCGCGGATGGGGGCAAGCGGAAGCTCGACATTGCACCGACTTGGTATGTCGGGCTCGATCCGAAGACGGAGTGGCTTGCCCAGACGGGCATGGATGTGCTGAGCGACCTCTTCACCCGAGCCGTCGCAGGAGAACCGATGTCTGTCAGGGTCTCGAACGACGGGGAGTATGCCATCCAGGCGCCCGACGGGTGGAAGACGGAGCGGGTCGCGGGCGGGTTTGAGGTCACGCCGCCGGCGGGCACTCCTCGCGGCGACGCTACGCTGATGGTGACGGGGCGGAAGGGGAAGACCGAGAAGCGGATGCCGATTGAGGTGGACGTGGTGCCTGAGGCTTTTGCGCAGAGCACGGCGGCCGATCCGGTTGACGGCGGGTTCTCGGTGTCGTATGTGAATCAATCATACACCACGCGCACGCACTGTGTCAAGGCTGAACTGCCGAAGGGGTGGAAGGTGGAGCCGGAGACGGTCAAGGTCAGCCTTGCCTCAGACGCGAAGACGAACCTGTCGTTCCGTCTGGTCTCGTCGGTTCCGCTCGAGCGGATGCGCCCCGGGGAGTCTCCGAAACTGGCCATTTTCAACGAACAGGGCGTCCGCATCGACACGGTGCCGGTGATTCCGCGCGACTACACGATTCGCCGGCTGGAGAAGTTCCAGGCGGACGGGAATCTGGGCGACTGGCGGGAGGCGCACCGTCTGCCTTCGTGGATGGTCGGTCCGAACGGGGAGAAGGAGGGGTCGAAAATCTGGATGGGGTGGACGAAGGAAGGTCTGGCGATTGCGGTGGATGTGGCGAACAGCCGCTGTTTCTCGTCGGATCCGCGTTCGTTCTGGCGTGCGACGGACTGTCTGGAATTGCTGTTCAACGGCAACGGGTTCGGGGCGAACGGCGACAAGGATTGGACGCCGGCGCACCATCAACTGTGGTTCTGTCCGCAGGCTTCTGAGCAACGGGTCTACGCGGGCTATTGGTCGCGGCGGAAGGGGCAGCAGAGCGAGTATGACCTACCGGATGTGCGGGGATTCACGCTCAAAGGCGAGCAGGGCTACCGGATGGAGTTGCTGGTGCCGTGGAGCCGTCTGAAGGGCTTTTCGCCGAAGTCGGGGGCTAAGTGCGGGCTCTCGTTGGCGCTGAAGATTCTGGGGGCGAAGGCGGAACGCTCGATCTTCTGGCCTGAGGCGAAGAGCGAGAAGATGTTGACTTGCCCGTGGTTCTGGGGACGGGTGACGCTGGAATAGAAATCGCCGCCCAAGTAGTCCAAAAGCCCTGCTTCCCGCGTGGAGGCGGGGCTTTTTGGCAAGGTTCCGTCAAAAGGGGGAGTCAGCGGACGGATCGGGGCTTGGCGACGCAGAGGCCGGTGGTCATGGCCCAGGCGGTGGCGGCGGTCATCCGTTTCTTGGCGTGTCCGGCACCCCAGGAGTCGGAGTAGAGGATTTCGCCAGTGCGGTCGTTGTAGCCGATGATGAGGCGGATGTGGCCGCCGACGGTTCTGCCGGCCATGTGGAGGGCGGGGACTTCGGGGTAGAGGCCGACGATGCAGTCCCACATGAGCGGGATGCCGGCGTCGACATAGCGGCGGATGTCGCTCTTGAACTTGGTGTAGGCGCCGGACTGGGCTTCGGTGCGGGCCTTCCGGAGAATGGCGGGGTCGTAGGCGGCGTAGATTTCGAGGATGTCGAGTATTCGGGTTCGGCCCTCGATGCGGATAAAGTCGTCGAGTTTGAGACGCCTGTCGCGGGGGGCGGCGCGGTTGTAGGCGGAGAAGATTTTGCCCAGTTCCGTGCGCAGGAAGTCGCGGTTCGGGCGGTAGGGGACGACGAGTTCGGCCACATCGAGGTCGTACTTGCGTCCGGCGCTCTGGAGTGCCCCGGAGATGCCGCCGAAACTGGTTCCTCCGCCGCGTTCGGTCTCCGCGAGCATGGCGAAGAAGTGCTGGTCAATCTCCAGGCGGAAGTAGGAGAAGATGCGCTCGGCGGTGGAGACGGCGCAGTAGCCTTTGTTGCCTTGATCGACCATCGGTATCGCGCGAATCCAGACATCGCCGTCGGGCTCACGGGCGATATTTTGGCGCAAGGAGAGTTCGCCGGAGGGTTTGGCGGAGGCGCTGGAGGGGGCGCTTTCGGGCTGGTAGGAGGCGTTGATGAACTCGGCCTGGAAAGGTTCGATTCGGCCGGCGCGGCGCTTGGTGTTGCGGAAGGCCCAGGAGAGGGTGTATTTGCCGCTGGGGGCGGTGAAGGTCTGCTCCCAGACTTCGTAGCGGACTTGGGTGCCGGCCGGGACGCAGACGGGCTTGCGGGCAGGCGAGCCGGAGACCTTTTGGAGGGTGGCGATGCAGCGCTTGACGCGGGCGTTGAACTCCTCGGGCGCAACGAGCGAGGTGTTGTCGCCCTTGTTGAAGAAGGAGACATCCATGCGGCAGAGGAGCCCCCCGCGAAAGGCGGCGCGCCACTCGTGCACCGGCATTCCGAAGAGCGTCAGGCTCTGGCGGTGCGCCAGCAGGCTTTTGCCCGATTCGAGTTGCGCCAGGCGCACCCCCGGCAGCAATTCGGCAACCGCGCTCTGCGAGAGTCTCCAGGGCGTCTCGGTCGTGAAGACGGGGTCGAGCGGGGCGGCGCCGAGCGCCAGCGAGAGCCCGGCGGCAAGCAGAAAGGAAAATCTCATCATACCCCCGCAGTATAGCGTTTCCACGGCGGCGCTTCAACTCTTTTCGAGCCACCCCTTGCGCAGAAGGTATCCACCCATGGTCGCGGCACCTGCCTACCTTTTGCCCCCGAAGATGCCAACCCCTTAGTCCCTAAGATGCGAACCCTACGCCCCCGAACCTGCCAACCTTTTCCGCGCCTCGACTTCCCCGCGCGCGGAGCCTTGATTGTCCACCATCTTGGCAGGGGCTTTGATGGCTTTCTTCTCTTCGATTTCCCCACGCGTGCCGCCCCGATTGTCCCCCACGCGCCCTCCGCTCGGGCACCTCTCGGCAACCTCCTCGGCGCGAATGCCTTTTCGGCTTGACTTCCCCCCGCAAATCCGCTATCCTATACGCCTTGTCTCCCCCTAGCTCAGTTGGTAGAGCATAGCACTTTTAATGCTGGGGTCGCGAGTTCGAACCTCGCGGGGGAGACCATTCTTCGCCCTCGCCTCAGCGGGGGCTTTTTTCGTTTGCCCTCGGATGCGCACAGCGCGGGCAGCGTCCCAGGAGATAAAAGTGCGTCTCCTCCGGCACATACCCCTCTGGCAGAGACGGCGCCCCGAAGGCCTCCGGAAGCGCCAAATCGCACACCTCCCCGCAAACGGAACAGCGGAAATGGGCGTGCGGACGGACATCCGCGTCGAAGCGCAATTTGTCCTCCTCGATGACCAGACGGTTCGCCAGACCAACCTCCGCCAGCAACAGCAGCGTATGATGTACCGTCGTGCGCGAAAGCGTTGGATAGCGCGGCACCAGCGCCCGATGCACCTGGTCGCTCGTCGGATGCACCGGATGCCCCGCCAGCCAGGCGTAAATAGCCATCCGCTGCGCCGACGGACGCACCCCGTGCGCCGCCAACAGCCTCGCTGCTTGAGCCGAAGTCATCGGAAAAACGGCAGAAAAAAGGCGCGGCCGCAGGCAACCCCGCGCACCGCGCCACGCCAACTAGAAGTAGCGCTTGAGCAGTCCGGCAAAGGCCGCCCCGTGGCGAGCCTCGTCCTTGCACATCTCGTGCACCGTGTCGTGAATCGCGTCCAGACCCAGCTCCTTGGCGCGCTTGGCCAGCATCAGCTTACCTTCGCAGGCGCCGTGCTCCGCGTCGACACGCTTCTGGAGGTTGGTCTTGGTGCAAGGATCGACCACTTCACCCAGCAATTCGGCGAACTTCGCGGCATGCTCCGCCTCCTCGATTGCGATACGCTTGTAAGCCTCCGCAACCTCCGGATAGCCCTGACGGTCGGCAACCCGGCTCATCGCCAGATACATCCCAACCTCCGTGCACTCGCCGCTGAAATTGGCCCGAAGACCGTCGAGAACCTCCTGGTCCGTCACGCTCTTGGCCACCCCGACGCGATGCTCGTCGGCCCAGGCAATAGCCCCATCGTCGGCCTTCACCGTGAACTTCGAACCGTCCACACCGCACTGAGGACACTTGGCCGGCGGCTCATTGCCCTCGTACACATACCCGCAAACCGGGCAGACATACTTCTTCATACTCCTAATCCTTCCGGCAAGACAGCCCCGCCATCTGCAGAGCCCTACCATGCCGTTGCCAAGAAGGTAGCAACTTTTTGCGATAATGTCAAATCTATTCCGATATTCGTACCAACCTCTTGTTCCTGGGCCTGCCTATCGACGAACCCCCGCCCATAACACCTCTTTAGGCTTGCATTTTCCACCCCAAACAGGCATACTATCCTCTAATCCGGCGGCACGGACGCCAACCCAGCGCGTCCAAACCGCCCAATCAGGCAACCCGCATCTCGTCAACACGCCGCCCAAGACAACTTATGAATAACACCCCCGTTCCTCAGAACCTCCCAGAAGAACTTCTTCCCCTCTACGACTGGTGGAAAACCAAAGGTCCCAAAGCCCTTGTCCAGTTCGCGCTGGCCGCACTCGTAGCCATCTCCCTCTACGCCTTCTGGCAATGGCGCCAGGCCCGTCTCGACCAGGCATCGGCCCAAATTACGGCCGCCCAAAGCGTCGATGAACTCGAAGCAGCTGAGGCGCGCTATGGCAGCACCGGCGCGGGTTCTTTGCTTCAACTCCGTCTCGCCCGCGCCTATTACGACCTCTCGCGGTATGACGACGCGCTGGCGGCCTACAACGCATTTCTGGCCCGCCACGCAAGCCACCCCTTTGCCCCTGTCGCGCGTATCGGCATTGCGGCAACTCAGGAAGCGATGGGTGACTATCCTGCCGCCCAAGCGTCTTACTCCCAACTTGTCGCGGCCGCCACTCCTGCCTATCTTCTTCCCGAAGCCAAACTAGGAATCGTCCGCGTGCTCCCCCTTTCCGACAAGAAGGACGAAGCCGCCGCGCAGCTCGATGCTTTCCTTGCCGACCCTGCCAACAAGGAGTGGGAGGCCTTCGCCCGCAATCTCAAGGAGACGATGCGGTCATACAAGCCCCGCGCCCGTCCGAGCCTGATGAATTTGGCCGACGCCATTGCACCTGTCGCCGGGAAAGATGCCCCCAAGGCGTCTGAAAACAAGCCGTCCGCCGAGGCGAAAGCAACCACTGAACCGGTTGCGACGATGCCTGCGAAGGTCTCCGAAACCAAGCCTGCTACGGCAGCGAAAGATACCCCCAAAGCCGCCGAGGCGAAACCGGCCGCGGATGCGAAGGTTGCCCCCAAGGCGTCTGAAGCCAAACCCGCGCAAGCGCCCGCCGCCAAGCCTGCCAGCGCCGCGAAAGGTGCGAGCAAATAATAGTCGCGGGTGCTTACGAAGGGGGTAGACTCCAATGCGCCCGTGTCATCCATTCCTACGCACCATTCCGTTGCTGATATGCGGCGGAATTAGTCTCGCAGCTTGCTTCCTTTCTCCCGCGATCTGCGACCCGGCATTGGGCAAGATAGCCGATGCGGGCTACCCCGACCCGTCCTGCGCCATCCACTACTGCTGCTTTCTGGCGCTGGCATTTTCGGTCAACCTGGCGTTGCCGCAGACGAGTCGCAAGGGGATTGGCGCGACGCTTCTGGTGTCGCTGGGGGTGTTTGCCTTCAGCGCGCTTCTTGAGTACCTCCAGCCCCTGGTCGGGCGCACCACGGAGGCGGTGGATTTGTTCGCCAACGGGCTTGGGGTTGCCACCTTTTTTATCCTCTACCGCCTGTTCCGGCGACGGGAAGTCGCCGTGCCGTCGGACTACTCCATTGCGCGCCAGGCGGTCGCGGCCTACCGCAGCCGGCACCATCGTCCATGAGCGAAGAGAGCCTATTCGACGAGCCGGACGGTAGCGAGGCGTTGGCTCCCGGCGGACAGAAACCTCCCCTCCCCGCGCGGATGCGGCCGCAAACCCTCGACGAGATTGTGGGGCAACGCCACATCCTGGCGCCCGGCAAACTGCTGCGCCGAATCATTGAGGCCGACCGCTTCACAAACCTCATATTCTACGGCCCCCCGGGCTGCGGCAAGACGACCTTGGCGGAAGTCATCGCACGGGCCACCAGGCGCCGCTTCGAGCGGTGCAGCGGCGTGCTCTCGAATGTCGCGACGCTGCGTTCGGTCTGCGAGCACGCACGCAACCTGCGGGGCGGCGCGGGGACAGTCCTGTTCATCGACGAAATCCACCGCTTCAGCAAATCGCAACAGGATGTGCTGCTGCCCTATGTAGAAGATGGCTCGGTGACGCTTATCGGCGCCACGACCCACCACCCGCAAATCTTCATCAACACCCCCTTGACCTCTCGGTCGCTCGTCTTCGAACTCAAACCGCTCTCGCAGGAGGATGTCCTCGAACTGCTCCGGCGGGCGCTGACCGACCGAACAAACGGATTGGGACAGGAGCCCGGGAAGGTTTCCGACGAGGCGCTGGCTTTCCTTGCAGACATCACAGAGGGTGACGCCAGGCGGGCGCTGACGGCGCTTGAAGTGGCGGTGCTGTCAACGCCGGATGGCGAGCAGGTCTCGCTTGGCGCGATGGAGGAATGTGTCCAGCGACGGCAGGTTTGCTACGACCGAAACGAGGACGGGCATTACGACACCATCTCCGCGTTCATTAAATCGGTCCGGGGCTCGGATGCGCACGCGGCGATCTATTGGCTGGCCAAGATGCTGGAGGGTGGTGAGGACCCAAGGTTCATCGCCCGAAGGCTGGTGATTCTCGCGTCGGAGGATATCGGAAACGCCGATCCTAGGGGCCTGACGGTGGCGGTCTCGGCAATGCAGGCGGTGGAATTCATCGGCATGCCGGAGGCGAGGATTACTTTGGCTCAGGCGACGACTTATCTTGCGACGGCTCCGAAGTCGAACGCCTCTTACCTGGCGATTGATGAAGCGTTGGGGGACATTCGTGCGCACCGTGCGGAGCGGATACCGGAACATTTGATCAACCGTCCGGTCGAGGCGGAGGGGAAGTCGAAAGCGACTTATCTCTATCCGCACGACTATCCCTATGGCTGGGTCGAGCAGACTTATGCGCCGAACGATACGCCCTACTACCGCCCGGTCTCGCGCGGCTACGAGGAGACGATTGGCAAGCGCATGGCGTTCTTCGATTCGCTCAAGAAGCGTCGCCCTCCGGCCACCTCCGACTGAACTTCAACTCCTTCTCCGACCTATGCCTAGACGCTACCAGATTCCTTGCGAAAACGCTTTTCTCAAACCTTTCTGCCGTTTGGCGGAGTGGATTTTCGGTCTTCGGAAGATTGACATTCTGCACGACGGGATGGCGGTACTGCCGCCTGAGATGCACTTCCGGGAGAAGGCTTTGGTGCAGCTGGGGGTGCGCTACGATTTCGACCGCGAGCGGCTGGAGCGGTTGCCGAAGGAGGGGCCTCTCGTGGTCGTGGCGAACCATCCCTACGGCGGCATCGAAGGCATCATCCTGCTTTCGCTGCTCAAGCGGTTGCGCCCTGATGTCAAGGCGATGGCCAACTACATTCTCGGGGTCTTCTCCGAGATGAAGGAAGACTTCATACTGGTCGATCCATTCGCAGGAAAGGGGGCTGTTGCTGCCAACCTCCGACCCATAAAGGAATCAATCTCTTGGTTGAAAGGTGGGCACGTCTTGATTGTCTTCCCGGCAGGCGAAGTCTCCAGCCTCGACTTGAGGCGTCTACGCGTGCGCGACAAGCCCTGGAGCCCGATGATTGCCTCCATCGTCCGCAAGACCAACGCCACCGTCGCCCCCCTCTACCTGCCCGGTCACAACACCCTCTTCTTCCAGCTTGCCGGCCTCATCCACCCCCTCCTGCGCACCATCCTTCTCCCCCGCCAGATGCTCCGCCTCAAAGGGAAAGTCATCCGCGTCGAGATTGGATCGCCCCTTCCCCCGAAAACCTACGCCCCCCACGCCGGCGACGACAAACGCCTCATCCTCTACTTCCGCTTCCGCTCCTACCTGCTCGCCGAACGCAAGAAACGCCGCCTAGTCCTCAAACACGCCCTCCAGCAGGAACCCATCGTCGAGCCGGAACCCATTCATACCCTCCTCGACGAACTCGCCGCCCTCCCCCCCGAGCGCAAACTCGTCGACAACGGACACCTCCAAGTCTGGTGCGCCCCCGCCAAAGAGATTCCCCACATCCTGCACGAAATCGGCCGCCTGCGCGAAATCACCTTCCGCATGGTCGGCGAAGGAACCGGCAACAGCATCGACCTCGACGAATACGACCCCTACTACTGGCACATGTTCCTCTGGAACAACGAAAAACAGGAGATCATCGGCTGCTACCGCATCGGCTTGACCGACGAAATCGTCCGCGAACACGGCATCCAAGGCCTCTACATCCGCTCCCTCTTCAAGTTCGACCAGCGCCTGCTCAACACCATCGGCCCCTTCGCCGAAATGGGCCGATCCTTCGTCCGCACCGAATACCAGAGAGCCATCACCTCACTCCCCCTTCTCTGGAAAGGAATCGCCGTCTTCATGGCCCGCGCCCGCCGCTACCGCACCCTAATGGGACCAGTCTCCATCACCAACGAATACCGCCAGACCTCACGCTGCATGATGATCCGCTGCCTGCGCCACACCTGCTGGATGCCCGAACTCGCACGCCTCGTCTCCTCCCGCATCCCGCCGAAGAAACCCTTGCGCGCCGAGTGGAGCCTCCCCGAATACGATACCTTCCTCCACAATATCGACCAAGTCGGCGAATACGTCGAAGAAATCGAACCCAACGGCTACGGCATACCCATCCTCATCAACCAATACCTCAAACTCGCCGGAAGACTCATCTGCTTCAACCTCGACCCCGAGTTCAGCTCCGTAGTCGACGGCTTCATCGTAGTAGACCTCACCCAAACACCCCAGCGCATCCTCAAGCGCTACATGGGCGCCGAACTCAAAGGTTTCTACGACTATTGGCACATCCCGCTGGAGAACGCCTGATGCTCCTGCACCTCTCAGTCCGCGATTTGGCCATCATCCACCGGGCGGAAGTCGACTTCTCCCCGGGCTTGAATGTCATTACCGGCGAGACAGGCGCAGGCAAATCCCTTCTCACCGACGCGCTCGGCCTGCTGACCGGCGGAAGAGCGGATCGCACCCTGATTCGCGAGGGTGCCAAAGAGATTGGCCTGCAAGCCCTCATCCAACTTCCCGAAGCGTTGAACGAAGCGGTTGGAGCCATTCTGGAAGAGGCCGGGATTCCCCCCTGCGAGGAGGGCGAACTGCTGCTCCGGAGGTTGATTCCTTCGGGCTCGACGGGCGGGCGGTGCTATGTCAACGACCATCTGACCACGCTACAGACGCTCCGCCATCTCGGCTCCCTGCTGGTCGACTTACACGGTCCCTACGACCACCAATCTCTGGCATCCAACGAGACGCAGCGTGCCATTCTCGACGCGGTTGCGAACCTATCCGCGACCTCCGCGCCGCTTTCGACCTACCGTGCCGCCCGTGCGGAAATGGCCTCGATTGATACCGAACTTTCGGCGTTGCAGGGGGATGGGAATGCCCGCGAAGAGGAGCTTGCCCTGCTGCGGGACACGCTTGAGGAACTGGAGGGGGCGAACCTTTCCCCGGCCGATGGAGACGAGTTGATTCGGCGGCATACGCAGGCGGCAAACGCCCAAGACATTATCCGCCTAGGGTCGGAAATCAACCAATCTCTGCTTGAAGGTGAACAGCCCATCTACGACCAGTTGGTGCAGGTGAACCACGCGCTGACGGAGCTTGCGGCGCTCTATCCGCCGGCGAAGGAGTGGAGCGAGGAGTTGGACTCGATTGCCATCCAGACGCAGGAACTGGCGGCGGGGATTGCCTCCAGTCTGCGGGAAGCGGAGTGCGACCCGGAGCTCTTCGCGCAACTGGAGGAACGGCTCGCGCTGGTTCAGCGGCTCAAGCGGAAGTACCGCACGGATTTGCCTGGGCTTCTCGACAAGCTGGAGCGGACGCGGGAACGCCTCGGCGCGCTCGAAGGGCGGGGCGGACGCATTGCCGAGCTGGAGCGCCAACGGGTCGAGGCGGCGCACAGGATGGAGGCGGAATCGAAGAAACTCACGGCGCTGAGGCAAAAGACCGCCAAGCGTCTGGGGCCGCAAATCACAAAGGCTCTGCGCGACCTTGGATTTCTCCAGGCGGACTTCGCCATCGGGGTCGAACCAGCGCCGCCCGGGCCCTTCGGAGGCGACCGCGTCATCTACCGTTTCGCGCCCAACCCGGGCGAAGGCGCCAAGCCTCTCCAGTCGATTGCCTCGTCAGGGGAGACGGCTCGCGTGATGCTTGCGGTGCAGGCGGTTCTGGCGAACTACGATGCCATTCCGATACTCGTCTTCGATGAGATTGACTCCAATGTCGGCGGGGAAACGGGAGCCGCCGTCGGACGGAATCTTCGGGCTGCTGCGTCGGGGCGCCAAGTCATCTCCATCACCCACTTGCCGCAATCGGCGGTCTACGGCGCCACGCACCTGCACGCCGGGAAGCGGGTCGTCGACGGGCGGACTTGTGCGGAGTTCACCCGGCTCGACGATGCGGCGCGGCGACTGGAGATTGCGCGTATGCTCGGCGACGCCCAATCAGTAACCGCTCAGGCGCACGCCGTCGACCTGCTGACCCGGGCGCAAGCCGACAAGTAGGCGTTCTTTCCCCCATCCCCACCCGCCACGCCCAAGCGTAGCAAGGGTGAAGTCGTGGTACGCAATCGGCCTTTTCCTATCCACCCATTCCCCCTAATCCTACGCACCTTTGGAAGGAGTTGATAGACAGGAATGGATGGAATAGATAGGCAGGAAACGAGCGCAGAGAAATCAACCTCTTCGCCCCTTTGAGCCAATGGAAACGCCTTGGGAACCGCTCACTCCTCCCAGTGTTCGCTGGTGCAAGAGATCTGTTCGAGCGTCCAGGCGCCGTCCGTATGAAGACGCACTTCTGCTTGCAGGAAAGATTTGTATAATGCCGGAATCGAGAGATTCAGACTGAAGCGGTCGCTATCCTCGACGACCAGTACGCCGCTGACATTCTGCATTTTGTTGCCAAGGGTGCAGAGTCCGCTGACGGTGCCGTTGACCCCGACGGTCAGGTTCGCCGCCATTCCGGTGTCGGACAACAGATGGAAGCGAATGCCCTTGAGTTTCGTGCCCAATTCGTAGAACGCCTGCCCCTTGCCCCAAAGATTCTGCCGCAAGCAGTTGTAGGTCTCGCTTCCGCCGTCATGAAACGCGCCTTCGCAAACGCCTTGTTCGGTGATGCCGTCGGAGAGGACGGTGCGGCGGAAGATGCGGTGGTCATATCCGTCGGCATCGAGATTGGGTTCCCAGATTTGGAACATCGGAAAACCTTCGCCGTCGGCATCGACCAACTTCAGTGCCCCCCTCGCAGTCCGATTCTCTCTGTAGCCGTCCTGCCCTTGAAACTGCTCCGTGATGGTGCCACTTGAGGAGAGCATGAGCAGGTAGGTTCCGTGAGGGAGATTCCCATCAACCGAACGGTCGTAGCCGTTGAAAGTGCCGACGAGCCAGGTAGGAAGTGGAAGGATTTCCATCGTGCAGGTGGAGGTATCGCGACCAACCGTCAGGGTCACGGTGTAGATGCCGGGATTGGTTGGAACACCTTCGATTTGACCGCTTCGGATGTTATACTTCAATCCCGAAGGAAGCCCCGAAACGCGCAGGTTCGCGGCCGTCCGAAGGGTCAAGTCGGGAGCCACGAAGTTGACCGTCCCGGCGTAGGAGACATACCGCTGCCCGGGCGCGTTGCGCAGAGTTTGGACGAAGTAATCGTTCGCGCCGGTCAGGTTCGGAACCTCGATTCGGAAGGTGCGCTCGGTAGGCTTTTTCACGCTGGCATTGGTCACCTTCACCTTAACCAGATAGAGTCCCGGCTTCGTGCCAAAGCCAGTAATCCGCCACAACTTGGAATCGAACCTCAGCCCAGGCGGAAGCCCTGAGACGGCAACCTTCGGGAGTGAGTGCGACTCGACCGCGAGATCGAATCCCGCCCCCGTGTCGCTGAAAGTGTCCGTACCGCTAGGACCAATTTCCACGTCCCCGATGAAGAGCCGGAGCGTTGCGTCTTCGGCGACCGGTACGAAGCGCGCGTGCACCAGAATGTCGCGATCGCCCATCGTCAGTTGCCACGAAGGATTGCGCTCGGAGACAAGCGTTTCGCCGTCAACCTGCCAGCCAGCGAAGGCATAGCCTTTGAGCGCGGCGGCCTTGAGCGCGACCTTCTTGCCGGGGGGGTAGATGCCAGCGCCCGTGACCTTTCCTTGCGACGAATCGAAGGCAATCTTGACCAATCGCTCGCCCGGTTTCCGCACTACGACCGTCCAGCTGCGCGCCGCAGAAGCCTTACCCACCGTAGTCGCCGTCGCCACAATCGTATAGACACCGCTCCGCGTCGGCGTGCCATAGATGGTGTTCGCCGGATGCCCATCTTTCGTCGGCTTCGCGGTGAACTTCAACCCCGATGGCAAACCCCTGACGGAGAGTTTCGGAAGGCTCCCGCTCTCCACGGTCAAGGTAATCGGCTCAATCCCCACGCCCGTATCATACTCATCCCGGAATGCGCCCGAAAGCACCTCAATCTCGGCAAAGTCTTCCTTCGCCGGGATGAAATGTGCCGTCGCGGTCGAATCTAAGGCTCCTGTCTTAAAGTTCAGTGTCGGTGTGCGTTCATCAAACCCGACAGGCCACTCCGCTCCTTCCAACTCCCAGCCCGAAAAAAGGTAGCCCTTGCCTGGCATTGCTTTCAAAGTCACCGTCTTGCCCATTGCATAAACACCGCCACCGGTGACTGTGCCGTTCCCGATCACACGAACACTCACCTGGCTCTTGGGGCTAGAAGTGTAAACGATCTCGACATCCTCGCCAAGCCCCCAAGCGGCTTTATCTATCGGGCGACTTCCCAGAACCACCACTCGCTGGAGTTTCTTGCAATCACTAAACACCTGCCCGCCCACAGTGGTGATACCATCAGGCATCACCACTGTGACCAAATTTTCGCATCCTTCGAACGCCCAACACCCAACGCTCGTCACGCTGACGGGCATCTCAACACTTGTCAACTTGCTGCAACTGTGGAATGCCGACTCATCTAACCTCTCCAGGCTATTAGGAAGTACCACAGTCATCAGTTCACGACATCCCGCAAACGCACAAGTCCCAATACTTCGCACACCGTTGGGTATTGTCACACTGGTCAAGTTGGTGCACTCGATGAAAGCGCCTTCGCTAATACGCGTCACCGCAAAGCTACCTAGGCGATTAGGTATTTGAAGACTTCCCGCCACATCCTGAGAAATTGCGGGATCGTTACCATTGCCTATTTGCGCCTCACCACTGAGAATCGAATGGATACAGGTGTAGGTGACTCCACTAACAGTTGCAGTACTCTCGCCCTGCGCATAAATAACGTCTACCTCATCGCCAATGCCCCAAAGACCTCTATCAAACGGTCTAGTTCCACGAACCACCACCCGTTTCAACTTGTTGCCGTAGTAATAAAAAGGACTGCTGACGCACCGCTCGGGCAAATCAGGAACCTCCACTTCTGTAAGATTGCGACAGCTCCCAAAGGCGCCATGGCCAATCTCTGTGAGGCTGTCTGGCAATACTACTTTAGTCAGACTGTCACATTCCGTGAATGCCTCGTCCTCAATCACCTCAACGCCCTCTGGGATCTTTAAGTTAGCCAACTTCTTACATTCTTTAAACGCCCACCACTCAATCTCCCTTACGCTATCGGGAATGACTACCGTGGTCAAATTAGCACAACCTCGAAACGCCTCACAACCAATTGTTACAACCCCCTGAGGAATAACGACGCTGGTAAACTTGCGGCTGATAAATGCGAAATCGCCGATGCGGGACACGGGATACCCGCCAAGGACGGCCGGAATATTCAGCGTCCCCGTGACGCTACTTGACACTGCCGCGCTGTAGCCATCGCCAATCGTCGCCTGCCCATCTTCGACCGTATAGGTATAGGTCACCCCGTTGACGATATCGGTCAAGACCACCGCCAACCCGAACTCTATCCAGATGGCACTTGACAGAAGAGCCAATATTAACTTCATACATTGCATCATTTATACCTCCTTGACAACTCGAGCGGAACAACCAAAAGAGCGCTGAACGGGAAATATTTTACCCCCCCCCCCCCCCCCCCCTGATGTCAAGGAAAAACTTCGGTTCGCGGTAAATTTCTTTTTGGGGATAATCGAATGGAGAGGGCGGAGAGGTTGGTACCTATTGGGGCGGCGGGTGGCAACCGCCAGGACGGAAAGGTTGGTATCTCAAAATGCAAAAGGTTGCCACCTCCGCGTTCGGGAGATGGCAACCTCAAGTTGGAATTGACGGCGGTCAGAGCCCGAGGTCTTCGTTCACCAGCACGACGCAAATGTCGGAACGGGACGGGCGCTTGTCGAGCACGACCGTCACATTGCAGATGCGTTCCGGGCTGGCGCAGTCGGCACAACGTCCGGTCGCCGCGCACGGCGTGTGGCGTCCGAGGCGGAAGGCGTTGGGCGGCGCGGAGAAGGTGCGAATCCGGGCGAGGGCGGCGTCAATCCCGCCGTCGACGAGTTTGTTGCGTCCCGCCACGAGGAGTATCCGCTTGGGACCGAAGATGGTGGCTGCAACCCGGTTCCCGACGCCGTCGACATTGACGATGCGTCCGTCCAAGGTGATGGCGTTCGCGCCGGTCAGGAAGAGGTCGCAGACCTGCTGGCGGCGCATAACCTCTCGTTTCTCCTCCGGCGAGAGTCCGGGAGCACTGTGGTTCAGCAGGCATTTGCCTTCGCGGGCGAGGAGGTCGGCAACCCCCAGCGACGCGACTGTCAGGGAACCGCCCAGTCCGACGGTTTGCGCTCCGGCCGCTTCGCGCAGCACCGCCGAGGCCGCGTCCGACGCGGTTTCGCAGACGATGGTGCGAAAGCCATTGCGTTCCAGCGCGGCAGCAGCCGACGCGCAGAGTTGCCCCCCGCGCCAGCGCGTCAACTCTTCCGGTCGCACCGCCATTTACGCCTCAAACCCCTTCGGATTCTGGGACTGCCAGCGCCAAGTGTCGGCACACATCTGCTCGAGCGAACGAGTCGCCTTCCAGCCCAGAAGTTCGAACGCCTTGCGCGGATCGGCGTAGACAATCGCCGCGTCTCCCGGGCGGCGCGGAGCGATGGAGTAGGGAATCTTCTTCCCGCACGCCTTCTCGAACGCCGAGACCATGTCGAGCACGCTGTAGCCCGTGCCCGTGCCGAGATTCACCGTGAAAGTCTCATTGTCCCGCACCAGTTTCTTGAGCGCCGCCAGATGCCCAAGAGCCAAATCCACCACATGGATGTAGTCCCGCACGCCCGTGCCGTCGTGCGTGGGATAGTCGTCGCCGAAAACCTTCAATTCCGCCAATTTGCCCACAGCAACCTGGGAAATGAACGGCATCAGATTGTTCGGAATCCCGTTCGGATCCTCCCCAATTTGCCCCGAAACATGCGCCCCAACAGGATTGAAATAACGCAAGATGCCGAAACTCCACCCCGGCTCGCCCGCAGCCAAATCCAACAGAATGCTCTCGATAAACTGCTTCGTCCGCCCGTACGGATTGATTGCCCCAATCGGAAAGTCCTCCGTGATCGGGCAGGTCTCAGGGATGCCGTAGACCGTAGCCGAAGAACTGAAGACCAATCGGCGGCACCCGTGCGCACGCATCGCCTTGAGCAAATTCAGCGTTCCCGTGATGTTATTGTCGTAGTACCAAAGCGGCTTGCGGACCGATTCCCCCACCGCCTTGAGCCCGGCGAAGTGTATCACCGCGTCAAACTGCTCCGCGGCAAACACCGCCTCAATCGCCGCCGAATCCATCAAATCGACCTTCTTGAACGCGACCGTCTTGCCCGTCAGATTCCGGACACGCCGAAGCGACTCCTCCTTGCTGTTGAGCAGATTGTCCACGACCGTCACCTGCTCACCGGCATTGAGCAGTTCCAGCACCGTATGGCTGCCGATGTAGCCTGCGCCGCCAGTCACCAGAATGTTCATTTTTCGATTCCTTCTCTCTTGGTTTATGGTTGAATCATTATCGAAACACGGGGCGTTCGCCGACTTGCAGCGACGGCGCCACGTCGAAATCCATTGCCCCCTGGAAACCGCCTCCTGCGGAGGCCAGCCCGGCAATCATCGCCGCATTGTCCCCGCAATAGCAGGGCTTGGCGAGCAGCAGTTCGACGCCCGCACGGGTGCACACCTCCTGCAGCGCATCGCGCAAACCTTTGTTCAGGGAGACGCCGCCGCCGAGGGCGAAAGCACGGTAGGAACCTTTCGCAAGGGCGCGTTCCGTCCGCTCCGCCAGCGCCTCGACAATCGCCTGCCGATAGGCCCTGGAAACCTGCGCGGTCTTGAGTTCGGTATCGGCCGGATGGTGGGCAAGCGCGTGCATCAAAGAAGTCTTCAAGCCGCTGAAACTGACGCACAGGTCCGCATCGAGTCCCCCCAAGTTCGGGTTGTCCGGTCTAACCCTTCCTCTGGGGAATTGGTAGACGCCATTGCCGTCGGCGTTTGCCGCGATACGGTCGATGACAGGCCCGCCCGGGTAGCCCAGTCCCAGCAATTTGGCGGCCTTGTCGAAAGCCTCTCCCGCGGCGTCGTCCAGCGTAGAACCGAGGATTCTGTAGTGCGCGAAGCGGCGGGATTCCAGCCAAACCGTATTGCCGCCGGAAACCACCAGCGCGAGCAGCGGGTAGCAATCTCCGGCGCCGCCGGTGCGTTCCAGGAAGACGGAGTGGATGTGCCCTTCGAGGTGGTTGACGCCTATGAGCGGCTTGCCGAGCGCGAGCGAAAGCCCCTTGGCGGCATGCAGTCCGACGAGCAGGGAACTGGCGAGACCGGGCCCGAAAGTTGCTGCGACGGCGTCGATGCCATTCCAGCCGACGCCCGACTTCTCCACGGATTCGGCAACCACGCCCTGAATCTTCTGCAGGTGGCTTCGGGAGGCGACTTCGGGGACGACTCCGCCGTAGGGCCTGTGGAGGGCGATTTGCGTGAAGACGACCGAAGAAAGGACATCCGAGCCATCGCGCACGACAGCCGCGGCGGTCTCGTCGCAAGAACTTTCGATGCCCAGCGCCGTCATGGTCAGAGGGCCTTTGCCACGATGCGATTGTGCTCGTCGAGGCGCACGACGCGGGGCGAATGGTGCGCGGCCTCCTCCGGGGAGAGGTGGCAGAAAATCATCACAATCAAGCGATCCCCGACCTTTCCCATGTGGGCGCACGCGCCGTTGAGGCAGCACACGCCGCTGCCCCGTTCTCCGGCGATTGCGTAGGTCTCGAAACGGCTGCCATTCTCCATGTCGGCAATCAGCAACTTCTCGAACGGCAGGATGCCGACGGCCTCCATCAATACCGGATCGAGCGTCAGACTGCCCTCATACTCGAGGTCCGCCTGCGTCACGCGGATATGGTGCAACTTGGCTTTCAGATACTCTGAGGTCATACTACTCCAGGAACGCGGCCCCTGCGGAGCCGTTCGGCGGAAAGGAAACGCCCCTCCTCGCCGTTTCGATAGTATACCACACCCCACCGCCCAATTCAATCCCCGACACGAGCTTCCAGTCTAGACCCTATACGATTCTTCGAAAGGGAGCGGTCGTCCCCCTATTAGGGCATCTCGCAATATCAGTTGTTCCAACAGGCGAAAGGCAATCACGCATGACATTCCGTATGCACTTTTTACGTGCTACAGTGCCCATAAACGACCCAAGGTGCTATCAATTATTGCCCCCTAGGCATAGCAACTAAACCACTCCACTAATTATAATCTTCCTCGGGCTCCCGACCGGCCCCACAGCGCCCCGATGATAGCGGCGGTGTCGTCCACTTGGATTGCGTTGTCACCGTAGGTCTTGTTTTTGACTCTCGACTTGGGACCAAGCATCTTCGCGTCGGATTCCGCCTGGCGGTTGGAACCCACGGCAAGACCGCTGACTACCATTTTGAAGATG
>JBJFGP010000056.1:0-4932 GCA_051892815.1 Kiritimatiellia bacterium | reverse complement strand
CTCCTCAAGCACGACGGTCATATCCATCGGCATAATTACTTCATCCGAAGAGCAGCACCCCTTGCACAGACCAACAACAACCAGCAGGATAGCCATCCCCGCATGAATCAGAAACGAAAGGCAATACGCCGTTCTCTCCACCGAGCCGTCCATAATCTAACGGTCCAGTCTGCGCAACATCTTGAGGATTGTGCGCCCCGTGCGCAAATAGCCTTCCGGACCTAACTTGTCAACTGTATCCTCTGCCGTATGCCAATATTTATTGGAGGGGCCATAGTCAAAATCGATGAAGTCGATAGCCGGGAAACCCAAATCCATAAACGGCTTGTGGTCATCCCAGATTTCAAACGGATAGGTGTGGAGGCGTCCTTCGGCACAGGTCGTCGCAAGCGTTTTCAGCGATGGAGTCACATTCGATGGGATGGCCAATGTAAACTCCCGGTCCCCAATCATATCGGCAAGGATCACCGCATCGACAGTCCACCCTTTCCGGCGACACTCGACAGCCAACGCCTTGCTTCCTTGGAAGCCGTCCTTCTCGTCATAACGCTCGAAACACTCCTCTCCATCCAAAAAAGCGACAAGCACATTGTGGTTGCGGAGTGGATTTTTCGTCAACACATCGACAAGTTGAAGCATCAAACCCGTCGAACTGCCGCCATCGTTTGCGCCGGTGAAATTGGCTATTCCAGCCTTGGTGTCATAATGCGTCAAAAGCAGAATCCACCGCTTACATCCTGGCTGGCGGTGAATAGAAATTACATTACGGAAGAGAATCTTGCCCCGCGGCGTATTCCGCTCAACCCCCTGCTCCGAAACCAGCCATCCTTGATGCAGTCGCAAACGCTTGGAAATCCACTCAGAAGCCCCCTTCAGCCCTTCTGAACCAGAAACACGATGGGGACATGCCGCTAGGAAATCGCGAGTCAAGGTCAATGCCGCATCCGCGTCCCCAGCAGAGAACTCCGGTTGGGAAGACGAAAAACAGCCAAAGAGAGCCAGTAGCGTAAACAATCTTGGGAACAAGGGATTATCAATCGACGCTGATATTCAGCAGGTTGAGGATACGCGTCAAGTCTTCGTTATTGTAGAAGTCAACTTCAAGGCAACCCTTCCCGTGGCGCCCATTGGCATAGGTGACACTGGGGGTCAACCGGATAGCGGTGCCAAAGTGACGGTGCAACCGGTCCGAAAGATCCTGCACATATGATGGCGGCATATCGGGTTTGGCAGCTGGTTGCGCGGCGGGGCGTTCGGGGGAACGACGAGCCAACAGAGCTTCCAGGGCTCGGACAGTCAACCCCTCTAGGACACAACGCCGTGCCAAAGCGACCTGCTCGTCAGCATCTTCCACCCCAAGAAGGACTTTGGCAAGCCCCATTGAGAGACGTCCATCGGCGACCAGTTGCTTCACTTCATCCGGCAATTCAAGCAGGCGCAAGGCATTGGCAATCGTTGCTCTCGGCTTGCCAACCGTAGTGGCAATCGACTCCTGAGTCAACTGAAACTGTTCAGCCAGCATGCGATAACCCTCAGCCTCTTCAATCGGATTCAGGTCTTTGCGCTGGATGTTTTCTATGAGGTTAGCCGTTGCCGCCTGATGGTCGCCGAGATTCAAGAAGAGCACGGGAACAGTTTTCAGTCCTGCCTGAATAGCGGCCCGCAGGCGACGCTCGCCGGCAATCAATTCCACCTTCTCGCCGACGCGGCGGCACAGCAACGGTTGAATGACCCCTTGCGCCTGAATAGACTCGGCCAATTCCTTCAGTTCTGGACCATCGAAGGCTTGACGGGGTTGCCAGGGGCAACGCTCAATGATGCTTACATTGATTTGCGCGACAGCATTTGCCGGTGGTTCAGTCGCCTGCTTGGTCTGAATCGGTTGACTATCTTGCAGAACGGCATCTGGCTTGGCTGGTGCGGGACCGAGGAGCGAACCAAGCCCCTTGCCCAGCCCGTGGCGTTTGTTTGACGGGGTGGAAACCGATGGCTTGGGGGCTGGTGCAGGCTGTGGCTTCTTCTTGGCTAGCTTTTTCATATACTTCCGTCTGAAGATTCGTGGCGGTTCAAGGGTAATTGCCGGGGCGCGTCAAGCCCATCGTTTCCGGGAGCCCAAACATCAGGTTCATATTCTGAAGTGCTTGACTGGCCTGCCCCTTCATCAAATTGTCGATATAGGCGACAATTCGCAGACGATGCACACGGGAGTCGACGCTGACGACCAGGTTGCAGTAATTGGTACCACGCACATGGAAGGATCCCACCGCCGCAGTCGAAGGCAAAACGCGGATAAACGGGCTATCCTTGTAGAACTCCTTATAAATGGCGATAACCTCCTCCTCGGTGACTTCGCGGGTCAACGTTCCATAGAGCGTCGACATAATGCCGCGGGAGATGGGCAGGACATGGGCGGTAAAAGTAATGCGTACCTCACCGCCATACTGCAGACCCAATTCGCGCTCGACCTCGCACACGTGCTGATGCCCCTTGAGTTTGTAGGCGTTCATTTGCTCATAGCGATTGGGGTAATGGAATGTCGCATTGAGCTTCTTGCCCGCTCCTGAAACGCCAGACTTGCAGTCGCAAATAATGGAATCCGGCAACACCAGCTTGGCCTTGGCTGCTGGTGCCATCCCGAGAATGCAACTTGTCGCGAAACAACCGGGATTGCCGATTAGTTTGGCATCGCGGATTTCCCTACGATGGAGTTCGGGCAGGCCGTAGACATTACTGCCCAGCAACTGCGGGGCGGCGTGAACCGGTTCTTTACCCTGACGGGTGGCATAGTCGGCATAAGCCTCAGCCGTAGTGAACCGGAAATCGCCAGAGTAGTCAATGACCTTCGCCCCTCGCTTCAGCTCCTCTTCCGCCAAGGTCATACCGACCCGGTCTGGCGTCGAAAAGAAGACGACATCAACCGGCTCATTGGCCTTGGGATCATCGGGAGCCAGTATCGGCATATCACAAAAGCCTGCCAAGTGGGGATAGATATCCGACAGACGCTTGCCCGCATCTTCGCGAGCCACGAGTGCGGCAATCTCCGCCTCTGGATGCCCGAGCAGCAACTCGACAATTCCAATGCCACCATATCCCGTGGCCCCCACTACCTTTGCGCGAATCATAGACCTGAAGAACTCCTAAAACGATGAGTCACCATTATCTTCTTTTCCCCCGCTCGAGTCAAGCCGAAAGGACAAAAGAAGTTCAGCCACCAATCCTACCTAGGCGTCAGGTCGATGGATAATTATTTTTGCCTCCGCCTGCTGTGCAGGATTGCTTCCCACAGGAAAACTATACCCTAGCGGAAATAGTCGATGCCGACCACAACCACGCCTGCATCCTGGGCCGTCTGAAGCATCCGTTCGAGCCACTCCGTCTTCAAGTGAATTCTCTTGGCGTTCGGGCGGATGCCGTGCGAAGAGAAGGCGAGAACCTCTTTCCGGGCGCCCGCGCGCCGAATGGCCGCGCAGACATCCTCAATATCGGTAGCATAGTCTTCACCGAGAAGAATCGAATCATAGCGCGGGCGGGTAGCAAACTCGGCATAGGGCACAAACGCGGAATCCTCTTCTGCCAATGGCTTCCTGCTAGTTGGCAGGGAGGTTTGTCTTGAAATAGAGCGGATATTGGGGCGTAGCGACGAAACACCGCGGATACGCTCCCAGCCATCATTGAAAAGCTGCTGGTCTATCTCCTTGGTGCCGCGCCCATTCGGATAGGCAAAGGTTCGGAAATCGAGCAACCAAGCGACTTGGGCCTGACGATGGGGTATGGCGATTTCATTTCGGTACCAAGCCGCATAGCCATCCTTTTTCACCATCTCGTCTGCATTGACGTGTGCTCTGCCGTGGAGACCAAGGGAATGCCCGGCGGCACTGATTTTCTTGATGGCGCGGACCGCATCCCCTTCGATGTTCCCCGAGACATAAAATGTCGCCTTGGCGTCATACTTGTCGAATAGTGGCAAGGCCGCAAGCCAGTCGGAGAAGTTCGTATCATCAAACGAAAGCAGCAGAACACCATGAGGATTGGGATTGGGGCGGCAGTTCTCGAAGGTGACTTTGCCGCATTTGCCGCGTTGTTTCCAGAAGGCATAGGGCCGTTTTCCCACCGAACGATGCCAGTGTAGGTCATAGCAGGTTTTGAGGCGTTCGAGGTAATCCCGGCGGCAGTTGACAAAGCGGATATTCTCGGGAAAACACTTGCCGTTTCCACCCGCGGCTTCGGAGGGCAAAAGGGTGGCGAAGCGGCAGTTGCTGAAGGTGATGTCCTTTATGCGGGCATCGTCGGCGGGGGACCAGAACCCGACCATTTTATCGGTTTCGCCGCCGGTGCAGTTGTCCACGCGCACATTCTCGATATAGACGCCTTTCTGCCCGACGAGCCACGCAGGCGTGAAGCCGAATGCCGAGGAACTCTCGTGAATGCGGCAGTTCTGAATCTGGACATCTCGAATGGTTCCCGAACCGATGCCGATGCGGACGCCAAAGCAGCAACTCCGGATATCGCAGTTGTCAACGAGTATCTTTTCGCAGGCGTTGGTCGCGGCATGCAAAGCACAAGCGGCGCGGATTGCAATGCCATCGTCACCCGTTCGCAAATCGCAGTCTCGAATATCCACATTCCGGCAGCAATCAATGCTCAAGCCATCGCTGTTGGCGATTGTGCGATCGGCAAAAATCGACACGCCGTGGATACGCACTCCATCGCAGCAGCGGCAGTGAATCGTCCAACAGGGCGTGTCTATCAGGGTGATTCCTTCAATGCGGACATTGCGGCACTGAAAAAGGGCGATGACGGGCCCTGGACGGAACCACTCGCGGTCGATTGTGTGGAGTTTGACGCCATATTTATAAGCGGGGAAGAGGGACGCGTAGTCGGGGAATTCGCGGAAAAACGCGGGGCCGGAGCCATCGATGGTCCCCTCCCCTG
>JBJFGP010000055.1:0-22718 GCA_051892815.1 Kiritimatiellia bacterium | reverse complement strand
CCCTGGAACCCGCGAGTAGAGGCCAGCCCCGATTACATCTATAACGAACTCGGCAAGGGACTCAAGCAGGCAGCCGACAAACTCCCGCGGGTCGATGCCATCGGCGGGAGCACCGCAGGCGTGCTCGTCGACGACAAACTCAAGGTTGCCTCCCTTATCCGCGCCGTCCCCGATGCCGACAGGCCAGTTGCCGAAAAGGTCTTCATCCGCCTTCGCGATACCTGGGGCGTTCCCCTCGCCGTAGCCAACGATGGGGATGTTTCCGCCCTAGCCGGCGCTCTCTCGCTCAATGTCACCGGCATCATCGGCATGGCCATGGGCTCCAGCGAAGCCGTCGGATACCTCAACCGCGAAGGTAGCCTTACCACACGCATCACCGAACTTGCCTTCGCCCCCGTCGACTTGAACCCAGATGCCGTCGCGGACGAGTGGTCGGGCGGGAAAGGCGTAGGCGCCAACTACTTCTCGCAGCAGGCGGTCGACAAGCTTGCCCGTATGGCGGGGCTCTCCTTCCCCGAGGATATGGGGCTGCCGTTGCGCCTCAAAGAAGTGCAGAAACTGATGGACGCCGGCGACGAAACTGCGGCGAAGATTTTCCGAGACATCGGTATCTATCTGGCCTACTCCGTGCCTTGGTACGCCGAGTTCTACGACTTCTCCAAATTGATGCTGCTCGGTCGCGTCATGTCCGGCAAAGGAGGAGACCTGATTCTCAAGACGGCGCAAGAGACCCTCAAGTCCGAGTTCCCCGAAACCGCCGCGAAAATTGAACTCTTTCTGCCGGACGAGAAAGCCCGCAGGGTCGGGCAATCCGCCGCAGCCGCCAGCCTTCCCGCAATCCACTAAGGAGTCGCCATGGTCAATCTCACCGTTCTCGACTGGTCTGTCATCGGTCTATTCCTGCTTGCCGTAATCGCCATCGGTTCGGCGGCCGCGCTCTTCACCAAAAAGAGCGCCTCGGACTTCTTTCTTTCCGGCCGCTCGATGCCTTGGTGGCTACTGGGCGTCTCGATGGTTGCCTGCACCTTCTCGTGCGACACGCCCAACCTCGTGACGGACATTGTCCGCACCCAAGGCGTCTCGGGCAACTGGGCCTGGTGGGCCTTCCTGCTAACGGGCATGCTCACAGTCTTCATCTACGCCAAACTCTGGCGACGCTCCGCGCTCGATACCGACTTGGGCTTCTATGAAATCCGTTATGGGGGCAAGCCGGCCGCCGTGCTGCGCGGGTTCCGGGCGCTCTACTTGGGCGTACTCTTCAATGTCCTGGTGTTGGGAACGGTGTCGCTGGCGGCCATCAAGATTGGTCAGGTCATCTTTGGTCTCTCCCCCGAACTTTCCCTGCTGGTGGGCATGGGGGGCGTGGCAGTCTATGCGACGCTTGGTGGTCT
This sequence comes from Kiritimatiellia bacterium, assembly GCA_051892815.1. Classification (GTDB taxonomy): domain Bacteria; phylum Verrucomicrobiota; class Kiritimatiellia; order RFP12; family DVOR01; genus JAXFQS01. The sequence continues at coordinate 21,327 of JBJFGP010000055.1, read as the reverse complement.
AACCGGCTCGATTTGGGCCGACTTCTTCCAGTACGCCATCGCAATGGGCGGGGCGATTTATGCGGCCTACTATGCCATCACGGCGCCCGAACTCGGGGGCGGCTCGCTCCAAGCAATCCTCGCGAACACTGAGGTGGCGGCGAAGTCGGCCATGGTACCAACGGTTCAGGGCGGCAACTGGTCTCAGTTGATTACCTTGCTGATTCTGCCGATTGCGGTGCAGTGGTGGAATGTCTGGTATCCGGGCAGCGAGCCGGGCGGCGGAGGGTATATTGCCCAGCGGATGCTTTCGGCAAAGGACGAAAAGAATGCGGTCGGCGCGACGTTGCTTTTCAACTTTCTCCACTATGCGGTCCGTCCTTGGCCGTGGATTCTGGTTGCGCTGGTCTCGCTGATTGTCTTTTCGCCCGACCCGGCGAAAGTCGCACAAGAGGCGTTGGCCAATCCCAAGGTGGTCGCATCGGCGACGCCTGAGCAGGTGGCCAAGTGGGAGAAGGACAAACTCGGTCCGACCAAGGCGCAAGCCACGGTCTGGTGGCAGGACAAGGCCAACCGCGATTTGGTATCCGCCTATGAGAGGAAGGATAAGTCTCTTGCTGGGGCCGATTTGGAGAAGGTCAAGCGCTACTACTACGCAAAGGAGGGGCTGACGGCCTTGCGAGAGGCGTTCCCCGGAGTTGAAGAGCAGTTCCTGCGCAACGATATGGCTTATCCGGCGATGGTCTCGAAGATGCCCAAGGGCTGGCTGGGACTGATTATCGCCTCTCTAATCGCAGCCTATATGTCGACGCTGGCGACCCACTTGAACTGGGGTTCGTCCTATGTGGTGCAGGATTTCTGGACACGCTTTGTCGACAAGAATTGCCCTCCCAAGCGCGCCGTTTTGATTGGTCGTCTGACGATGCTGCTGTTGCTGGTCCTCTCCGCGCTGACGGCTTTGTGGATGCAGAATGCCAAGGGGGCGTTCAACATCCTGCTTCAGGTTGGGGCCGGCACGGGGCTGATTTACATTCTGCGCTGGTTCTGGTGGCGCGTGAACGCCTACAGCGAGATTTCGGCGATGATTGCCTCTTTCGCGATTGCCTGCTTCTTCCAGTGGGGCGCACCGGTGCTGGGGCTTGAGCATATCTTCAGCGACGCTGGGCTCTTCAAGGTGATGGACTGGGCGAGTTGGCAGTTGGTGCTGAGCATCCTGGCAACCACCCTCATCTGGCTGACGGTCACCTTCATCACCAGGCCTGAAAAGGACGAAATTCTCATTGCCTTCTGCCGCAAGATTCGCGCGGGAGGGCCTGGCTGGAGGCGTTTCGAGCAGCACCTTGGCGCCGAGGCCAAGGAAAAGTGGGATGTGCCCTACGGCATTCTCTGCATGATGCTCGGCTGCATTGCGGTCTGGACCGTGCTCTTCGGCGTGGGCGACCTGCTCTACGCCAACACCGTCCGCGGCGCCGTGCTCTGCGCAACCTCCGCCGTCACCACCTTCATCCTAATGAAATGCGTCTCCAAGGCGAGGTTCTCCTGATGCTCAAATCCGTTTGTGGCGCCTTCCAAATCCTGGGCGACTTCCTTACCGCCGAACGCTACGGTTCGGGGCATATCAATGACACCTACAAGGTCACCTGCAACCTCGCCGGGCGCCCCGTCCACTACCTCCTTCAGCGCATCAACCAGTCCGTCTTCCCCCGCCCCGACCAGGTGCAGGAAAACATCGTACGAGTGACGGAACATCTTGCGCACAAATTGCCCCCGGAGGTGCGAACCTGCCGCACCCTGACCTTGGTACCAGCCAAAGACGGTGCTGCCTACCACCGGAACGAGGCGGGCTACTGGCGCATCTACCTCTTCGTCGAAGGCGCCAGTTCGCACGATGTCAGCGAAACACCCGAGCAGACCTACCAGGCCGCAAGGGCATTCGCCGAGTTCCAGTGCAACCTTGCCGACCTCCCCTCCCCGCGCCTCCACGAAACCATCCCCGGCTTCCACGACACCGAAAAGCGCTACCGGACATTCCTCGAAGTCCTCGAAAAAGACCCGTGCAACCGCGCCGCCGGGTGCAAACCCGAGATCGCCTTCCTGGAAGCCCGCGCCGACCATTGCGCCCGGTTCAACCGCCTCCTCGCCGAAGACAAACTCCCCGAGCGCATTACCCACAACGACACCAAAATCAACAATGTCCTGCTCAACGACGCAACCGGCGAAGGCCAGTGCGTCATCGACCTCGACACCGTCATGCCCGGCCTTGCGCTCAACGACTTCGGCGACATGTGCCGCACCGGAACCGCCGCAGCCGCCGAAGACGAGCAAGACCTCTCCAAGGTCGCCTGTCGCCTGGATCTCTTCGAGGCCATGGCCAAGGGCTACTGCAGCAAAGCCCAAGCCTTCCTCAACGAAACCGAAAAGGCCGAACTCCCCTTCGCGCCCCGCCTCATTACCCAAACCATCGCCATCCGTTTCCTCACTGACCACCTCGCAGGGGACACCTACTTCAAAATCCACCGCCCCAACCACAACCTCGACCGCTTCCGCACCCAAATGCAGATGATCCTTGATATGGAGCAGAAAGCCGGTCAAATGGAAAAGATTGTCCACAAAGCCCTCTCGGAAGGTTAAAAGATGAAAGTATCCATCGTCAAGAACAGCGAAGAAGGCTGCCGACTCGCCGCAGACTTCTTCATCTCCGAAATCCGCCGCAACCCGAAAATCGTCCTCGGTCTTGCCACCGGAAGCACCCCTGTGCCGCTTTACCGCAACCTCGTCCAGGCCTATAAAGCCGGGGAAATCGACTTTGCGAAAGTCACCAGTTTCAACCTCGACGAGTACCTCGGCATACCCGAGGATCACGAGCAGTCCTACCATACTTTTATGAAGCAGCAACTCTTCGACCAGGTCAACATCGCCCCTGATGCCTGGCATGTGCCTTCCAACAAGGCCAAGAGCGACGAAGAGGCCGCCGAGTACGACAAACAGATTGCCGCGGCGGGCGGTGTCGAGATTCAACTGCTCGGGCTCGGTTCCGATGGCCACATCGGCTTCAACGAACCCGGCGTTCCCCTTGATAGCCTCACCCACCTCCAAAAGCTGGAGCGCCAGACCATCGAGGACAATGCCCGGCTCTTCTTCGGAGATGACATCTCCCAAGTCCCGACGGCGGCCATCACGATGGGCATTGGCACCATTATGAAGGCCAAGCGCTGCCTGCTTTTGGCCTTCGGCGAGCGCAAGGCGGACGCTGTCGCGGCTATGGTGGAAGGTCCCGTCACGACGGCTATGCCAGCCTCCGCCCTCCAGCAGCACCCCGACGCCTGGATTATCGTCGACGAGGCCGCGGCCGCCAAACTCAAGGGCGGCAAAGCCAAGTAGCAACTTTCCCCGGAGGTGCCTGGTGCCGCGCTTCCGGGGTAGTAAGGAATCGACCTCCATCCTGCGTACGATGCCGGGACACTCCTACATTGGAAAGCAGGCGGGAGGTGCGTACGAACGGGAACGCATTCAAGATAAGGGAGCGCGTTCCCTCTTTTTATCTCCGAAGGCGCATAATCGGCAACATCAAGCCACCAGTCTATGCGCCGATGGAAGAACCACTTTGAACGAGTTGCGGGACCAAGCGCGGTAGTATCGGGTCCACTGGGACCGCACGAATTGGGGAGAAATCAAACCATGAAACGCTCATTTGTCCATGCCACCGTCGTGACGCCCGGCAAGCGCCTTGAAAACGCGACCATCATTACCGACGGCGAGACGATTCTAGAGGTCGGGACGGCATTGCCGCCGCAAGGCGTGGCGATTGACGCCCACGGCGCGTTGGCGGTTCCGGGCTTCATCGACATCCACACCCACGGCGCCTGCGGAGTCGACTGTACGGACGACAATCCCCAGGCCATTGAAATCGTCGCGAAGGCAAAACAGGAAGAAGGTTGTGCGCTTTTTGCGCCGACAACCCTCACCTTGGCGCGCGAGCAGTTGGCCGACACCATGCGCCGAGTGGCGACGTATGGCAACGACTATGCGCGCGTATTGGGCGTTCATCTGGAAGGCCCCTATATCAACCCTTCCTGCTGCGGAGCTCAAAATCCAGCCTTTGTTCGTGGGTGCGATGCGGGGGAAATCGCGGCTTTGAAAGCGCTCGCGCCTATTGCGCAAGTGACCTATGCGGCGGAAACCGATGTGGACGGTTCGTTCGCCTCGGCGCTCCGTGAGATGGGCATCACCCCCTCCTGCGGACACTCGAAAGCGACCTACGCGCAATTCAAGAAGGCCTATGATTCCGGGCTTCGGCACTTGACCCATTTCTGCAACCAAATGACCCCGTTGCACCACCGCGACATCGGTCTGGTTGGGGCAGGTCTGCTGCACGACGATGTCAATCTCGAACTGATTTGCGATAAAATCCACCTCTCCCCGGAGATGATACAACTCGTCTTCGCGCGCAAGCCCGTCGGGCACATTCTGCTGATTACCGACTCGATGCGCGCAAGCCATCTTCCCGACGGCCCGTCCAGCCTTGGAGGCCTGGAGGTCATTGTCAAGGACGGGCAGGCTCGGCTCGCATCCAACGGTGCGCTGGCCGGCTCTGTCCTGCGGATGAACCTTGCCTTGAAGAATGTCCGCGATGTGACTGGACTGCCGCTTGAGCAAATCATCCAGACGACTTCGTGGAACCAGGCGTGCGAGGCGGGGCTCGGCAACCGTTTCGGTAAAATCGAGCCGGGATTCGCCGACGCGATTGCGTTGCTCGACCCTGAAACCTTTGCCGTCGTCCGGCAACCCTGGCGCTAACGCCAGGTCCCGTTTCATTCGCATCCCCAACCGCCAAAGGTTGCCACCTGCAAGAGCGATTCCTGCCAACCTGCTGCCCCGGCCCCAACCAACCTCCGGGGGCAAAAGGTTAGTTGAAATGGGGACGCGTCTCAGGTAGCCGCGCCCCGAGAGGTTTCCGTTTGCTTTGGCGAGACATTCGTGCTAGAATAAGGGTGTCTTTCCAGTGACCATTCGCAACGAAAAGGTTCCTCCATGCACACAACCGTTCCAGCCGCCGAAGAAGACCGTACGCCGCGCCCTCTGTGGGAGTCGCTCATTGCCGGGGGGCTTGCCTGCGCCCTCTACCTGCTAACGGTTTCGCCCACGGCCTACCCGGGAGAGTCCGCAGCCCTGATGGTTCAAGCGGCCGGACTGGACTACGCACCGCCAATCGCCCACCCGGTCTGGTTTTGGATTGCGCAGAAAATCGCCGCGCTCGGAGTGTTGAGCCTGCCGCTTCGGATGAACCTCTTGAGCGTGGCGGCGGCGTTCGCCTGCGCAACCATCTTCCACCGCCTCGCCTACCGCCTTCTGCTGGCGGCCATCGGCGGCAAATTCACCGCCCGCGAAGCACAAAGAGCGGCCCGTCTCGGCGCCGGAACCGGCGTGCTCGCACTCGCCCTATCCGTCCCATTCTGGTCAGCCGCGACCCAGTTGCACTACCAGGCATTCGACCTGCTGATGCTGCTGGTCTGGGCCGCGTTGCTGGTTCGATTCGTCCTCGGGAAAGGCACCGCCTGGCCGCTCTACCTCGCAGGTTTGATCTATGGCGTGGGCATCATCGAGAGCGTCAACTTCATCTTCCTGGCCCCCGTTGCCATCGCCCTGACCGCCTTTGCGCTGTGGCAGAGAACCGCCTTCAAAACCTGGCGATTCTTCCTCATCGGGCTTTGTACCTTCGCTGGCACCTTGCTCTACATCCCCCAAGCAAAAGCCTGCATCCAGGCCGCCATCCAAGCAGGTCTCGAAGGCCAGTCTCTCTCGGCAACCCTGATCGAAATCTGGAAAGAACAGATTCGGACGATGCTCGACACCGTGCCCCGCGTCGGGTGGATTTACCTCCTGCTCACGGCCATCCTCCCCGCCCTTGTCACCGCATTCGTCGCCAACCAGGGAATCAACGGCAAGAAGAACTGGTCGCAATACACCCTACACCTGACACTCACTATCATCGCCTTCATTGCACTCGTCAACGCCCCCATCTCCCCGGCAGCAATCTATGCGCCCCTCGGCAAACTCCCCGTCCTCCTCTCGGCTATGGTCGCCGCCACCGTCGCCTACCTCTCCGTCTACTGGTATCTGCTCCGCCACATGACCCAAAAGACGGAAGCGAGGCATGGAACTAAGGGCCGCGCCCTCGCCGCAGGGCGTTGGATGGGGCGGCTTTGCTTGTGGCCCCTGCTCGCACTTGTCTGCCTGGCGCTGCCCACCAACTTCTTTACCGCCCGCGCCGCCCGTGGCGCATTCGCCGACCGTTTCGCTGACGAGGTTCTGAGTGCCATGGGCACACGAACCTGGTTCGTTGCCGACGGTCTGCTCGACAACCACCTGCTCATCCGAGCCAAAGAACGGGGGCTTCCGTTCAACCTCCTGTCGCTCGAACGCGGCCTCGACCCCAACTACGCCACACGCCTCAAACAAATCATCCGCCAGGCCAATCTCTTTCCAACCCCCGCCGACGCCAACCGTATGGCCTGCACCCTCGATTTGGGACTACTCCCCTTCATACAAGATTGGATGGCATTCGACCCTAACATTGCTACCAAATTGGCCATATCCAGCATACCTGACCTATGGTATGCTATCAACCTCCTGCCCGTGCCCGAAGGTATCTTTTTCGGCGGCGCTGCGAACCTCGACGGTTGGAAGGAGCGCGACATCCTCGCCGAAGCGCTCCCCTTCTGGGACCGTATGGAAGGGATTCTTTCCGTCGGCGAGCGCAAAAACGACGACACCCCAGTCGAAGCACTCCGTAAACAGCTTCGCCGCCAACTCGGCTTCGCCGCCAATAACCTCGGCGTCCTCTGCGAAGACCTTGAACGCTACGCCGACGCACGCAAAATCTACGCCTGCGTCCGAGCCATTGATCCCGAAAACATCTCCGCCCTTTTCAACCAGTTCGAAATGGTTCGCCGCGGCCACTTCCAGCAAGACAAAGACCTCATCGAGAAAGAACTCAAATCCTTCCTCGCCGCCCTCAAACACAAATACCCCCTTTGGTCCCTTTCCCGCTACTTCGGCTATGTCCGCTCCCCCGAACTATTCGCCTCCCTCGGCCACAGTTGGGCGATTTCCGGACAGCCAGGTGCCGCCATGGCAGGCGTGACCAAAGCCATCGAACTCCTCCCCAAAGGCCAAAAAACCTTCGCCCTCCAAGCCCTCGCCAGCATCTACGCCATCTCCAACGAAAAGATCAAGTCCGCCGCAGTCTACCGCCAGATGCTCCAGAGCGATCCCAAGAACCAGACGGCCCTCATCAGCCTGACCCGGCTCGCACTCACCGATGGCAAATTCGACGAAGCCCAGAAGTGGCTCACGCTCGCCCAGGAAAACCGTGCGGATGCGAAAACTGGGACCTTCGGTGTCGAATGGGCCGTCCTGCACTTTATCTCCGGTGACCGCACAAAAGCGCGCATCGCGCTTCAGCAAGCTGTCGACCTCCAACCCCGAAACCTACAAGCCTGGGCCCTGCTTGTGCTCATTCAACTCCAACAGGGTGAAGTCAACGATGTCGCCCAAATCACACTTCCCAAAATGCAGGCCATCGCGGGCACCGACGACAACTACTTTGTCCAACTCAGCAAAGCCCAGCTCAATATCACCCTCCTGGAGCAGTTCAAGAGCGAGGCATTCGGGAAAATACCTCTTGCCGAACTCCAGAAGCGAGCTCTTCGCTACCTGAAGCCGGCACGAGAGGCCTACCTTCGGGCACACTATCTCCGCCCGTCCGCCAAAGGGCTGATGGATACGGTGCTCCAACTTGACATTGCTATGGTTGACCGCGACAACGCCAATCGCCACGCCCGCCAAGTCTTGCGCGTCAACCGCAAACACCCTCTTGCCAACTATGTTCTCGGCTCCCTTTTCCTACAGGAGGGCGCCTACGGAGAGGCCGAGGAGTTCCTCCGCAGAGCCGTTGCCGACGAGAAGAAGGCAACCGCCGAAGCCTGCAATGACCTTGCCGAAGTGCTCCGTCGAGTGCAGAAACTCCCCGAAGCCGAACATTTCGCCCGCCTCGCCACGGAGAAAGACCCCAAGCAGCATGTCGGGTTCGAAACTCTCGCAGCCATTCTCCTTGCGCGAAATAAGCTTGACGAAGCCGACGCCGCCATCACCAAGTCCCGTTCGCTCAATGGTGAAGATCCCCGTGCCCTGATTACGCTTTCGGCCATCGCCCTTCGCAAAGGAGACCTCGACCGCGCCCGCATGGCGCTCAACCAGGCCCGCGCCAAACGCTCTGAACTCTCTGCCTACGAGCAGGAGGAACTCCGCAAGTTGGCCGAACAAATCCGCTAGTTATGGCCGCAACGCTTCTAGTCGCGACGGGCAATGCCCACAAACTCGAGGAAATCCGCGCAATCCTCGGTTCGTATGCACCTAACCTGTTGAGTCTTACCAACCTCCCGTCCTATATCGAACCTACGGAAGACTCCCAAACCTTTGTAGGAAACGCTCTCATCAAAGCATTGGCTGGTCTTCAAGCGTCAGGGCTCCCGACTTTGGCGGACGACAGTGGGCTGGAGGTCGCCGCGCTCAACGGCGCCCCCGGAGTCCACTCGGCCCGATATGCCGGGGTTCACAGCGACACGGCCGCGAACAACGCCAAATTGCTTCGAGAACTCGCGGGGCAGCATGACCGCCGCGCGCGTTTCCGTTGCGCCGTAGTCTTGGCACTTCCCGGGCTTGCGCCGCAAACCTTCATTGGAGAGGTGCGCGGACATATCCTCGAAGCCCCTGCCGGAGCGGGCGGGTTCGGGTACGACCCATTATTCGTCCCAGAAGGCTTCGACCGCACCTTCTCGGAATTACCCCCCGAGGTCAAAAACCGCCTTTCCCACCGGGCCATGGCGATCAAGGCATTGCGCGATTCGGGGGCATTGGATCGCCTGTGAACTATTCGACTCTTTCCTTGCCCCAATGGCCTCTTTCGTGTATACTGGTTCGCCTGCCACCACCAGGAGATTGATATGAGCGACAACAAACTTGGAATCCGAATCCGCCGCTATCGGGAGAAACTTCAACTGTCACAGGAAGCACTGGCCGAGAAGAGCGGTGTGCCCCTGCGAACCGTCGTGGAGGTTGAGGAAGGTCGGTGCGACCCTGTTTTGGGCATCCGGATTCGTTTGGCCCGGGCGTTGGGACAGCGGTTGGGAACCTTTGTCGACGATGTCTACACGCCGGCTCCGGTCGTGTCGCGCAAGGACGAACGGGAACAGTCGGAAGTGACCGATGTGGAGCATACACCCGAGCCCCGGACGCCTTCAGTCTCCCGCTACTACGCTTTGGCAAAAGGCAAGGCGGATCGAGCAATGGAACCGTTCTTCATTGAGTTTCCCGCCGGGGCAAAGGCTGACTACTCCTCGCACGAAGGGGAAGAGTTCATCGTCTGCGTCAGCGGCACGGTTTCGGTCGACCACGGCGGCACCATTTATACCCTAAAGCCGGGTGATTCCATCTACTACGATGCGATTGTCAAGCACAAGGCGGAACCCGCCGGTGAAGGCCCGGCATCGCTTTATGCGGTGGTCTATCTGCCGCTTTGATTACCCCAAATGGGCGCAACCATGTTCAAATTGACCGACCCTTTCGGGACAACCTGTCCCTCCAAGCCACCGTTCAAACAATCCATTTCCACCGGCGTGCCATGGAACAATCTGCCGGTGACGCGGCCGTACACCTTAGGGCAGTTGCTGGACCAGACAATTGCGCGCTGCGGCGTGAACGATGCACTGGTCTACCCTGACAGGAACTTCCGCCTGACTTGGTACGAGTTTGGGGAATTGGTTGACCGTCTGGCGCGAGGGCTGATGGCACTGGGGATTGGACATGGTGAGAAGGTTGCGCTGTGGGCGACTAATGTGCCGTACTGGATTCCGTTGATGTTCGCGACGGCGAAGATTGGCGCGGTGCTCTTGCCGTTGAACACACACTACCAGGAACACGAAATCGACTATGCGCTCAAACAGTCGGAAACGGAGAACCTAGTCATTATCAGCCATTTCCGCGATACGGACTATTTGAAGATGGTCTACCGTCTGATTCCGGAACTGCGGGAACAGCCGCGCGGAATGTTGCGCACGGAGCGTTTTCCCCACCTGCGTCGGGTCATCTTCCTGGGCCCGGAGAAGCACAGGGGACTCTACACCATCCAGGAAGTGGAGGAGTTGTCGGAATCGACGCCTTGGGGCGACTATCTCAAGCGGCAGGAGGCGTGTGATGTGCACGATGTGGTGAATATGCAATTCACTTCCGGCACCACGGGTTTCCCTAAGGGGGTGCAGCTGACGCATTGGAACATTGCCAATGATGGTTTTTGGATTGGGGCGTGCCAGAACTTCAGTTCTGTGGACCGGGTCTGCATTCCGGTGCCGCTGTTTCATTGCTTCGGTTGCGTGCTGGGGGTAATGAGCTGCGTGAACCACGGGGCGACTATGGTAATGCTCGAACGGTACGACCCGATTTTGGTGATGTCGGCAATCGAACAGGAGCGGTGCACGGCCGTCTACGGGGTGCCGACGATGTATATTGCGCTGCTGGACCATCCGCACTTCAAGTCTTTCCGGTTCGACTCGTTGCGCACGGGTATCATGTCAGGATCTGCCTGCCCGGTGGTGCGCATGCAGCAGTGCCTGGACCGTATGTATATGCGCGAAATCACCAATCCTTACGGTCTGACGGAGTCGGGGCCGGTGATGACGATGACGCGCTACTTCGAGCCCAGTCTTGAGCGCAAATGCAAGACCATCGGGCAAGCCTTGCCGGGTATCGAGGTCGCTATTATCGACCCTGAAAGTGGGGAGCTTGCCCCGCTCGGGGAAGACGGCGAGATCTGCTGCAGGGGCTTTAACACGATGAAGGGCTACTACAACCAGCCCGAGGCGACTGCGGCTTGCATCGACAAGAATGGTTGGCTCCACTCCGGCGACATCGGGCATATGGATGCTGACGGCTACTACTACATCACGGGGCGGCTCAAAGACATCATCATCCGCGGCGGTGAGAATATCTCGCCCAAGGAGGTTGAGGACTTTCTCGGGCACATGCCGGGCGTCAAGGATGCCCAAGTCATAGGCGTTCCGAGCAAGAAGTACGGCGAGCAGCCCTCTGCCTTCATCATTCTCAACGAGGGCGTCCAAATGACCGCCGAGGATGTCGAGGCCTACTGCAAGGGGAAAATCTCCTGGTTCAAAATCCCCAAGTACATTACCTTCGTCGACTCCTACCCGCTGACCGCCAGCGGCAAGATTCAGAAGTTCAAAATGCGCGAGATGGCCGCCAAACTCTGGCCCGATGCCTAGTCAACCGCTCGACACCAGGGCAGGCAACCAATCGCCCCGATTGATGCCAACCTTCGGGAGTCGTGGATAGGCAGGTTTTGTTCCCAAGGGTTGCCACCTTGGCCTCTATTTCCAAGCAACCTGCGGCAGGGCTCCCTTCGTACCAGTTGTGCCAGCCGCTAGCCGACCGCTTCGTTCAGTGTCGTTCGAGGCGCAACCGGAATCCTACTCCCTCCGAACGCAGCCACCCGCACGCCTCGGGACGGCGCGCCGACGGGAAATCGACCTCCCTCAAAATCAGCAGCAGCCCCGCCTCATAGGCCAATTCGCCAAACTGGTTCAGTTGCCGAAGCATCCCCTCCGTTGCCGCCGGAACACGCAAAGCCAGGCACGAAAGCGTCTCCCCGTAGCAAATCCCGAGTTCACGCTGAAGCAACGACAACACCCCGTTCGACCCCTCCTCGAACCGCCACTCCGAGCGCCAATCGCCCGACAGCACAAACTCCACCGGCAACAGCAAAACGCATCGACGCACCTGCCCTTTGCGCAACGGTTCGAGCGACTGGCGCAACTCCTCCCACCTCAATTCCGAGAGCCCTTTCCGCCTCTCCGGCAGAACCTCCACCACCACCGGAGCCCCTTCGCCGGCCGTCGACGCGACCTCCACCCCATTCGTTCCCCACAGCCAATGCCCGCACGCGACCTCCACCCCATTCGTCTGCCCAAAAGCCGCAATCCCCAGCAGACAAAATAGCGCAATCCACCTCATGCCGCCCCCCCGCAACGCGTCAGAAAATAAGCCAGCACTGCCGCGCACGCCACCGCGTCATAGTACGCATCGTGCGCCACCCGCCCTGGGCACAACCCCTCCACCTGCCCCGCGAGCCCCAATGCCCCCACCACAGACTCAAGCCCGTAATCGCCCAATCCAGGCAAAAACCTCCGCGCCAACGGTAGCGTATCCACCCACGGCCCCCAACGATGCAACGGCGCCATGTGCGAGAGCATCTTCCGCTCCGTTCCCGTATTGTGAGCCACCAACGTCAAACCAGCCGTCACCTCCACCAGTTGCGGCACAACCTCCCCGGGCAAAGGCGCCAATGCCAGTTCATCCCGCAAACGCGCATGCCGCCCAGGAGCCATCGGATTGAACGGACGATCACGCGCCACCCGCAGCAACGAATCCATCCCCCCCTCAAGCGAAACAGCCCCTCCTCTAACAAACACCAGGCCAACCTGCCACGGCTCCACCGCATAACCCCGAACAGCCCCGGTCGTCTCAAAGTCCAGCACCGCGTAATCCATCCTACCCCCGCACACCAGTAAAGAGCGAACACATCCCAAAACCCAACCGTCGGCACCTAAGTTCAGCAAAACCAGCCCCCGCCAACTCCGCCAGAAAATCATCCCCGTTCGGCATCCTTCCCATCGACTCCTTCAAATAACCATACGCCCACCCTTGATTCCCCATCACCCCGCGCAAAACCGGTAGCGCCAACGCCCAATAGCAGCCAAACAGCCCCCGTCGAAACACCCCCTCCGGCCGCGCCGCCTCAAGAATCGCCACCCTTCCCCCGCGCCGCAACACCCGACAGATTTCCGCCAATGCCGCCGGACGATTCGCGAAATTGCGCACCCCCCAACCAACCGTCACCCCATCAAAAGCCCCATCACCAAACGGCAAATGTTCCACAACCGCACAGCGAAAATCGACCGACTTCCCCTCCCCCTTGCGCCGGGCCAACGCCACCATTCCCTCCGCAAAATCAACCCCGACCACCTCAGCCAACGGCAACCGCTCCCGCACCGCAAACGCTAAATCACCAGTGCCGCAAGCGACATCGAGAACCCGTTCAGCCGCCCCCAAAGATGCCGCCGCTAGCCGCCGCCACCTGCGATCCAAACCACACGCCAGCCACGCATTCCCCCGGTCGTAGACTGGGGCCAAATGCTCAAACATCTCCCGTATCGCCGACCCGTCCGCCATCCCTACCGAACCTGCACCTCCACCCAACGCCGCCCATCCCCGCTCGGCCACGAAAGACGGTACCGCCCGCGAAACCCTCGAAAACAGACCTTACCATCCTTGTCCGACATGACACGCAAGTTCGTCCGCCACTCCTTGAGAATCAACCGCTCCAACTCGCGGAAAGCCGGCTTGGGCTCCATTTGGCGGGTAAAAAGCCCCGAGACGGCAGGCTCGCCAGGCGCACCGCACCCATCCACCACGTTCCACCAAGTAATTCCCATAATCGGCTTCAGGCTAAACCAAAGGCGATAGAGATTCCGCGCCACAATGGCCTGCTGAGCCTGCCCTAGAGCATCGTTGTTTGGCGCCGTAATTGTAATCTCGCTGATATGGATTGGCAGCCCTGCCTGGCCTAAAAGTTCCATCTTCGCGCGCACCGAAGCAGGCGATTGCAAGTCGGAACCGTTGGCAATGTCGCGCACCTGTTGCGGCAGGAAAAGGTGCATCTGCGACCCCATCACCTGCACCTTGCACCCCCGAGCCAGTAGATTCGTGACCTGCGAAAGATAGCGGGAATCACCGACATAGTCGTTGATGTTGAGGAGAACATCGTCCGGAAAGAAGCACTCAGCCAGTTTGAAGGTCCGAAAGGCATAATCGCCTGGCATAGGACCATAGAGGCTCTTGCAAAAGGCTGCGCCAGGAACCAATCGCCCTTGGGCATAGTCGATTGCCGATTCGTTCACCACATCCCAACTCTGGATGCGATTTCCATAGCGCAAGGCTATAGAAGAGACGCGCGAGGCCAAAGCTCCGTTCAAGGCTTTGACGAACTCCGGGGCCTTGCGGGGAATATCCTCCAAGGGCCACGCCTCATAACCGGCGCACTTGTCGAATTGGAGACAATTACCGTTATAGGTGTCCAACTTGGCGTTGGCCAGGAAGGGCATCTCGTTTGTCGCTTTCGCCGTCAACCAGGGTGGCATGTGCCAGCAGTAGTTGCCCCAAGCCAGCACATGTCCGTGGGCCCTGATGCCCTTTCTCTGACAGAAGTCGACGACTTCGTCGGTTGGCGGGCGGCGCCAATGGGGCTGGGCTTTGGGTTCCTTGCAGGTGCGCCAAAACTCGGGCGTGTCGGATTGGGTCGACTGGAAACGAGGGTGTCCTTCGACTGGCTCGAAAGGGGCCCAGTAGAAGGCTATGGTCGCGGAGTTGAAGATGGTACCATAGAGTGCCTGGTAGCGGGCATCTTGCTCTGCGTTGCCGAGTTGGTTGTAGTTGAAGATATGGGCTCCGAAGATGAAGTCGTGGGTCAACTGTTCGACTTGGACTTCGACTCCTGGGGGCAGGAGGGAATCGCGGAAAACGAAGTCGGCCTTGCGATTCTTTTCGATGTCAGCCTCGATACGAGCCTGTTCTTCGCCGTTCCACTTTTCCCAGTAGGCGTCGCTCATGGCCTTTGGGTCTGGGCGGGCACCCGCTGCAACTACAGTGGCTAATCCTAGCACAATTGCCATGCTCATTGCAAGTCTCCTTTTTCGAGGGAGGATAACGGCGGCAGACGGGGATGGTCTCGCCTGGCGCGGCGGCAAGAATCTACCGGACGATAATCTCTGCGCTACGGGGCGTTCCGCCTTCATTCCAGGTCAGGCGGTAGCGACCTCTAAACCCGCGGAATTGGACCTTCCCATCAGGGGTCGCGACCACCTTCAGGTTGGTTCGCCACTCGTGGTTGATGAGTTTGTCCAGTGCGAAGTAGGCGGGTTTGGGCTGCATCTGGCGGGTGAAGAGGCCGGAGACGGAGGGTTCGAGGGGCGCGCCGCAATCGTCTACGACATTCCACCAGGTGATGCCCATCATGGGCTTGAGGCTGAACCAGAGCCGGTAGAGGTTTCGGGCGACGATGGCTTGCATGTCAAGGCCACCGGGGGTGTTGGTCGGGGATGTGATGGTGATTTCGCTCAGGTGTATGGGGCGCCCGATTCGGCCGAGGAGTTCAAAGCGTTTGCGGACGATTTCGGGGGTTTCGATATTGGCGCCTTTGGCGATTGCGACGATTTGGTTGGGGTCGAAGAGGTGCATCTGGGAGCCGACTATGTCGATCTTGCAGCCGCGGGCGAGCATATTGGTGACTTGGCTGTAGTAGCGGTGGTCGCCGACATAGTCGTTGATGTTGAGTTTAACGCTGGAGGGGAAGACGCTCTCGGCAAGTTTGAAGGCGCGGTAGGCGTAATCTCCGGGCATGGGGCCGTAGTGGCTTTTGCAGATTTTATCGCCGGGAACGAGACGGCCGGCGCCGTAGTCGGTGGCGGATTCGTTGGCGACATCCCAACTCTGGAGGCGGTCGCCGTAGTGCAGGGCGATGGCGTAGATGCGGCGGGCAAGGGTATCGTTGAGCGCCTGAATATAGTTGGGTGCCTGGCGCTGGAGTTCGGCGACGGAAAGTTTCTCGAAGATGGCCTTTTTGTCGCGCTGAAGTTCGTCGCGACCGCCGGTACCCTTTGCGCTGAAGTCGTTGTTTCCCCTGGTTGCGCCCTTCATAAAGTCGAGTTCGGCGCCGGCCTTGTCAGTGAGCCATTGGGGGATTTGCCACATATAGTTGCCCCAGGCGAGGACATGCCCGTGGGCGCGGATTCCCTTCTTGTGGCAGAAGTCGACAATCGGGTCGGGGGCGGGGCGGCGCCAATGGAACTGGCGCTTGGGATTGGGGCAAGCGTTCCAGAAGGCTGCCGTGTCGCGAGTCTCAGCGGAGAAACGCATCCGCCCCTCCTCGGGCTCGAACTCGCGCCAGTAGAAGGCGATGGTGGCGGAGTTGAAGAGGGTTCCGTAAAGGGCCTTGTATGCCTCGTTGAACTCATCGTTGCCGAGTTGATCGAAGTTGAAGATGTGAGCCCCGAAAATGAAGTCGTGGGACAACTGCTCAATCGTCACCTCAGTACCCGGCTTGAGCCCCTCGGCAGAGAAAACACAGTCCGCCTTCCGGTTCTTCTCGATGTCGGCATCGATGCGCGCCTGCTCCGCGGCGTTCCACTTCGCCCAGTACGCCGCACTCATCACCGACGGGTCGGGTTCGACGGCGCGCACAACGCCAGAAAGCAAAATCGGGACGGCGAAGAAAGATAGCAATCTCATACCACAACTCCTTTGTATCTGCAATACCTAAAGGTATATACTACCACAACCCCTTCCAAATAACAAGTCGCACCCCAACCTGCCCACCTACTCGACCGTCAGTTGCGGACCAAACGGATAGCGGCCAAAGCGCTCCCCGTAAACCGCCAAACCGCAACTTCCGACCGAGCGCAAGACCACCTCCAACCGCTTGCCGTCCGACGCACGGCTCAGCAAATCGCGCGGAATCTCCGCCTCGACCAGATAGCCGTAAGTCCCCGCATCCTGCAACTGGCGGTCACGCTTCTGATAGCCCCACGAGAGGATTCCCCGATGGTCCGCAGGATCGTCCGGCAACGCCACCTTCGCCACCACCTGGCCGCCGACCACCACCTCGACAGCCCCCGGATGGCACACATTGTCCGTCTGCGGATAAGCATTCGCATTGCGGTCCCCCGCCTTCGTTCCGCCACCCACCATGTAGGCCAAATCGGCCTCCGAAATGTTCGCCCCCTGAGCATCCTTCCGCAGCAAAGGACGCGTCGAAACCTCCGCCTGGAACCGAACCCTCCCCGACGCAGGAAGCGACCCGATGTCGAAACTGAAGCGAAACTCGCCAGCCCCCGCGCCACACAATTTCAGCCCGTCGAGTACCTTCCACTCCTTCACCGAGAAACGCGCCCCCGACAACGTTCCCGGCAACCTCCCGGAGCCCGGCCCGCCCGTCACATGGAAACAAGTAAAGTTCCTCCCAATCGTCCGCTCACCATCCAAAAGCGACACATTCACCGTACCCACCGCAGGCGAATCCGGCAACGCCACCACCACCTCGCCGACACCGCCCTGCTGCCAAGACTTCGCGACAAAACGTGCCACCTCACCCAGCGACCGCACCTGCTCGCGCCCACGACCGTCCGTCCATCGAACCTCCGCACGCATCGACAACTCACGCCCCGCAAACGCGTCCGTCACCAACGAAACCGAGAGCGGAATACGCCACTTCTCCCCCGCCCCGTGCACCGAAAACACCTCACGCTCAAGCCCGATATACGCATCCGAATGGAAATCCCTCAGACTCATTCCCGGGAACAACGCCCCATAGCCGAAGTCCTTCTCACTACGGTCGAAACGCACATAACCGTTCCACTCATTCGTCACATCGTGATGCTCCGTGTAAAGCCATCCCGCACACCGCATCTGCCTGCGAAACGCATCCATCATGCCGTGATAATCCCACGAATCGTCGACATCCCCCGTCGAGCCGTGGTACCCCCAGACATTCCCGCATTCTGAATTGATTAGAGGCGCGCCCGTTTGCGCGAATCCGCCGATAAAGTTGCGCTTCGAGCCTGGTGCAAGTTGGTCAGTATAGGAGCGGATGAAGCCTTCCCAAGCCCAGCCGGGTTGGTAGCCGTGGAAGCTGTTGATATCGCTGATGACATGGTCGTTGTAGCAAGGAGAGTTGTCCTCGATTAGCCTTGTCGGATCGGCTTTCTTGGCTTCGAAATACCGCTTGGCCACGCGACCTTGGGCATCGGGGAGATACCACGGAATTTCCTCCAGGTCTGGTCTCTTGGCCATGTCTTTGTTCTTGAGACCCCAGGTCTCGTTAAAGAGCACCCAGGAGAAGATGCTGGGGTGGTTCATGTCGCGTTTGAGCATACCTTTCCAGGCGTGGTCGTGTTCGCGGAAGAAGATATCGTCTGGCCAACCCCAGGCGTTTGGCACGTCTGCCATGATCAGGCAGCCGAGTTTGTCTGCCCAGTAGAGTTTGCGCGGTATTTCCACTTTGATGTGTATGCGGTTGCCGTCGAGGCCCAAGCGCTTGGTCAGTTCGATTTCCTTGCGCATGAACTCGTCGCTGGGGAAGGTATAGTAGCCTTGGGGATGATAAGACTGGTCGAGGCAAAGGCGCAGGTAGTGGGGTTTGCCGTTCAGGGTGATGTAGGGGATGTTGGTTCCGGGCATGTGTCCGACGCCTACCGAGCGCATGCCGAAGTAGGTTGCGACGCGGTCGATTTCGCCTTCGGAGTCGAGGGCTACCTGGACTTCGTAGAGGTAGGGATCGTGGAGTTCCCAGAGGTGGGGATTATTCAGGGGAATGAAGCATTCCTTGGCCATTTCGCCGCGGTTGAAGAGGAGTGTGACGGGCTCTTTGCGGTCTTGCGGGCGAAAGCGGACGGTGACTCGGGTGGCGTCCTTTTTCGCGGGCAGGGCGAGGCCGACCCTGAGTGTGACGCCGGTCCGGACGAGGTCGGGGAGGAAGTGGGCGTAGTCCAAGTAGTTTTCGCCGCGGGCCTCCAGGTAGACGGTCTGCCAAATGCCGCGCACGTCTCCGTAGCCCTGCTTGCCGTAGAGGCGTCCGTCGCGCTGAACGCCGCCGGCTCCTTCGCCGATGTCGTCCCGAACGGCTATCTCGATGGTCTGCTCCTGACCGCATTTGGCGAAGGGAGAGAGGTCGAACTCGAAGGGCACATAGCCGCCCTGGTGGCACCCCAGGTAGAGTCCGTCAATCCACACCTTGCTCTCCCAGTCGGACGCCCCGACCACGAGAAAGACGCGCCGCCCTTTCCACCTTTCCGGAATGCGAATCGTGCGCCGGTAGAAGCCCTTCGTCCGCGTTTCAGCCGTCTCGACACCGCTCAACGGCGTCCCCCAGCCGAACGGCACCGTAATCAAACGGTCAATGCAATCAGCCGTCTCCCCGAAGCCGAACGCCCACTGCCCGTTGAGATTCATCCACTCCGCGCGTTCCCAGTCGGGACGCGGATGCTCCGGAAGCGGAATTGGCTCCGCGCCGAAGCACCCTAGCGAGAAGATTGCTGCTAACGACACGATGGCAGAGATACGCATGGACTGGACCCTTTCCTACAAAACAAACGAACCGATTCTAACGCACCAACGACTGGTAGACCTTGTAAGGTCTCTTGAGGTAAGGTCGGAAATTCTTCCCCTTGTAGATGGAGCCCTCCGGATCCTTCTCGAACTTCTCCTTGCGCGCCGCGTGCATCTCGCGAAACACCTTGACCATCTCATCCCAACCCTTGTGCTCGCTCCAATACCCCTCCTTGTACTTGCGCGCAATATCGTTGAGCTCCTCAGCCATATCCCAAGGCGCCGGAATCGGATACTTCAACTCCGCCGTCTGAATGTGCTGGTCCAGCTTCTGCCGGTCCCAGCGCCAGCACAAATCATTGAGCGCCGCACAATACAGAAACTCCACCTGCCGATTGTCCAGCGGACTATCCTTCGTCACCTCAAGCGCGTGATTCAGCAAATCCCACGCCTCAAACATCTCCTTAGCACGGTACCACTCATCGTAATTCGACCCGTACATCCCCATCCCCACATGCTTTGCCCCACGCATCGCCCGAAGCTGAAGATTCCAGTACGCCTCGACATCCTTCGCCCCCGCCCCGTAATTCAGCCGGAAATACTCTTTAATGATACCCTCCTCGTCCTGATCTGGATTCCAAGCCAGCTGCGCCCACAAATAAGCCACCAGTTCAGAAAAGTACGACAGCCTCCCCAACCGCATTTGCGCCGAAACCCCGCGATACCCATGATCCCGGTAATAGCGCATATTCGCCCCCATGTTGATGAAATCAGGCCGAGGCTCGTTGAAATTGCGGAAATTGGCGTAATAGTCCCATATGTAAATCATCCCTCCACAGGCTTGCGCCCACGCCGCGGCATTGGCGCAAAAAGCCCGGTCCGCAGACACGGGATAGGCCCGGTTGTACCCTAGAGCCAGTCCCACGCATACATTCGGTTCGAGCGGCATCTGCTTAGGATAGACCTCCTTTGTCCAATAGGCCAGGACGGAGAACTTTACCGTGGGGAACTCTTTGGCGAGGGTACGGGCGACATGGTTTGCCACATAGATTTCGAGCGCGGCGTTGCCACCCTTCTTGGCGATTTTCTTGCAATCCGGGCAGGTGCAGAACTCGCAGTTGTCCTGTGAGGCGAGGGAAAGGACCAGGGTCTCAGGGTGCTTTTGAAGGTAGTCGCGCACTTCCTCTACGAGCTTCTCCAGGGCTTCCGAGTTGCTGGGGCAGATTTGGCTTCCTTTGCGGTAGTCTTTCACCTGGGCGTACCACTCCTGGTGGTGGACGAAATACTTGCGGGGATTGAGGAAAAGGTTCATCATTGTTTCGCCGATTCCGACGGGATAGCCGAGCGGACCGTTGTGCCCGACGCGCTTGGCCCACTCTTTGCCTCTCGGGGTGCAGTCGCTCACGCTCCAACCCGCGCGCACTTCGAATGGTGGGGCGTAGCGAAGGGTGTAGGTATCGGGAATGGCGAGGCCTTTATGCTTGGGGACGTGCTCGCGCCAAGGCGACCAGTAGCGCACGCCGAAGGCATTCTCAAGGAACTTGTAGGCGGCGTAATTGATGGCCCGCCAGCCGTTGCCGGTGATCTCCAACTCGTGTTTGGGGTTGACGAAGACGGCGATTGCGTCGAGGTTGGTTGACGCCACGCCGGGCCGTCCGATGCGGATGACATTGCCCTCGTCTGGTTCGTCGACTACCCGCAGGCGGGCGCCTGTCATCTCCTTGACATACTTGACGAAGGACTGGGCCACGAGCGCGGCGCTGTTGGGCGCGTTCTCGTCGACGACCACCACAGCCGAAGGCTCGCCATCGGGCGAGACAATCTCGAATCCAAAAGCGACGCTCGCGGCAACCAGCGCCATCCACACGGCGGAAACAAACTTCATCGAACTCTTCTCCCTGAGACTCCCTATTCAACCAATCCCCGCACCAGGGACTTCCTGCGAACGGCATCCGAGGATAGCCCCGCAAATGTACAAAGGAGAATAGCAAATCCCCCAGTGCCTGTCAAACCGCAACCGCGTTGCGGCACAACCTTTTCACCCGTTGCCCCGACATCCCCTCGCCCCAAACGTACCTACCGCCGAGACCCATTCTCGCCAACCCTATCCCCCCGCAC
>JBJFGP010000054.1:0-4991 GCA_051892815.1 Kiritimatiellia bacterium | reverse complement strand
TCCAGCAACCTGTCCGCATCGCGAATCACCTGCAAGGTTTCACAGAGAATGGCCAGGTCGAACCGATGACTCGGCAAAATAGGCGCCGCATGGTCTAGATTCGAGCGCATGACATTCTGCCCGATATGAACCGCCTGGATAATTTTGTCTAGATTCAATTCAACGCCAAGTCCTCGCGTCCCCTTGCGCTCCGCAAGCAACGCCAGGAGCGAACCATCCCCGCATCCAAGGTCGATTACACTCGCCCCATTCGGCACAAGCGCAAGTATCTCCGCGTGCTCACGGTCGGAAATGATGGGCGTGTAATGATACCGATGTGCCGGCATAAAGGCGCGGACGATGAGGCGCAGGTCGCAAATATGCGTCAAGAATGCATCATGCCCAGCCGGAGCCTCAAGATTGCAATAGGAGACATTCTTCCCTGCCGCCGCCAATGCCTTGGCCAACTCCTCTTGTTGTTCCGCGGTGAACAACCAATCCCCGCTTAGCGAACAAATCAGTACTCGGGCACGAATGGATTCGACGGCTTTGGTCAAATCCCCCTCCCCATAGGTCTCCGCTATATCAAACTCGTCCAAAGCGCGCAGGATGTGCAGGTATGAGTTCGCATCGAAACGGGTCACGAACTTGTTTCCCTGATGCTCAAGATAGCTCTCAACCTGGAACTGTGAACGGAACATTCTCTGGTGGCGCAACTGGAAATCGAAGTCGGCCTGCACCCACTCCTGCTGCTTATTGCGCCCGAACTTGCGCTCCATCATCTGCTGGGAAAGGTAGGTGATATGAGCCAACTTCCGGGCGCGTGCCAAGCCGGCATCGGGACGCGGACCACCGTAGTAATCGCCTCCTTGCCAGTTGGGGTCCTCGACGATTGCCTGCCTGCCGATAATGTCGAACGCAAGTGCCTGGGTGTTGAGATTGGGTGCCGCGGCAATTACGACTGCGTTGTCCACCATCTCTGGATAGCGCACAATCCAGTCGATTGTGAGCATTCCGCCAAAACTCCCCCCCACAACCGCCGCGAGATGGTCAAAGCCCAACTGCCTCAGGAGCATCACATTGACATCCACCATATCCTGCATAGTCACTTGCGGGAACGATGAGCCGTATGGCTTGCCTGTAGCCGGATTGATGGAGGACGGTCCTGTCGTGCCGCTGCAACCTCCGAGAATGTTGGCGCAGACGACATAATAGACATCCGTGTCGATGCCACCGCCTGAACAAACCATTCCGTCCCACCAGCCTGTAGGCGGGCGCAACTGGTCATCCTCGGGGCGCCAACCAGCCACATGCGCATCTCCGGTCAATGCGTGGCAAATGAATACGACATTGCTACGATCGGGCTTGAGTGTACCGAAGGCCTCATAGGCAACCGACACTTCGGGCAGGACGCCACCATGGCGCAGACGCAAGCCGCCCTCTGGCAACTTCAGTTTCAGGACTTGTGGCTGAACAACCCCGATGGATTTGCTTTTCCAATCAAAACTCATACCCGGCTAGTATACCAAACCAGCCCGACCTCTTCAAGAACAAGCCCATTCGACAGGGCAGTGTCGAATCCTGCACGCACCATTCGCTCCGCGCTTACAGTCGTATTCTGCCTGCCCATCACCGCTCATCGAAATGTGGTCATAAGGAGAGGCGCCAACAGCAAGATGATTTCCTGCTTTAAGCAAGGGGCAGCATAGGTTTGGCGGGAACGCGCAGGGCTATGCTTGACAAGCGCGGGAATTTTCTGTATCTTTCATGCGCTTCTATTAGCTTCCTAGCAAGGAATCCTTATGCGCATACCTCTTCTACTTGCTCTCGTCTTTCCGGTTATTCCGTTTCTGGCCGTTCCCTTCGCCAACGGTGCGATTCTCTCCCTTGACGGAGAAGGTTGGTGTTTTACACGGAATCCACAAAGGGACCTTGATGTCGCCGCTGTTGGGTATGACGATTCGGCTTGGAAGATGGTGGAGATTCCGCACGATTGGGCCATTGCAGGGCCATTTCAACCAGATGGAGACGGCAATACGGGGAAACTGCCGTGGCAAGGCATAGGATGGTATCGCAAAAAGATTGAACTTCCCTACCCAATGGTAGAGGATCTCCGTTCCGGAGGTGTCATTTGGCTGGAATTCGATGGTGTTATGGCGCGCCCAAAGGTTTGGCTAAATGGACACTTCGTAGGCGGCTGGGATTATGGTTATATAGGATTCCGGCTCGATGTCTCCAAGTGGATAAAGGAGGGCCCCAACACCTTGGTAGTCCAGGCTGACACGCGCAACCACCATTCCCGGTGGTATCCTGGTGCGGGCATCTACCGTTCCGTCCGCCTCCAATCCGCCCCTGGCGTACATATCGTCCCGGATTCGGCGGTGATTATTTCCCAAATCAAAGCCCAGAATAGCGCTCAAATCAAAACGACTTTCAGCCTCGAAAACCGTCTACCCCAGCCCCAGAAGGTCTCCGTTTCCCTGACCATCGAGCCTCGCGCCCAATCCAGCGCCGCCACGGCTTCCCAACTCCAAATCGTGGAGATTCCCCCGAAGGGCATCCTACCTATGACTTTTGACTGCACATTGCCACATCCGAAACTGTGGGATATCAACGACCCGAACCTCTATGTTGCTAGGATTGAGGTCAAATCCAACGAACGAATCGACCGACGCGAAATCAACTTTGGGATTCGCGAGGCTCGCTTCACCGCCCACGACGGGTTCTATCTCAACGGACGCCGCGTCCAACTCAAAGGGGTCAACCTGCATTCCGACATGGGACCACTCGGCATGGCATTCAACCGAGACATTATGCGGCGACAACTGAATATCATGCTGGACATGGGAATCAACGCTTTGCGCACCAGCCACAACGCCTGCGATCCCCTGGTGCTGGACCTTTGCGATGAACTCGGCATCGTGGTGTGGAACGAATGCTTCGACAAATGGGATGGCACGGCCGGCATCCTCCCCGGCGAACCACTCGAACCCTATGTCATACGAAATCTCCAGGCATTCGTTAAACGCGACCGCAACCATCCATGCGTCATTGCCTGGTCCATTGGAAACGAAATCTTCCCCGACCCCTGCAAAACCAACGTCACCAACCCGCAAGAACTCAACGGCACGAGCGCCATGCGGTTTCGCCTCTTTCGCAATGCCATCCGCGAGTTCGATATCACGCGACCAATCGGCATTGGCTGTTGCCACCCACAGGCCATCGCAACGGGCATGTTCGAGGAACTCGACCTCTCAGGATGGAACTATGGTGCACAGTACCGCCTCGTCAAAGCGAAGCATCCTGACAAACCGACCGTCTACACCGAAAGTGCGAGCGCATTGAGTTCCAACGGCCACTTTACGTTGCAACCTCCTTCCAGCAAAACAGACTATGACCTGCCCCAATTGGAAGTCGACGCGTACGAGCACAATGCGGCACCTTGGAGCGATATTCCCGACATTGAATTCGCTCGAATGGAGGCCGACAAGTACTGCGCTGGAGAGTTTGTCTGGACCGGTATCGATTATTTGGGCGAGCCGACTCCATACCTGCAACCGGGCATTTTCTCGGAAATCAATTCGATTTCCCCAACGAACCTGGCGAGGAGTTCCTACTTCGGCATTGCAGACCTAATGGGCTTTCCAAAGGATCGTTATTGGCTCTACCGTTCCCACTGGAACACGAATGCCCATACGTTGCATATCTCGCCACATTGGACTTGGTTCGATAGGCCTTCCTCGAACCGAGTCGTTTACATCTACACCGACGGCGATGAGGCAGAACTCTTTCTCAATGGTACCTCTCTCGGCAGGCGGCGGAAGGGCGAGAGTCAGCAAGCGGTCAATCTGGCAATCGGAAAAACCGCTACGGACAATTCGGCACAGACGAATCCCTCCAAATCCTCTGTGGCGCGGCTTGCTCTTGATGAAAATCTCGATACACTTTGGTATGCGGAGAACGCCACCACGGGCTCCTGGTGGCAAGTCGATCTTGGGCGGGCAACAACCTTTCGAACCCTGGGTATTCTGCCCGAGGCCGACAGCGTGAAATACGGTTGGACGGTTCTGACTTCTACTGATGGTCAAGCGTGGTTCAAACACAGCTCCAAGGCTATTGGCTACCCTTTCCGGCCCCATCCGAAAGCAACCACGGCCCGCTATATCCGCATTGTTTTCGACGCTCTTGAAACGGGGCTGAAGCCTGCACTGCGCGAATTCTCGGCGAGTCCTTCGACAGAACCTTGCCGCGCCAATCCCTACTATGCCGTGTGTGACCGATACCGCCTCCGCTGGTTTGAGGTCCCGTACCAGCCAGGCGAACTCAAAGCTATTGCCTATCAAAAAGGCAAGCCAATCGCAGAGACCGCCGTGCGCACATCTGGCCAGCCCGTAGCTCTACGCCTTACCGACGACCCTTACAACGCGCACGATGCCCAGACGCGTTTCATCCAAGTCGATCTCGTCGATGCAAACGGCGTCCGACATCCTTGGGGAACCAATCGGGTCTCCTTTGCGATTACTGGTCCTGGGAAGATTCTGGCGGTAGGGAACGCCAATCCGCGAGGGCTTGACTCCTTCGCCGATGTCGACTCCCATCCGCTCTATTATGGGCGCGCAGCCATTGTCATCAGACGCACCGCTCCAGGCACGATTAGCCTGACCGCTCGTGCCAAGGGACTCGCCGATGGCGTACTCATGTTTGACCGCTAGAGGTGCCTAGCGACGCGGGCAGAAGATACCAACCTCCACCACCCGAACCTAGGCACCAGCGACCACAGTAGGAAGCAACCAACTGGACTCAACCGTGCCTAGGAATCTTCACGAGTCGAACGAAAAAACCGCAGGGGCAGGTGCCGAGAACGAAAGCGCTTCGCCGCTACGCGGATGAGGCAGGGCAAGTTGCGCCGAATGCAAAAGTTGCCGTTTCGGGGCGTGCAAACGACGGTCCAACTGGGCATTGCCGTAGAGCGGATCACCAACGATTGGGCAACCAATCCCGGCCAAGTGGAC
>JBJFGP010000053.1:0-4996 GCA_051892815.1 Kiritimatiellia bacterium | reverse complement strand
CGGCTTGCAATAATCGGAGAAGACGAAGAAGGTGCCACCATAGGCGCGGAACCCGCCATAGACAGTCAACCCATTCATCACGGCCGACATGGCCAGTTCACGGACGCCATAGTGGATGTTCGAGCCACTGAAGTCATCTGCCGTCAGACCTGTCGAAGATTTGAGCCAAGTCTGATTGCTCGGAGCCAGGTCGGCAGACCCGCCCACGAGTTGGGGCAGAACCGCCTTGAGCGCATTGACCGCTGCACCACTCGCCGCGCGGGTCGAGAGCGGTTTCGACAGATCGAACTGCGGCAAATAGGATTCCAAATCGGCAGGAAGCAGGTCGCGGCGGTGGGCATACCACAACTGGGCGGCAGCAGGGTTGGCGGTCTCCCACTCCCGAAAAGTCTTGGTCCAGCGACGGTAGGCGCTGGCGTTGCGGCGAGCACTCTTCGCAAACAATTCCCGAACGCCATCGGGCACGACGAATGTGGCATCGGGATCAAAACCGAGCGCCAGCTTCGCCCCCCGAACCTCTTCGGCCCCAAGCGGCGCACCATGCGAAGCAGCCGTGCCGGCCTTGGTCGGCGCACTCTTGCCAATGGTCGTACGGCAAACTATCAGCGTCGGGAGTTCGCTGCGCAGGGACTTGCGAATGGCCTTGGCAATATCGTCGTAATCGTGCCCATCGCAAGAAAGAACATTCCAGCCATAGCCCTTGAAGCGCAATTTGACATCATCGCTCACCGCAAGATTAGTGGAGCCTTCGATGGTGATGGCGTTGGAATCGTAGAAGAGAACCAGGCGATTGAGGCGCAAATGACCAGCCAACGAACACGCCTCGTGGCTGATTCCTTCCATCAAATCGCCGTCGCCGCAAAAGCACCAGGTGCGGTGATCGACCATTCCGGGGAAGCGCGCGGCCATCATCCGTTCGGCCATTGCCATGCCGACCGCATTGGCAATGCCCTGTCCCAGCGGACCGGTTGTCGTTTCAACCCCCTCCGTCACGCCTCGCTCGGGATGCCCTGCGCAACAAGAGCCCCATTGGCGGAAACTGCGCAGGTCGTCAAGTGTCACACGGTACCCCGACAGGTGGAGCAAACTGTAGAGCAACATGGAACCGTGGCCGCCAGAGAGGACAAAGCGGTCGCGATTCGCCCACCCTGGATCGATAGGATGGTGGCGAAGGAAATCGAGCCAAAGCACCGTGGCGACATCTGCAAGACCGAGAGGCGCGCCGGGATGTCCCGAATGGGCGGCCTCGATGGCATCCATGGAGAGGCATCGAATCGTATTGGCGGCAAGCGCGTAGTCAATGGTAGGCATGATACAAAATCCTTGAGTTTTCCGCTGGAGCAGGTATAATAACGCCTTTGCCAAGCGAAATAAAGACAAATCTTCCTGAGACGCCCCTATGTTTGCCGTATTGCTGTCAATTCTCCTCTCCGTTGCCGTCGGTTTCGGGCTGGGATACGCCCAAGTGTCCCGCCCGGGCTGGTCTGTTTTCTGGGGTATTCTGGCCTTTCTTGCCAGCCAAGCCTCCCTTGGACTCTTCATGCGTGCTAGAATGCGCCGCGCCATGGAGGAAATCCAGCGCATTATGCAGGCGGGGCAACGCAAGCTTCAGCACAAGACTGACCTCTGGAAGCGCCGGCCGCCATCCTCGCTCAAGCAGGCTCAGGCTGAAGTCGCCAAGGAGCAAGCCGCCATGGTCGAGCAAGCGCTAGCCGTGGTCGGAACCCTTCGGCGCTATTACCCTTGGGTGCCCCTGCTGAGCCGTCAGGCCGACACCTTGAAGATGCAGTTCCTCTGGCAACTGAAGGAGTTCGACAAGGTCGACGCCCTGCTGTCCCGCGCCATTTACGCTGATCCGCAGATTATGGCCATCAAGGTCGCGCGGCTCTACCAAACCCACGCTGACGGGCAAACAATCGAACGGACATTCCGTAAACTGGCGCGCAAACTCCGCTACGGGCAAGGCGAACTGCTCTACTGCCTCTATGCGTGGATTCAGCTTAAAAACGGCAATCTCGACGGCGCGCTCAAGACACTCGTCGCGGCTGACGCCAAGATGGAAAGCAAGACCGTCAAACACAACCGCGACCTGCTCGCCAACAACAAGCCGCAGCACTTCTCGCTCGCCGGTCTCGGCGATGCCTGGTACGCTCTTTGGCTCGAAGAGCCCAAAGTTCGCCAGCAACGCATTACCCCCCACCAGGCCAAACGCTTCTTCTGACCGCCATGACACCTGACGAAGCCAAACGGGCCAAAGCCCTCGACGCCCTCCATAAAGACATTGCCACCCGCCGCAGCGGCTATCGTGAACGAGCTCTAGCCATTCTGCCGCACGTCTGCGCCAGTTGCGGGCGGACCTTCGAGGGCAAACGGTTGCGCGAACTTACCGTCCACCATAAAGACCACGACCACAACAACAATCCTCCGGACGGTTCCAACTGGGAGTTGCTCTGCATCTACTGCCACGACCACGAGCACCACAAAGACGCCATTGCCGGATACTACGAGGGCGCAACCGCCAAACCGGACGAGTTGAGCCCCTCAATCTTCTCCCAATTCGCCGGGCTGGACGAACTACTCCGCCCTAAGGACAAACCGGACGCCTGACACCAATGCGCAGTCTTGCCGCAATCTTCGCCTTGGCCGTTCTACCCCTCGTTGCCGAAACCCTCGACTTCGGCAATCGCTTCCAAATGCCGGATTGCGCCATCAGCCTGCCCAAGCCCATCCACTGCTCCGACTTTCCTCCCCGCATGCCCGTCGTGCGACGCCTACGCACCCCATCGGGCAAAAGCGGAGCAGATTGCTACCGTGCCGACGAACTTTGGCTACTCGCCACACTCTGCGGTCAATGGAAAGATGATGACGGGAACTTTCTCACCATCGCCAAACTCTCCCATCGCCCCCCAGCCGCCGACAAGCCCTATCTGACCTGGGACGAGTTTCGTACGCAAACACTTGCCGACAGCAACCGAATCGCCCCCAAAGATCGCCAAACAGTAATCGACACGGTCTTCAGGTTTCTCTCCGCGCTCGGCACCCAAAGCCGCCCCGACCGTGCCTCCGCGCGCCCTGTGGAGATTGCCGCCAACCGCGCCGTTTTGGCAGACGCTTTCCAACTCGTCACCTCGGACGACAACCTGATTCTCCATCTTGTCCGACCGGCCATGTCCCACCGGGAATCAATCCCGCACGAATGGCTTCTCTTCGTACTCGAACTCAATCCAGACAAGCGGAATCTTACCCGAGACTGGGAGAATTCGTTTCGCCGAAAGGTCATCGAGCAGATTGCCCGCATCGACAAAACGGAAGAGCCGCCCCTTGCGGAAGCAAACAATCCTCTCCAGGCTTTTGCCCTGCGCTCCATCCGCTACGCGACACAGTGGCGAGGCATCGAGGAGGAAGACTTTGTGTTGCTGACGGACATTCGCAGCGCCGAGGGGCAAGACTTGGCCGAAGCCTATCGCCAACTTCGCCCACACCTGCAAAATGCCTTTTTCACGCTCATCCCCCCTTTCCCTGAATCTGAGAATCGCACGGACTTCATCCGTATCGTCAGCACAAAGGAAGACTATGTCCGCTATCTAGGCGACGATTTGGCCTGGACGGCAGGCGTATGGCTTCCGCTACGCCGCGAACTGGTGCTCTCTCTCCGTGCAGACCGGGAGCAAACCCTCGCAACCATCCGCCACGAATCCTTCCACCAATATTTGTCCTGGGCGCTAGACGATCAACAGCCCTCGGTTTGGTTCAACGAAGGGCACGCCTCGCTCTTTCAGCACGCCAAATTGACTGCCCAGGAGGCCGTCTATTCACTCCCTCAATCCGTCCGGGACGGGCTTGACGCCTGCGGGCGTGATTTGGCAGACCGCCTCGTCGACCTGCTCCACATGGATTACGCCACATTCTACTCTGGCAATCCACGACTCAACTACGCGCTTGCCCACGCCATTGTCCACTATATCCAGTTTATCGCGCCAGAGAACAAGCGAAGCGTCTGCCGCCAAGCCGTCGTGGACTACCTCAAAACCTTCCACTCGACGCATCATGCCGAGGCGGCAACCCGTGCCGCATTTCGCTCGGAACAGCAGTTTGCCGACGAGTTTGTCAAATGGTGGAACAAGTTCCGAAACAAGCGCGACGGTAGCACCGTCAAGTAAAGATTCTCACATGCCCAACAGCCCACTCTCTCGCCGCGATTTCTGGAAGCAAACCCTGGCCTTCGGAGGGCTGATTTCGGCAGCATCCCTCCCTTTGACCGGCTGCCACAGCACCCGATTCTCCAAACGTGGGCGCTTTGAAAGGATCTCGCTAGCCTATCACCAGATTCCTTGCGGAGCAACCCGCCCTTTCTCCATTCTCCATCTTTCCGACACCCATCTCACTAGCGCCTACCGGGGCGAGCCGGAATATACCCGACGGATGAGTTCCCTGCGTACCGAGACCTTCGGCGGGTGCCAGGAGGCGTGCCTCCGGGATTCCTTGGATTGGGCGCGACCCCATGTTGATTATGTCCTCCATACGGGCGATTTAATCGACTTTCAGAGCCAGGCAAACTTCGACCTTGTCCGCCACTATTTCGGGGGCAACGCTACGGTATTTGGCTGCATCGGGAATCACGAATATTTACCGGACTGGTGGAGCATCAAGGAGACCCACGATGAAGCCTTCCGGGCGCGCACCCGCCCGAAAGTCGCCGCGGCGTTCCCTTTCCCTATCGACTTTCACGCCCAAACGCTCAACGGGGTGAACTTCATTGCCTTGGACAATGTTTATGGCACCGTCACCCCGGCGCAAGTAGAACGGTTCCGACGGGAAGTTGCCAAGAAACTGCCCATTGTCCTGGCGGTACACTGCCCCTTCTGGAGCGAAACAATCGGGCGGGCGGACAAGAAGTTCTGGTCTGACCGGAACCTGACCGTATGGCCCCCAACGATAGCGCCGTACGGGGACTTCCAACGCCAGCAGAGTGACCGGACAACGGTCGACTTTATCC
>JBJFGP010000052.1:0-5029 GCA_051892815.1 Kiritimatiellia bacterium | reverse complement strand
TCAACTCGACTGGACCCACCCGGCAAAAGAACTCCACCAACGCATCCGAGCCTGCAATCCCTGGCCGGGCGCCACCGCACACCTCACCAACCAGCCAGACTCAAAGATGCTCAAAATCCACCGCGCCCGAATCCTTCCGCAGACCACCATCCAAGCACCCCCAGGAACCATTCTCGACCACCATCCCGAAGGCCCCCTAGTCGCCTGCGGCACCGATTCCCTGCTCCTCACCCAAGTCCAACCCGAAGGCAAACGCATCATGTCCGGAGCAGACTTCCTCCGCGGCGCCAACCTTCCCCCAGGAACCAGACTCTACTGAGATGAACACCTCCGACTTCGATTACGAACTCCCCGAAGAACTCATTGCCCAGCAACCATCCCCTGTCCGTTCCGCCTCCCGTATGATGGTACTCCACCGTGATACCGGAGCCATCGAACACCGCCATGTCACAGACCTTCCCGAGTACCTTTCTGTCAACGACTTGATGGTGATGAACGACACCAAAGTCTTCCCCGCCCGCCTACTCGGCACCTGGACAGATACCCATGGCGCCATCGAACTCCTGTTCGTCGAAGAACTCCGCCCATCCGTTTGGAAGGCCATTGGAGGAAGTGGCCGCAAGATGCGCCCTGGGCAAACCGCAACCTTCGCCGAAGGCCATATCCGAGCCACCATCCTGGAGCGCGATGGCGAACTCTGCGCCGTACAAATCGACACGGCGGGAAGCGACCTGATGCCCCTGCTCCAACGCTACGGCCGAACACCTTTGCCCCCTTACATCCACCGAGAAAACCAGCAACCTCTGGACTCCGAGCGCTACCAGACCGTCTATGCCAGGAATGTAGGAGCCGTCGCCGCTCCAACGGCTGGTCTGCACTTTGACCAGCCATTGCTCGACACCCTTTCCCGCAAAGGAATCCGACGCTGTTATGTCACACTTCATGTCGGTCCAGGCACTTTCAAGCCTGTCAAAGTCGAGCAGATTGAGGACCATGTGATGGATGCCGAGCGCTTCCATGTGCCGGCAAAAACCGCCCAGGCGATAGTCCAGGCAAAGGCCCAGGGCGGGCGTATTCTCGCGGTCGGTTCCACGACTGTCCGCACGCTGGAGACTATTGGTCTTGGGCACTCGGGGGATGGTTCCAGCCGCATCTTCATCCATCCGCCCTACGCCTTCAATACTGTCGACATTCTGCTGACGAACTTTCATCTCCCGAAGTCCACTTTAATTATGATGGTCAGTGCCCTTGCCGGCCGCGAACGCATCCTTGATGCTTATAGGGAGGCGGTTCGGGAGCGGTATCGTTTCTTCTCCTACGGCGACTGTATGTTGATCCTATGAGTGGGCGTCTTGGCATCACTTTGGCGGCCGCGCTGCTCCTTGGGGTCTGCGCATTTTCCGCCCAGCAGAATCGGCATCTACGCCGCGAACTCCCGGCTCGGACGGCCCTTACTTCCATGCCTTCCGGGCTTCGGACGCTTGAGATTCTGCTGGGGCCTTTTCGCGGTGCGCTGACCGAGGTGCTGTGGTATCGGGCGACGCTTCTCCAAGAGCAAGGCCGGTGCGTGGAATTGGCGCAATTGGTCCGGTGGATTGCCGCACTCGATCCTTCTGCGACGCAGGCCTGGGCCTACGCGGCATGGAACTTTGCGTTCAATCTCTCGGCGATGCAGAGGGACGACGAAGCCCGTTGGCACTGGGTCCGGGAGGGCATCGAACATCTCCAGTCTCGGGCGATTCCGCTCAATCCGGGCTCTCCCGATCTCTGCCGCGAACTGGCTTGGATCTACCTGTTCAAGTTGGCCGCGCCGCTCGACTCTGCCGCCCCTCTCTACCGAGCCCGCCTTGCCGCGGAGCCTGCCGTCCTCTCGAAGGAGCAACTCGCCCAAACGTTCCCGTCCTACCCCGATTTGAACCCGAGGCTGCCCGAAACCCTCGCGCTCTACTGGTGCGAACAGGGGCTCAAGCGCGCCAATCCCGTCCAGCAAGCCGCACTCGAACGCCTTGCCGTCCATGCTCTCACCGGCCTTGTCGTCACCCACAAGCGCATCGACCTGCTGGCGCCACTCCTAGCCCGAATTGAACGGAACCGATTGGTTGCACCCTCCGTATACGAACCCTTGCAACGATCGCTCCTCAATCGTTATCACCTTTCCCCCCAACTCCTGCCAACCTCTCAAGCGAAAGGTTCCTACTGATGTTCACCTCGATTGGAAACCAAGTGTGGGCGTTCGACTGCGAATGGATTCCCGATGCGCGCGCCGGACGCATTCTCCACAAACTCCCCCCAGCAGCCCCCGACGAGGAAGTTCTCAAAGCCATGTGGCTCGCTGGCGGAGCGACCGAGGAAAACCCCACCCCATTCCTGAAATACATCCTCTGCCGCGTCGTCTCCATCGCCGTGCTAATTCGAAAGCAGACCGAGAACGGGACTACGCTCAAGCTCTTCTATCTGCCGGACGATCCGGACAATCCCGCCGCACGCGAAGAGAAGCAAATCGTCGGGCGCTTCCTCTCCGGTGTCGGCAAGCAAAAGCCCCAACTTGTCGGCTACAACTCCAGAGGTTCCGACTGGCGAATCCTCCTGCAACGGGCCGTGACGCTCGGCGTATCCGCCAAGGAACTCTGCCAGCGGCCCCTCAAACCTTGGGATGGCTACGACTACTTCTCCCACGCCAGCGAAGCCCACATCGACCTGCAAGAATGCCTGGCTCCCAGCGGCTTCCGCAACACCCCGTCGCTCAACGAACTCTGCTCACTCTCCGGCATCCCCGGCAAGTTCGAAACCCACGGAGAAGAGGTCTTCACGCTCTGGCAGAACGGGCAATACCGGAGCATCGTCGAATACAACTGCTTCGACGCCATCTCCACCTACCTGCTTTGGCTGCGCACCGCCCACTTCGCAGGGCTCTTTGACGACAACCAGTACGACGACGAGCAGGCACTTCTACGAGACTACCTGATGGAACTCTGCGAAGACCCCAAAACCGCCTTCGTCGAGCGCTACCTTGACGAGTGGGGAAACCTCGAATAGCACGCCATGCAATTCACCCGCAACAGCGAATCCGAACAAGACGAACAAACCAATTCCCCCAAGCCACGGCGAGGTTGCCTATTCTTCCTGGCATTCCCCCTCGCCTTGCTGGCGCTGTTCATTGCCGTAGTCCCATCCCTGCTCACCTCTCCAGCCGGCAAACGCCTCATTCTCCACCACATCAACCGCAACATTCCCCCCACAGCGTTGCTGACCGTCGACGACTTTCGAATCGGCTGGTTCACCCCGCTCGCAATCGACGGCCTCCACTACGAACAGAAACATCCCGCCCGCGCCATCGACATTCCGGCCATCCGCTCCTCGACCGCACTCCTAGGATGGTTGCCCATAGGACGCGCCAACCTGGGTGAACTCCGAATTGAGCGCCCCACTGTTCGCACCGAGATGCCCAAGCAAACAGGAAACGGCGGGAAAGAAAGCGGAAGATTCATCCTGCCCGTTTGGGACATTCTGGTCGACCTGCGCGTTCGTGACGGAACACTCCATATCGGAGAATACCCCGACATAAAGGCCATCAACGCCACCCTTTCCATCGACACCATCCATTCGGCGATACCATTTGAAGTCCTCTGCGAGGTCGCCAGCGGAAAGGTCGAACTCAAGGGGACTGTCGATAGCCTTCTCGACGCGAAAGGCCAGGCAAACCTGGCCATCTCCGGAATCGCTCTCAACCAAGCCCTTACCCCAAAACTCTCCCACCCGTCGGGCGGAACCCTTGACGCGACCGCAACCCTTTCACTTGAAGGACTCGACTCTTTGGAAGCCAGCGCAGAACTCAAAGTCGATGACTTCTGCCTCTCCAATGCCAAGCCAGCCTCCCTGCGCCTCAAAGCCGACTTTTACCGCAAAAAAAACCAATGGCAACTCCGCTCTTGTCAGGGCGAATCACCCTGGGTCAATTTCGCCGCCAAAGCCTCTGGGAAGGAAGGTGTTCTCCACAACGGTCGTGCACGAGCCATCTTCTCACCACCAGCCATCGTGCGCGATTTCCGCCCATTCTTGAATCTCTCGTCTGCCATATCCGTGCCCCGGGGGCTAATCAACCTCAACCTCGCCGCGGAAGAACAAGATGGCATCATCCGTCTCAAAGCCAATGGCGATATGCCAGGCCTGAACATCCTTCACGAGGGGAAGACCCTGCCTCTCGCCCCTGCCCCAACATTCACCTTCGCCACGGAAACCCCGGTAGACGAACCGACTAAGGTATTCGTCCGCGACCTTGAACTGACCACCCCCTCAATCCGCCTAGCCGGCAGCGGCACAGTCTCCAATCTCACCCTCGAAGCCCAAGCCAATCTTGCGAGCCTCTCCGCCAATCTGAAGACCATATTTCCTGCCTTGCCGGCTACGGCAGGCAAATGGAATCTCAAGGTCAATTCCAAGCCACACGGCAGCGCAATTCTTTTGAATGCGGACCAGCGGCTCGAAGACTTCCGCCTCGACCAGACCAGCCATCCGCCGCTGATCGCGAAAAGAGTGGAAAGTAGCCTGAACACGGTAATCTCCCTGGGTAACACCTGGTCAGACAGTGTCCTCCTGCCCGGTTCACTCTCCCTGAATTGGGATGAGAGCAAGGCCAAATTGACCTGGAAACGAGCCGCCCTCCCCAACGCCAACGGCAAGTGGCAATTCTCTGGAATCACCGCCACGGTGGATGCCAGTCTGCCGATGCTCAACAAACTGATGCCGAAGCCCGCCGACAAACTTGACGGACGCCTCCTGTTCAACCTATCCGCCGAACTCTCCGATACCACGCAGGCATTCAAATTCAACTCTGCCGTCCAGCAGTTGACCTATAAGGCAAAGGGTCAGACGCTCTGCGAACCCGATGCCCGATTCTCTGGCGAGGGCGTTCGTCGTGGCAACCAGTTGACCCTCCTGAATCTCACCGCCGATGCCACTTGTGCAAAGGGTTCCTTTCCCCAACTTTCTCTCGTTGTCCCCCCCAGCACGAAAGGCAATATTCTCCAGG
>JBJFGP010000051.1:0-5077 GCA_051892815.1 Kiritimatiellia bacterium | reverse complement strand
AAAGCGCGAATTATAACATATCGCGGGGGCCCGTCAAGCGGAAGCGTTTCCTTCCCAGGCAAAATCGAATGCCATCCCCAAAGGTCTTGCGCACCCTAGAAAAGAGGGGCGCACCAACCTCGCAGCGCATCCCTCTTCAGACCGCCAATGGCCAAGCAAGAGAGGCTCATTCCGGTGGATTGACTACCTGCAGAAGCGCACGGATACGGGCTTTCAGATTGGCAAGTCCACGGCTTTTGATTTGGTCGACGGCATTGCGCCCTAGCCCGAACGCCTGGGCGACAACTTCGGGCTTTTCGCCCACGATGGCGACGCGTTCAAAGATTTGGCGGGTTCGCAAAGCAACCGACTCGTCAGCGAGATACTGTCCCAGCGCAATCTCGTAGAGAGACTTGCGCCAGTCGCTCTGGGTCGATTCGGTATCGGCTCCGTGGACAGCCGGTTCGCGGGCGTAGGCGTCCAAGAGGGCGGAGTGGCGTTGTTTGCGGTCCAGGGCCTTGAGGGCTTTGTGGCGCAGGATACCCGTAAGGTAATTGTGGAAGGCGCCATTTTCGCCCGAGGCATAGCGGTAGTCAGGCAGGGCGCGGGCAAGCGCCAAGAGCGTCTCTTGCAAGATGTCGTCCGCCTCAAGGGTCGGAAACTTGCTCTGAAGGTAGCCCTCCATCATCGGGCGGTAGCGGGCGACGAACTCGCCCCAGCGGGCGTGTTGCGAATCGCGCGCGAGGTCGTTCAAAAGCGTTTCGGATGTCTGCGGCACATCGGACATGGGCAGCGGTTCCCCCTGGAGCGTGGGAATTGGGTGTGCACCTCCGGGAGACACACATTACAATCAGAAGGGGGCAGAGGTTCGCACCTCCGCCCCACTTGGGAAGATACCAAATTCCCCCATTGCTGGCAAGGTTTTTCCGGCAGCCTCGGCAGACCATCGCGAACGGGCGTAATAGGGGTTGGTGATTCGTGCGGCAACGCCGATGTCTTATTCCAATGTGCCCCGCGCGAGAACGGATAGGCACCTCCGGGGGCAATCCCTATGCACCTCCGCCACCCGCTTTTCCCAACCAATTGGAGATTCTGGTTTCAACCTTATGCCCATTATGGTATACTGCCTCTTTAGAACTTTGAGGCATCCCATGAAACTTGACCCAACCGCACTGGCCGACTGGCAGATCGCCGAGGCCGCCGAAGATTCGATGCGCCCCATCCGCGACCTTGCCGCCGAACTCGGGCTCCAGGATGAAGAGTTCATCCCCTACGGCCCCGCCTACGGGAAAATCGACGGAGCACGGCTCTTCGCCCGCATGGGCAACACCCCGAACCGGGCCAAATACATCGATGTCACGGCCATTACGCCGACGCCTTTGGGCGAAGGCAAAACCACGACAACCATCGGACTGGTCGAAGGGCTCGGACGCCTCGGCAAGCGCGTCGCAGGCGCCATCCGCCAACCCTCCGGAGGCCCCACCTTCAACATCAAAGGCTCCGCTGCCGGCGGAGGCCTCGCCCAAGTCATTCCCCTCGCCCCCTTCTCACTCGGCCTTACCGGCGACATCGACGCCATCACCAACGCCAACAACCTCGCAATGGTCGCCTTGACCGCCCGGCTGCAGCACGAGCGGAACTACGATGACGCCCGGCTCGCCCAACTCGGGCTCAAGCGCCTCTCCATCGACCCCGCACGAGTCCAGATGCGCTGGGCCATCGACTTCTGCGCACAGGCGCTCCGCAACATCACCATCGGACAAGGCGGCAAGATGGACGGATTCGAGATGCCATCCGGCTTCTACATCACAGTCGCCTCAGAGGTCATGGCCATACTCGCCATGGCCACCAGTTTGGCAGACCTCCGCCAGCGCCTGGCGCGCATCGTCGTGGCCTACAGCACATCCGGCCGGCCCATCACCACCCGCGACCTCGAAGTGGACGGAGCTATGGCCGCCTGGCTCGTCCGGGCAGTCAACCCCACCCTGATGCAAACCATCGAGGGCCAACCCGTACTTGTCCATGCCGGGCCCTTTGCCAATATAGCCATCGGACAATCGTCCGTCATCGCCGACCGTCTCGCCTCGAAACTCACCGACTATCTCGTCACCGAAAGCGGCTTTGCAAGCGATATCGGTTACGAGAAGTTCTGGAACATCAAATGCCGCTGCTCACGGCTCAAACCCCACGCCGTCGTGCTGGTCGCCACAATCCGCGCCTTGAAACTCCACGGCGGCGGGCCTGCGGTCAAGCCGGGCGCACCGCTGGATGCCGCCTATACGAGCGAAAACCTCTCCCTGCTGGCCAAAGGTTGCGACAACCTCCGCGCACACATCGACATCATCAAGCGGAGCGGCATCAAGCCAATCGTCTGCCTGAACGCCTTCCACACCGACACGCCCGCCGAATGCAATCTCGTTCGGCAAATAGCCCTGGAAGAAGGCTGTCGTTTCGCCCGTTCCGACCATTGGCTCAAGGGTGGGGAAGGCGCAATCGAGTTGGCCGAAGAGGTTATCGCGGCCTGCGAAGAGCCGAATGACTTCCAATTCCTCTCGCCGCCAGATGCCCCGCTGAGTACGCGCATCGAGGCCATCGTGACGCAGGTTTACGGGGGCGACGGGGTCGATTATTCGCCCGAGGCGAAGGGCAAACTTGAGGCTCTAGAGGCTAATTCCGACACGCCCAATCTCTCCGTTTGCATGGCCAAAACGCAATATTCGCTTTCACACGATCCCTTGAAGACGGGGCGTCCGAAGGGGTGGCGTCTGCCGGTCCGGGACATTCTCCTCTACAGGGGCGCGGGGTTGGTTGTCCCTGTCGCGGGGGATATCAAACTTTTGCCCGGGACGGGTTCGCGTCCGGCCTTCCGTCGCATTGACGTCGACACCGCTACGGGCAAGGTCTCTGGCCTCTTCTGAATGGCTGCTGCGACTCTCTACGGACGCATCCGGTTTCTGCTGGGGCATGACGCGCCGGCGTCCGTCCAATTCGTCAAATATGCCGTCTGCGGTCTCTTGGCCACGGGTGTGCATGTGGTCTGCTACTTTCTGCTTGGTTGGTACCTGTTGCCGTGTCTTGAGCAAAGCGATCCGCTGGTTCGGCTCTTTGGTCTCGACGCGCCGGTAATGGACCAGGCGGTGCGTGCGCGCCATGCGGTGCTCTGCAACATTCCCACCTTTCTGCTCTCGAATGCGGTGGCGTATCTGCTCAACATACTTTGCGTATTCCGCAGCGGACGGCACAGCCGGATCAAGGAGATTGCGGGGTTCTACGCCACGGCGCTGGTGAGCCTGGTCGTCGGGACTGGGTTGCAGTGGCTGTTGGTGCGCTACGCCAATGTGGCGACTTCGCTGGCGTTCGGGGTGAATATTCTGGTCTCTCTGGCCATCAATTTCCTTGTCCGCAAGTTCTGGATTTTCCGGTGAAAATAGCCTTTATCGGTACGGGTCTAATGGGGCTGCCCATGGCCATGAATCTGCTCCGGGCGGGGCACGAACTTGCCGTGCACAATCGTACTCCCGGGAAGGCGCGGCCATTGCTCGCGGCCGGAGCGGTATGGGCCGACACGCCCGCCGAAGCGGCTCGCGGGGCTGAGGTGGTCTGCACGATGCTGGGGGTTCCAGCCGATGTGGAGGAGGTCTATTTCGGTCAACTTCTGCCGTCGCACGCCGAAACCCGCCGCTATATTGACTTCACGACTTCCTCCCCAGAACTTGCCCGCCGCATTGCCCAAAAACTGCCCGCGCTCGACTCGCCTGTCACGGGCGGTGACACCGGGGCGAAGGCCGGGACGCTCTCTGCATTGGTCGGAGGGGACGCGGCGCTACTGGACCACCTGCGCCCGCTCTACGCACCCATCGCGCGGAGCATCGCCTACTTCGGTCCGCCCGGCTCAGGCCAGCACGCCAAGGCCGCCAACCAAATCGCCATCGCCGGTGCCCTCCAGGGAGCAGCCGAAGCCATTGCCTATGCCAAAGCCGCCGGGCTCGATCCTTCCGCCCTCCTCCAGGCCGTTACATGCGGGGCCGCGGGCAGTTGGCAACTCGAACACATGGGCGCGAAAATGATTCGCCGCGATTGGCGGCCGGGCTTCAAAATCCGCCACTTGCAGAAAGACCTCCGGCTCGCGCTCGACGCCGCCCGGGAAAGGAACCTACCTCTGCCGTCGGCGGAACTAACCTTACACCGTCTATCCTGCCTACCTTGTGCCGACGAAGGTACGCAGGCATTGATCAAAGAGTTTGCAACCTTATGCTGAAGTTCTCGATTCAGCGCTTCGACGAACTCCCCTCGACCAACGAATGGCTGGCCGCGCAGCCCTGCGACACCCTCCCGGAAGGCACCGTCATCCTCGCCCGCTGCCAGACCGCCGGACAAGGTCGACAGGGCCGGACCTGGCACACGGAGCCCGATGCCTCCCTCGCCTTCTCCCTTCTGGTCAAACCCCAAGCCGAGCCCAGCCAAGCTGCCTTCATGCCCATCCTCGCCGGCCTAGCCCTCTCCGAAACCCTCCGCGGCTTTGGAATCCACTCGATGGTCAAGTGGCCAAACGATATTTGGATTGGCAGCCGAAAGACCGCCGGAATACTCTGCCGCCTCCCCTCCAGCGCCAATGGACGCCTCCACATCATCATCGGCATCGGGCTCAACATCAACCAGACCGCATTCCCCCCGGAACTCAACGACATCGCCACCTCCATGGCCCTCGCCTCAGGCAAAACATTCCCCCCCGGCGAAGTCCTAGAACGCCTCCTCGCCAACCTCGGGGAAGCCTACGAAACCTGGCTGCAATACGGCACAGCCCCCCTCGTCGAACGCTTTCCCCTCCACGATGCCCTGCGTGCCCGCCCCGTCACCCTCCTCCAAGGCAACCAGGCCATCCAAGGCATCGCCGACGGCATCAACAGCGACGGAACCCTACGCATCCAAATCCCCGGCGCCCCCCCCCTGAATGCCGACTCCGGGGAAGTCCACCTGCTACGCTAAAACCCTCGCCAAACGCCCCTCCAGGTCATCCGCCAGCGCATCCATGTCCGTATCCCGAATGCGGTTCAGCACGCAATCCCACCGATAAGCATAACTCCCCGCTTTATCGTAC
>JBJFGP010000050.1:0-5079 GCA_051892815.1 Kiritimatiellia bacterium | reverse complement strand
GCCGAGCAGTAGCTGGCGGTCTGGGCAGCTTCGCGTCCGCAGGCTGGACAGAGGTGGGGCTCGTCGTCGGCGACGAGGGGGACGGCTAGCAAGGCAAGAATCAGGGCTACGGTTAGCCTAATCATGGAGTTCGTCCTCGTTGAAACCGAGTTGCCTGAGTTTGCGGTAAAGGGTCGATCGGCTAATACCGAGTGCGCGGGCGACCTTGGCTTTTTTGCCTTTGTGGGTTGCCATTGCTTCGGGGATAAG
Source organism: Kiritimatiellia bacterium (assembly GCA_051892815.1). Taxonomy (GTDB): domain Bacteria; phylum Verrucomicrobiota; class Kiritimatiellia; order RFP12; family DVOR01; genus JAXFQS01. The sequence continues at coordinate 4,830 of JBJFGP010000050.1, read as the reverse complement.
GGTGGTGAGTTCGTCTTCGGTGTATCGGTTGGAAGGGCGCAGGAGGTGCGCATCGTCGGGGGGGGGAGGTTCGTTGGCTTGGGTTTCGTGGCAGGCATCATTTCGGATGGCATCGGGCAAATCTTCTTCGCCAAGTGTTTCGCCTGAAGCGAGTACGACCATGCGTTCGATGGTGTTGCGCAGTTCCCGGATGTTGCCTGGCCAGGAGTAGCGGCAGAGGCGGCGCATGGTCTCAGGTGTGAAGCCGGTGATGTGGCGTCCGTTGGTCTGGTTGAACTCTTTGAGGAAGTTCATGCAGAGCAGGGGAATGTCGTCGGCGCGTTCGGACAATGTGGGCAGGGAGATGTCAACGACATTGAGTCGGAAGTAGAGATCTTCGCGGAATTTGCCCTCTTGGACCCACTGGCGGAGGTTGCGGTTTGTGGCTGCGATGAAGCGCACATCGAGGTCGATTGGGTCGACTCCTCCGACACGGACAAATCGGCGTTCTTGGAGGACGCGCAGGAGTTTGACTTGGGTTGATGGGTCTATTTCCGAAATCTCGTCGAGGAACAAGGTTCCGCCGTTGGCCTGCTCAAAGCGTCCGATGTGGCGGGAGGTTGCTCCTGTGAAGGCTCCTTTCTCGTGCCCGAAGAGTTCGCTTTCCAGGAGGGTAGGGGAGAGGGCGGCGCAGTGGACGGGAATGAAGGGTGCGCTTGCGCGGCGGCTGAGGTTGTGAAGGGCTCTGGCGACTAGTTCTTTTCCGGTTCCGCTGGCGCCTTGAATCAGGACGGTGGCGTCGGTTGGAGCGGTCTGTTTGATGATGTCGAAGATGCGGCGGAGCGGGGCACTTGTGCCGATGATTCCTTCGATTCCTCCGGCGACTTGTTCGCGCAGGCGGCGGTTCTCCCGTTCGAGGCGGATGGACTCGAGCGCGCGGCCGATTTCGACTTCCAGGTGGTCGAGGTTGATGGGTTTTGAGAGGAAGGTGTAGGCGCCGTTGCGCATGGCTTCGACGGCTGTCTCAACGGTTCCGTAGGCGGAGAGGAGGATGACTTTGAGGTCGCGCCGGAGGGCAAGTGCCTGATGGAGGAGTGAGAGTCCATCTTCGCCGGGCATGCGAAGGTCGGTGAGCATCAGGTCGACAGGGCGTTCTTCGAGGTAGACTAGCGCTTGCGCGGCGGATTCGGCTAGCAGCACTCTGTAGCGCCCGCGCAAAGCCCTCCCGATAACCTCCCTCGTGTTGCGGTCGTCATCGACGACCAATATGATTGCCTCTGGAACCATACCGGAGAGTATAGCAAATATTCGCCGGAAAACAAGGATATAGAGGTTGGCGCCCGTGCCGATGGCGGAATCGATTCGGGGGCTTGGCACGAGCCGGTTAAAAGGTACCTACCGGTGGGGGTGGTAGATAGGCACCTGTTGCGTGTTGAGGTAGGCAACTTTAGGTGGCGAAGGTTGATAGGAAACGGTGGCGAAGGTTGCTACCCACTGGCGGTCAGGCAGCCGCATCAGGGCGGCGGTATTCGACACGCCGGAGGATGCGAATCTGGAGCCAGGTGAACGCGATCAAGCCAATCCCGAGGAACCAAGCCATCGTGGTCGCCGTGCCGAAACGCAGGTTGTTGTAGGCCTCCTTCCAAATCGAAAGCCCAAGCACGGTGGTCGCATCGCCGGGACCGCCGAAGGTCAACAGAAAGATGCTGCCCATGCCCTGGAAGGCGGCTATGAAAGCCCCCACGAAGTTGATGATTAGCAGGGGCAAGAGTTGTGGCAGAATAATATGGCGGAGGCGCGACCGAAAGCCCGCACCGTCGAGCGCCGCGGCTTCGATTAGGTCGGGCGGCAAGGCACGCAACGCTGCCCCGTAAATGAGGCTGCTGACCCCCGCACCGGCCCAGACTCCCGGCAGAATGCAACAGACCATCGCCAGTGCCGGATCGTTCAGCCAGCCCTGCTTCGCAATCCCGATCGCGCCGAGCAGCTGGTTGAGCATCCCGTTCTCAGTTGGGTCGTACATCATCCGCCAAAGTAGCGTGACCACCAGTGCAGAAGTCAAATGCGGCAGGAAATAGATGGTTCGGAAAAAGACCTTTCCGCGCGGAATCTCCTCCAGCATCAGTGCCAGGACAACAGGCGTCACAAACCCTAGAATCAGCGTCAGACCAACGAACTTAAAGGTCCGGCCGACTGACGCCCAAAAGCCCGGATCGGACGCAACAAGAATGATGTTGTCAAGCCCAGACCAGGTCGTGCCCCCGGCAATCCGATAGTCCTGGAAGGTCATAAGAGCCCCCCTCAGAAGCGGCCAATAACTCCAGAGCGCGATGGATGCCAATGCCGGCAGAAGCATTGCCCACGCCGCCCAGCGCCCTGCCTTCTCCCTTGGCTCCGGAGTGCTCGTCCGCTTGCGTCGCGCCAAGGCAATCCAAAGGCTGACAACTAGGCAGCACCCCAGCGCACCGACGGCAACCCGGGCAATCGGCCGATGTTTTTCGATAAGCGCAGCGGAGTGCCCGAACATTAGACTTTCATTGGCTTCTCTCGTCACCGAACATAACTGCTCCGGCAACTCGTTCAAACACCCGGGATCGCTCAGCAGGCGCTCGATAACCCTCCTTTGGAGTAGGTCGCTGACAGGTTGCCAGAAGCCGACAAAGGGTTCTGTCCGTACGACTACCTCGCCCTTGTCGATAGATTCGTAGACCGCCCGAATGGCGGGGGGAATATCTGCAAGATGTTCTTCCAATCCTAAGCGGCGCAAGTCGGCAGGATTGCACCAGCGAGCCAACCCTTCCTCCGCTTTGCGGCGAATGTCCGCGTCGCGGACCTGGCTTCCGGCGACTGCCATTAGTGCCCCGAAAATCAGGTCTTGCTCGGCTTCCGGGCGTTTGGCGACTTGGGATGTCATGGCAAAAAAGTGGCGATGCCCTTGGACTACGGATGGGTGTACGCCATCGCGCGAGGGTACTGGCATAAAGCCGATTTCCTCGGGGGGAATATTCACATTTCGCGTCAACAGTTCCAGTTGCTCTACGCCTGCGAAGAATGCGACTACTTCCCCCAGGGTGAAGGCCTCGGTATCCAAAACCGGGAGGGGGCGCGCAACGCCGATGACTTCGTCTCCATCCGCATTTCGCCAGGGTGCCCAAAGCAGGCGGTGCATGAATCGGGCTGCTGCCAATGCGGGCTCTGAGTCGAATGCCGCCCGCCAGGTTACATTGCTCAATCCGGCGGTTTCCATCGAATGGACCTGTCCTTGGGCGTCTATCTGGACGATGGGCGAACCGCCCGCGGATTGCATCCACGGTAGCCAGGCCCAGGGGGACGGGGTAATGCCGAATGCCATTTGTCCTTTACCCGACTTGGCGCCGGTCACGGCGCGTTTGTGGAATGTCAGCTGTTGGCACCAACGGTAGAATTCTTCCCAGGTTTTCGGCGGTCTCTCGGGATCCAATCCAGCCTGGCGCACGAGGTCTTTCCGGTAGACGATGCCGTAGTAGGAGAGCCCCGCGGCGGGTAGCCCGTAGATTTCGCCGTTCTTGGTCGCGACCGTTCTCCAAAGCGGCGGGATGCCTTCCCAGTAGTCTGGCATTCGGGCCCCATCTTTTCCAAGCCACGGGGTGAGGGGACGAATGAACCCTTGGTCGATGTCGCTACGGATGGAGTGGAACCAGGCGTAGAAAACATCGGGGGCCGTACCTCCAGCCATGGCCAACATGAAGGGTGCTTTGCCTCCGGCTCCCGGAAGCGACAGTCCGCCCCATTTGAGCGGGCGAAACTCCGGATGGCTCTTGGCATAGCGTAGCAAGGCTGAGGTCAGCGGCGAGTCGGGGGTGTCCGGATCGTATGCGCCCAAAAAGGTCACTGGAACTGGCTTGGTGGCGAGTGCGGAGCCGGCGCAAAGTAGGAGCAAGGTCCAACACAAGGCCTGTCTGGTGTGCTCGAAGGAACGCAGTTGCCGGAGAAAAATCTGCAACCGGGCAGACCAACTGCTACCTACAAAACGCCTCCAAGGGTGCACACCTTTGCTACCCTTTGTTGGCAATGATTTCATCCAAGAGGTAGGTACCCATCGCACCGTAGCCAACCAAGTGCGAAAGCGTTGGGCGAGCGAGAAGAAGAGCCCCACCTTTGTTGTTCCGCTCGCGGCGGTCATGCTTCAGGAGGCTTGGGAAAGATATTCTTGAGCGCGTCTTCGCAAAGTTTGCGCGTGTCCGGCGGGAAGTCGCTTTTGACAACCCACTTGAGGAAGTCCTTATCCAACTCGGCGAGTTCCTGAAGGCTCGTGCCCTTCTTCTTGCCAAAGAAGACGACCGCTTTGCCGTTACGCCAGCGGAAGCGCCCCGCCCGGTCGACATTTGACGGGTCGACGGGGTTGAAGGCTTTGTTCAACTCGTCCATATTCTGGGGAAGGTCGGCGTACTTGCGGAACTGCCCCTGGATGACATCCCAAGTAGCAAGCGTGTCCGCAAGAGCGCCATGTGCGCCGACATGTTCGCGGTTGCAGTAGAAACGCAAGGCGGCAGCAAGATCGCGCGGCTCTTTGGCGTGGAAAATCTTCTGTGCGTCCAATACGCGCCGCGTATCCATACGGAACCGCATCCCCGCCCGGCTGAACTCTTCAGCCAAGATGAGCACATCGAAACGGAGAATATTGTACCCGGCAAGGTCAGTGTTGTCGCCGAAGAAAAGTCCGATCTCCATAGCCTTGTCCGCGAAGGTCGGGCAAGCGGCGACATCGGCGTCGGATATGTGGTGGATGGCAGTCGTCTCGGGGGGAATCGGGATTCCGGGATTGAGAAGCCAGACCCTCTCGGTTCGGGAACCGTCGATGTCAATCTTCAG
>JBJFGP010000049.1:0-5094 GCA_051892815.1 Kiritimatiellia bacterium | reverse complement strand
AGGCGTCAGGGGTGTTGAAGGCGCAGGGGAGGGCGGTATGCTTCACATAATCGCCGGATTGATTGAAGCAGAAGTTCTCGAATATGAAGAGGAAGAATCGTGGCGTGCGTCGCATCCGGAAAGAGGTCGATGGCGAGTTCGGGGTGGGATGCTTGAAACATCCGCAAGGCATCCGTTTGCAACTCGGCAAGGGGCGAATTCTGCGGTGCTCGGGCGAAGGCGAGATGGATTCGATGGGCCGGAAGGGGGCGTTGCAGTCGACCGGGGGGCCACCAGATGGAGGGGTCGAGGATAAGGGCTTTCTCGGCGAAGTCGGGGGCATCTGCGAAGGTTTCCAGCAGAAAGAGTCCGGCCAGCGAGTGCCCGACGAAGAGGTGCGGCCAAGTCGCGACGGGGCTGTTCTGGCGCCAATTCCGGATGAGGGTTCGCAGTTCGACGGCGCGGTGACGGTCGGCCGAGAGCGCGGGGGGAAGGTTGGTCTGCACGGAGGGTGTTTGGGTGAGCCAGGCGGTGCGTTCGCCGGTCGGAAAGTCGAGGGTCGCCAAGGCAATCGGCCGACGCGCGACTGCGGCGACTTCGGATACGAAGGGGACTATCTCCCGCGCGTGGCGCGTGCCGTCTAGCAGGCAAACGACGATACCGTTCGTGGTTTCCTGTGGCGGAGGAATGCACCACGCGAATCGGGGCGAATCGGCGGCAAAGGTCTCCAATCCGACCGCCCACAACATCAGCAAAAGCCCCCCAACCGTCCCGTTCCATCGCGCATTCATACATCTTTGCAAACGCCGCGGACACCAGCCCGGTTCATTCCCAATTCCTGCCAACCTCCGATGCCCCATCCTAGGTACGATGCGGTTCCGCCGATAGGCACCTCTCGCCCCCACAGGTAGCAACTTTCTGGGGCAGAACAAGCATACGACCGCCGCTCTGTCCACTCCACCCCATCCCGGCAAGGCGCCTATTCACGAGGATGATGCTTGACATTCCCTCACGGGTTTACTAGAGTATGAGCCGTACCCATTGAGAGGAGATTTTTGTCATGTCGAGCTACAGCGAATCAATCGGGCAGACGCCCTATGTGCGCTTGGCGCATTTGGCGGAAAACATCTTCGCCAAACACGAGGCGCGCAACGGTTCCTACTCCGTCAAAGACCGCGTCGCCCTGAATATGGTGCTTGCCGCGGAGGCCGCCGGTTCCCTCCGGAAAGGCATGGCCATCGTCGAACCGACAAGCGGCAATACCGGCATCGGACTGGCGGCCGTCGCGGCGGCGCGCGGCTACCGCGCCATCCTGACCATGCCCGAGACCATGAGCCTCGAACGGCGCAAAGTCCTCGCCTCCCTCGGCGCCGAAGTCGTCCTCACCCCAGGCTCCGAAGGGATGAAAGGTGCCATCGCCAAGGCCGAACAGTTGCGCGACGAAAAACCCGGAGAAGTCTTCATTCCAGGCCAATTCACCAACCCCGCCAACCCCGACGCGCACTATAAAACCACCGGTCCCGAAATCTGGGAACAGAGCGGCGGAAAAGTAGATGTCCTCATCGCAGGAGTCGGCACCGGCGGCACCATCAGCGGCGCCGGCAGATACCTTCGCGAGCGCAAACCGGAGATTGAGCTTATCGCCGTAGAACCCGACGAAAGCCCAGTCATCAGCCAATTTCTCGCCGGAGAACCCCTCCGCCCAGGGCCCCACAAAATCCAAGGCATCGGCGCAGGATTCATCCCCAAGACACTCGACACCTCCATCCTTTCCCGCGTCATCCGAGTCCCCGGAGACGCCGCCATCGAGACCGCCCGCAAAGTCGCCCGCGAAGAAGGATTGTTCGTAGGAATCTCCTCCGGAGCTGCCGCCTGGGCCGCCCTGCAACTGGGCGAGACCTACGCCCGAAAGCACATAGCCGTCATCTTCCCGGATGGCGGGGAACGCTACCTCAGCATCTGGTGAGTTATGCGCATTTCAACCATGGGGCGCTACGCCCTCCGAACTTTGATCGAGATCGTCTCCAGACCAGGAACCGGCCCCGTTTCGCTCAAGAGCATCGCCGAGGCGCAACGCCTCTCCGCGAACTACCTGTGGCATATCGTCACCCCGATGAAGCGCAAGCGAATCCTCAAAATTGCGCGCGGCGTTTCGGGCGGTTGCTTGCTGGCAAGGCCCCCCGAAGAGATTACCCTTCTGGACATCGTCGAAGCCGTCGAAGGCCCCGTCAGCCTCGTAGCCTGCGTGCGGAATTCCAAGCGTTGCCGCTACGCGCCGGAGTGTATCGCCAATGAGGTTTGGGGCGAAGTCAACGAGGCGCTTCGCGGGGCTATGGCAAGGTTGACGCTGGCCGACATCGTGACCAAGTCCAAGGTGAAAGACGACGCGGCGTCAGCCAATCTTCCGACCGATTCCAATGTATCCGAGGTCGGGCAGGCTTAGCACCTTTTCAGGCGAGATGTATCTTGCGCAAACTCTCGTCCAAGCCCGCCGGCTGGTTATGCTTGAGCCAATATCGCCGGTAGCGTTCTGCTAGCCCGTCGACCCGCTTGCTTGCCGCCCACAGCATCAAATCCCGGGCAAGGTCGAACGCCTCGCAATCCACGCCTTCGGGCTCCAGGAGCCGCACCTCCCGGACGAGTTCCCGCGTATCGAACGGGGGCGTCGGAAGGTCGATTAGGCGCCGGAAGAGGGCAGTCGTGTTGGCGCAAGAAACGCCCAAGGCGCGATAGGCGTCGCCCAGCAAAAACCAACTTCGTTCCTCCGCGCTGAAGCGGAAGGTGTCCATCTTCTGCCCGCGTGCCAAGGCGGCGGCGTAGGCGATTGCGGGATAGGAGGCGTCGATGGGCTGGGCATGTCCGGCATCGCCCCAGTCGCACAAGAGCATGCCGGTCGCACCAAACTCCCGGCCTGCTTCGAGCGCGCGGCGCACATTGATTGCCATATTCGAGGAGCGGCCCGCGAAAGAACGCCAAGAAGAGGTTCCTGGCGCGACCCAGAACTCGACGCCAGCCTCCGACAAAGTGCGGCACTGCTCGCGAAAGGGGTGGTCGGCTTCGTAGCCCCAGACCAAGGCAATAGTACCTTCGGGAAGGCGTGGCGCAATCTCCGGATGCTTGAGAATCATATCCGCCCAGAGCATGGGGCGCTTCCCGTGGCGGGCGAGCAGGGCGGCGATGCCTTCGATATGACGGAGGAAAAGTTCGCCTTCGCCCCCCACCTCGCGGCAGAAAGATTGGCTTCTCCCCTTCCCCAAGTCGAATACCTCATCGCACCCGACGTTGACACCTTTGGAATGGAAGTTTGGCAGGAGTCGGTCGTACAGGTGCCCGAGAAAGGCCAGGGTTTCCTCCGAGGCGGCCCGAAGCCCCGTGGGCTCCTCCTGAACCGTCCCCCAGGGCGTGACTGCGCCACCGTCAGGCAGTTCCGCCAAGTAGCGGAAACGGGGATCGGTCAGCCATCGCTCCATATGTCCGAGGGAATTCTGGTTCGCCGCCAGTTCGATTCCCTGCGCCTCGCAGTAGGCATCCAGTTGGCGCACCTCGTCGGCACGCAAAAACGGCGGTGGCGTCCCCTCGCCGTAATCAAAGGAGCGCTCCCCGTAGAGTTGGAGATGGTTGTAGCCGTGTTTGGAGAGGCGGTCGACCAAACGGAAAAGGGTCTCAAGCCGCGGCACCTTTCCGCGGCTCACATCCAGCATAAAGCCCCTTCGCGCAAAGGCCGAGGAGGCTTCGGGCAAATCCCTTTCCGACACGGACGGCCTGCCTAGAGTTTGGGCAGTTCGTCCGCCTGCGCCGCGCCACGACGGTGGCGCATCAGGTAGGCCTTGGGCGAGCAGCCTCGGATGCGCTTGAAGTGGCGCGTCAGATGGCTATTGTCGTAGAACCCGGTGCTGACCGCGATATCTGCAATCGTACGGTTTGTGTTCTCCAAGAGCATCCGGGCGGCCTCGACCCGGACCTTCAGGAGGTAATCAATCGGCGTCGTGCCGAGAATCTTCTGGAAGCGGCGTTCCAACTGGCTCGGCGAAAAGCCCGCCTGCTTCGAGAGAATCTGGAGCGTCAGCGGCTCCGTATAATGGTCGTGAATGTACGAGACCACCGTGGCAAACCGGCGCTGCCAGAGCGGCACCTCCTTCGCCCCCTCGACAAAACGGTGCACGCCGGCGATGCCAATCACCTGCCCCTTGCGACCGTAGAGCGGGATCTTGCTGTAGATGACCATTCGGTGCGACGCCTCGGGGCCGACACTGATGGCATTGATGACCGGCTCGCCCGACTCCATAATGCGCCGCTCCTCCTCCGCATAGAGCCGCGCACGATCCCCGCTAACCAGCTCCTCGTCCGTCTTTCCAATCAACTCAAGTTCATTCTCGCAGTTGTAGATTTCGCAGTTGCGGCGGTTGACCGTCACAATCCGCCCCTTGATATCCTTCACGAAGAATGCCACATCAGGCAGCATGTCCAGCAAAAAACGGAACGCCGCCAAGTCCCTTACACCGCGGAAAAACCGCTCTTGAAACAATCGTTTGTCCATGGGCGTATTATACAAGATGCCGCAAGAATAGTACAAGACAAAAGTGCCTGACATCCTGTATAATATGCGGAAAACGCGAGGACACACCATGACTCGACCCGCTATCGACCCCAAGTTCTGCCCCCCAATCCTGACACTCCGCGCTTGCCGCACCCACGCAGATGGGCAACCCCTGCTCGTCGCCTGTAGACGCAGCGACCACGCAGTCGCCCGTTTCGACCTCCCTCTGCCTGCCGTGCGAACCCCAGAAATCGATGCCCTGGCCCGCGCCGTAGTCAAGTTCACCCTTTGGTCTGCCGGTGGATACAAACTCTGGCTCTCGGGCCCCAGCGACCTCGTCCAGGCAATCGCAGCCGACTACACCCCCACTGGTGCGAGAGCCTTCGACTGCGACTTCTTCTCCAAAGTCTACGGTAGACCCTTTGAAGTTGCCGTCGTGGCCCCCGAAGAGGTCCCTGCCGCCCAAGAAGAGGCTGTCGCGCTCGGCGGTCACCTCGATGGATGCCGCATCGGATTCGACCTCGGAGCTAGCGACTACAAACTCACCGCGCTCAAGGACGGAGAGCCCGTCTGGAGTG
>JBJFGP010000048.1:0-5109 GCA_051892815.1 Kiritimatiellia bacterium | reverse complement strand
GCCAAATAGCCTGCGAGTTGGCGGTGGAGGACCAAATCGGGGTAGCGGCGGATGGGCGAGGTGAAGTGCGAGTAGTACTTGAGCGCCAGCCCGAAATGTCCGTGCGCTTCGGAGGAATAGACTGCTCGTTTGAGGCTACGCAGTACGGCTGTGTGGATGGTGTGCCTAAGCGGGTGTTCAGCCGTCTGCTTGAGAAATGCGGCGAGTTTTTTCGGGGTGGAAAGGTCTCCGTGCTTTAGCCCGAGGGCATCGAGTTTTGGGTAAAGTTCTTCGAGTTTTTCCGGGCCTGGCGGTTCGTGAAGGCGAGCCAGGATGCGGATGCCCTTGATGGTGAGTTCCGTCGCGACGGCTTCGTTTGCCGCCACCATAAAGGCTTCGATGAGTTGATGGGCTTCGTCGTTTGGCACGGGACGAATGCCGACCATGCGACCGGAGTCGTCGAGGACGACTTCGGTCTCCTGAGAGGCGAGTTCGAGCCCCCCGTTCTTTTCGCGGCGTGCGCGGAGTTGCTTGGCGAGCGCATTGGCCGACTGTAGGAGTTCGGCGACGCCTGGGGTGAGTTTGAGCTCCTCCGGTCGATTGCCGCCAAGGATGGCAAGGGCTTGCTCGTAGGTGAGCCGCTGGGCTGAGCGGATAATGGTCTTGGCGAAGCGCCTCCCAACGGCTCTCCCGTTGGCATCGTAGTCAATGAATGCGCTGAAGGTCAGGCGGACGACATTGGGCTGGAGCGAGCAGACGCCATTGGAGAGTTGCTCGGGAAGCATGGGAATGACGCGGTCGGCGAAGTAGACGCTGGTGGCTCTTTTGGCGGCTTCGGAATCGAGCGCGGAGCGAGGTCGGATGAAGTGGGAGACATCGGCAATATGGACTCCGAGTCTGCGCTTGCCGTCGGGGAGTTTTTCGAGCGAGATGGCGTCGTCGAAGTCCTTAGCCCGCTCGGGGTCGATGGTGATGATGAGCTTGTCCTGAAGGTCGAGTCGCGGTCCCGGCTCTTGCAGATAACGGGAGACTGTCTCGGCTTCCTGCAGGACGGGTTGTGGGAAGGTTGGGGAGTAGCCGTACTGGCGCATGATGGCCAAGGTGTCGAGGGATGGATTCTCTTCCGGGCCAATGACATCGACGATTTTGGCGACAGGATTCCGTCCGTTTGCCATACGCTGGACGATGCGCACGACGACTCGGTCTCCGTCCTTGGCGTTGCCTGGTTCAGGAATTGCGAAGTCGGTCCGATAGATGGGGTTGATGGGCACTGCGTAGCAGGTTCGCCCGCTCTGGCGGAGGGTAGCGACAATATCGTTTTCCGCCGGGTGGGTGATGCGCACGACTCGGGCGATTGGCTCTCGCCGGGAGGACTTGGCGCTTGACACGGGGCGGATGTCGACGGTATCGCCGGGGAATGCGTTGCCAGTGCAGCCCTCCTCGATGAAGTAGGAGGTATGGTCTGGTGCGGTGACGATGGCGGCCCCGCTGCGCAGGAGGCGAATGGTGCCGCTGATGAGGTTCGCGCCCGTCCGGAAACGGTAATTGTCCCTTCGCTTCTCTACGATGATTCCCTGGTCAATCAGCCCTGCGAGGATGCGGCGGAGGCGCTTCTGGTGGGCGGGTTTGAAGCCAAGGGTTTTGGCGATTGCTCCGATATGCCAAGTGCGCTCGGGTTCGGATTCGAGCAGGTAGCGGACGGCTTCGCTTTCGACATCGCTTTGCATATCGGTGGTCGCCTTGGGTTGTTAGACGTTGAAGAGGAAGTGGACGACATCGCCGTCCTGCATCACATACTCTTTGCCCTCGACGCGCAGGATGCCAGCGGCACGGGCGGCGGCTTCGCCTCCGAGGCGGACGAAGTCGTCGTAGGAGACGACTTCTGCCCGAATAAAGCCGCGTTCGAAGTCGGTATGGATGACGCCTGCGGCCTTGGGAGCTGTCCAGCCCTTGCGAATGGTCCAGGCGCGGGATTCCTCTGGACCGGCGGTGAGGAAACTCATCAGGCCGAGGGTGTCGTAGGCGGTTCGGACGGTAAGATCCAGTCCGCTTTCTTCCACGCCGTAGGACGCGAGGAAGTCGGCGCGTTCGGCATCGGTGACGCCGGCGAGTTCGGCTTCCATCTCGGCGCAGATTTTGATGACCTGGCTCTGGTGGGCGGCAGCGTGGGCCCGGACTTGTTCGACGAAGGTGTTGTCTTCCCCGAGTGTCTCCTCGCCGACATTGGCGCAATAGATGACGGGTTTGGCGGTGAGAAACTGGAGTTCGGCGAGGCAAGGGGTAATGGCGTCGGTTTCGTCTGCGGGGAAGGTTCGGACGGGTTTGCCGTCGGAGATGTGCGCCATAAGCCGCTGCATGGCGTCGAGTTCCTTGCGCAGTTCTTTGTCCGCCCGAGCCTGTCTGCCGATGCGGTCGATTCGCTTCTCCAGGGATTGCATGTCGGCGAGGAGAAGTTCGGTTTCGATGATGCCGATGTCGCGTATCGGGTCGATGCCGCCTTCGACATGGACGACATCGTCATTCTCGAAGCAGCGGACGACTTCGAGTATGGCCTGGCACTCGCGGATGTTGGCGAGAAATTTGTTGCCGAGGCCTTCGCCCTTGCTGGCGCCGCGCACGAGCCCGGCGATGTCGACAAAGTCGACCGTCGCGTGGATGATGCGCTTGGAGTGCTCCATTTCGGCCAGTTTTTCGACGCGCGGGTCGGCTACGGGGACGGTCGCCTTGTTGGGCTCGATGGTGCAGAAGGGGTAGTTCGCAGCCTCCGCGTTCTGCGCGCGCGTGAGGGCGTTGAAAAGGGTTGATTTGCCGACATTGGGCAATCCGACGATTCCGACTCCTAAACTCATGGCCACACTATACCATATATAGGGGCGCAGTTCAATGTTTAACAGCTTTGGGTGCCGTAGGTAGGTACCTGTCGGGCCCGAAGGTTGCCATCTCCGGAACGGTTTGGTTGCTCCCCGCCGGTTCGGGCGGTGCCAACCTCTTTGTCTTTCCCTCCAATTCGCGCTTGATTTCGTGCCGCGAAAAGAATAAACCGTCCTCTCTTCGTTTGTCGAGTGCTCGCCGCAAACCATTTTCGTCTTGTGGCGGCGCCCTCGACGGAGAGCGACATCGTTCGCCGCGGACACGGTAGTCTTGGGATTCAGACTCGAAGCCAGCCTGGTCTGCGTTGAATGTTCGATTGGTACATCTGCCAGACGGTAGCTAGTGCACGCGGTTGGCTCGGGATGCCCTGCCTGATTGACCGTGAATTGGTCTTCGGGGCGCGAATGGAAATCAAGGACTAATCGTATGTTCTGTGAGAATTGCGGTTCCAATATCAGCGACAAGGCGCAGATGTGCCCCAAGTGCGGGCATCCCGTTGCAAGTAATCAGGGGGACAAGAACGAGTGGCTTACCGCGACTTTACTGTGCTTCTTCCTCGGTGTGTTTGGCGTGCATCGCTTCTACACGGGCAACACCGGCACTGCCGTCGTGATGTTGATTCTTTCCATGGTGACTTGTGGTCTGGTCAGCGGAATCTGGGCGTTGATTGATTTCATCCTTCTGTTGACTGGTCACTATGTGGCTGGTGATGGCCACACGGTCAAACGCCAATAGCGTTCACCTCGCGTTTCGCAAGAGACGTTCTGCCGCGTATTACAAGGCGAACGGCACCTCTTTGGAGTGAATTGGTGAGATTCCCCCGCCTAAACGAATCGCTTTCGCTGGTGTTGCTCTTGCTGGCTGGCTTGTTGGGCGGGGGAATTTTGTACTGTTGGAATCCCGCCGAGGTCACATTCTTTCCCCGCTGTCCATTCCGTATGGGGACCGGATGGCAGTGCCCGGGATGCGGAACGTTGCGAGGACTCCACGCGCTACTGCACCTGCGCTTTGCCGAAGCGTGGCAGTTGAATCCGTTTATGGTCGTATCGCTGCCTCTTCTTGCCGTGTTGTCGGTGTCCCGGAAGGCGCGAGAAAGTCGACTTGTTTTGTTGGGGGCTTTACTGCTGGTCTGCCTGTGGTGGGGTATTCGCAATCTCTTCGTGTGACAATGGAATGAACCGCTTCCGCTGGCTCGCGGTATTCGGCGAGTACTTGCGTTTCGGCGTGGTGGGTGTCTACCCCTTAGAGGAATACCTGACCACATCAAGACGATTGTGGTTGACATCAGCGTACGGCTTTGGTAATATGCGCGCTTCCTGAGCGGCGGGTTCCGACCCGGCCGGGGAATGAATTGGAGGTGATAGAGAATGATTCAGATCAAATTGAAAAAAGGCGAGTCCGTCGAACGCGCGCTCAAGCGCTTGAAGAAGGTCATGGACCGCGAGGGCATCGTCAAGCACCTCCGCAATACTCGTTATTACGAGAAGCCCTGCGAGAAGGCTCGCAAGAAATCGGCCCGCGCCCGTGCCCGCGCCCGTTCGCGCCGCAATATGGACACTTCCGTCGCGTTCTAATTGCGCCGCCTGCGCTGAAATCGTGCGCCAAGGACCGTCGCCCATCGGGGTGGCGGTCTTTTGTTTTGACATTCCCCCTCGAATCGGGTATAATTCTATTTTCAACGGACAAGGTTTCCCCATGGACAAAAACTATTTCAAGCGTTATCCCGACGCCGATGGCTTCTTCGGCCCCTACGGCGGCTGCTATGTACCCGATGTGCTCAAGCGCGAAATGCAGAAGATCAAGGAGGCGTACTACCAAATCAGCAAGTCTCACGACTTCATCTCGGAACTTCGCTCGATTCGCAAGCACTTCCAGGGGCGCCCCACGCCGGTCTACTATTGCAACAACCTTTCGCGCAAGACGGGCGGCCGCATCTACCTCAAGCGCGAAGACCTCAACCACTCGGGCGCCCACAAACTCAACCACTGCATGGGCGAGGTCTTGCTCGCCAAGTTCATGGGAAAGAAGCGCGTCATCGCCGAGACCGGGGCCGGACAGCATGGCGTCGCTCTCGCCACGGCGGCGGCTTATTTCGGGCTCGAATGTGAAATCCACATGGGCGAGGTCGATATTCAGAAGGAGCACCCCAATGTCGTTCGGATGAAGCTCCTCGGCGCCAAGGTCGTCCCCGTCGGCTTTGGCCTCAAAACCCTGAAGGAAGCGGTCGATTCCGCTTTCGAAGCTTACCTCAAAGACCCC
>JBJFGP010000047.1:0-5122 GCA_051892815.1 Kiritimatiellia bacterium | reverse complement strand
CGACATCGGTGGTGGTGCCGGCCTGGGGCGAGGTGATGGCGACATCCTGGCCCGCAATCAAGTTGAGCAACGTCGACTTGCCCGCGTTCGTCCGCCCGACCAGCGCGACCGTCAGCCGCAGCGACTTCTGGACAGTTTCCATGGAAAAACCTCCTTGGCTTCAGGGCTCGGCGCCCCTGACCTCAGACACAGATTCCGAAAACAGACCCGGCGCAACGGAAACCGCTGCGCCGGGGAAGATGGTGGTGGGCCTTGGATTCGAACCAAAGAAGGCGTGAGCCAGCAGATTTACAGTCTGCCCCGTTTGACCGCTCCGGAAGCCCACCAGAAAGGTGTGAAGGAAGTATGCCAAAACCTGCCCACCCAGTCAAGCCAAAAGTGCCAATCTCCCGGACCAATTCCTGCCTACCCGCCGGCCCCGCTCCAATCCACCTCTCCTACGCGTCCTGAGCAGCCCCGCCAAATCACCCAAGGAACGGGTTGGACACTCGGAACCCCAGCGCATCCGGAGGGGCAACCAACATCGGGCGAACGGCGAAGCCATCCTGGGGGCTCCCGACCTGTCCGGCAACCAGGCGCCTGGCTTCGGCGGCGATGGGAGAAAGGGCGGCGACGCTTGCGATTCAGAGGTGGGTTAGAAAAGGTAGATGAGAGAGGAACGCCTCGGGGTGATGCGTCCGGACGGGGTTTGGGCGGCGGGAGCACCGTCGACGGTCAATCGGGCGAGATCGTCGAGGCTCAGGCGTTGCGCGACGGTGAGCGCGCCAGAGCCAGTGAGGGCAAGCGCGGCCGTGTCGGAAAGGGTGAGGCTCTGAAGCGCAAGGCGAGCGCCGGGGGCAAGCTCAATCGAGGCGTCGGCCGTGCAGGTCAGAGAGCCCAGCGCATTGGTCGCACCGTCCGAAAGGGCAAGCCGTCCGCCCGCGATTTCAAGGTTCTGCTCGGCGGAGCAGATGTCCGAGGCGCCCAGGCGGAGTTCGCCTTCGTTTAGGCGCAGAGGAGCGGTCGTGCTGGTGACCTTGCCGTTGAGCAAAAGGGTGCCGGGACCGGTTTTGACGAGGCCGCCATTGGGGTAGTCTTTGTGCTGGGCGATGGTGCCGTTCAGGATAAGATCGGCGTCGTCTCCAGTCTCGCCGACAGTGACGGTGATGGCGCGGTAACTGCTCTTGTCGGGCTGGCCGAGCAGGGTGACCGTCGCGTCGATGGTAGAGGCGCCGGCGCCCAAGACGGTGACAGCCGCGTCGGTCGCATAGTAGCCCATCAGGAACTCCTTTCCGCTTACGCGGGCGCCGTCGGAGAGCGTCAGATGGTTCGCGTAGGTGGTCAAGGCGGTGCCGTGGCAGGTGACCAGTTCGCCGCCTTCGAGAAAGACCTTCTGGTTCCCCTGGTGCAGGGCGTTTCCGGCCGACTGGAGGAGTTTGCCGCCGGGAAGAATATGCAGGTCGGAGCGGCCTTCCGAGACGCCAGTGGCCCAGCTTCCGTTCTTGAGCTGGAGGGCGGCGTTTGCCTCGACAATCGTCTGGCCGTACGGCAGCGCGTAGTTGTTGGCCGTGCAGACGGCGAGCGGCGCGTCGGGCGCGCCCGAGAAGCGATAGGTGCCGCCCGCCATGCCGAAGGCCGAGCCGGAAAGGGTCACGGTGCCGCCTTGGGCGTCGAGGCGCGGGAAGAACTCGATGGTGCCGGAGCCCAGCACATCCGGCGTGAAGTCCAGCGTGCCGATCTCCTTGAATGCCACCTGCTCGCCGACCGCCACGGTAAGTTTGTTCCGCCCCCACGAGCAGGCGCCGGTGAAGGCAATCGCCGCGCCCCGGCGGTTGCGCAAGAGCAGATAGTCGATGCCGTAGCCGTAGGTGGTGGAGACATAGTTCTCTTTCGTGACGACGCCGGCGCTCGCGCCCATCGTGTCGAAGTCGTAGTTCGCGAAGTCGTCGCCCTGGATGTACTTGGCGTAGACCGCCCGCGCCACCACATCATTGCCCTTCTGGCGGAGTTCGAGCTTGATGCAGCGCGTGTAGGTTTCGACCCAGTTGAAGAGCTGCACGGTGAGCAAATCCTTCTCCCGGCGGACGCGCTGAGGCCAGAGGCGACCGTTGCAGGCGCGCAGTTTGGTGTTGTACCCCAGCAGCCCGTAGACGACCTCGATGTCTTCCAGCCGGGCGTTGGCGGCCACGACCGTGTCATACTGGTCCGAGAGGAAATCGCCGTCGTGGACATACTCCTCCCGCCGCCGCTCCGCGGTCAGTTGCGCAATGCCGTAGCCGTAGGTGTCGAGGTTGTCCGAAGTCCGGACCGAGAACTCCGTGAAGGTGCGGCCGTTGGAGAGATTCTGCAAGTCGCGCGGGTTGTCGAAGAAGTCGTACCCGAGCGGATAACTGTAGCCCTTGTTGTTGAAATAGGCCGCCTTTGCGACGCGCCCGACGACATCATTCCCGTCCTGCTTGAGTTCGAGATAGACCGCCTTGACATAGTCGGCGAAAATCTGGAACTGGATGCTCATCGTGCCCTCCCCGCGCCGGACATGATACGGATAGCCGATACCGCTGCCAAGCCCCCGAGAACCCGTTTTCGAGAAATCCGTCGACACAATCGTCAACTCGTCCAAGATGGCATTCGTGAAGACCGTCTGCCACGAATCTCTGGCGAGCAATCCCCCGTCGTACACGAGCGAACCGGTTCCAATCTGCACATCCCCCGAAGCCTCAAGAGGCGCCGCGAAAGTCAACTCCCCTCCACCTTGCGCGATAATCCTCGCCTGCGGCGCCAGAACCATTGCATCCCCCTCAAGCGCCACATCCTCCCCGTGCCCGACCTGCGCCTTCACCTTGCAAATCATACCATCCTCGTACTCCAGACTCACCCGCCCATCGGCCAGCGATGTTGGCTGCTCCGCGGCAGAATACGCCGCCTGAACGGCCGCCTCCGCAACCCACGGCGCCAACCCCGCAAGGCAAACCGCCGCCCAGCGCACACGCCAACTGCAACGCCCGCCAAACCAATCCATTTCTGCGACCATCGACTGCTCCTCCAAATTGCACCTCTTCCCGCGAGAACACCCCGCGCGCACCATTCGAAGGGACAGGCACAACCCCCTCGAAACGCCCCACACGATAGCCCGCAACCGTTTGAATTCCGTTAGCGTCCCGAAAAGACATCTGCGGAAACCCAACCTCGCGCGCACCTTATCTAACGGCGTCCAGTCTACTATATTCCCCAATTCCCTGTCAACACCCTTCAGCCCCACCTCCACAGATACACGCCCCGTATCAAGACCAGCAGTTCATCTGACGCGCCCAGTTGCTGAACGCCCCAATCCACACAAACGGAGAAACGTGCTTCTCCCAATGCGTCCCCCTTTTCCCGAAAGACCAGTCCATTCATCTTTTCTTTCTGCCCTCTCCGATTTGTCTTGCACTTGGGTTTGCGCCAAGTGTATACTGCAAATTACAGGTCTAACTCCAGCAAGAACACGGCTGGATGTATACAGAGAATCTCCAAATTCCTCCAATGGTTCTGCCAGAAGCAAGCGATCTCATCGGCGAGCAGAAAAATGTCTATAAACTAGAGGCCCGTGGGCCGATTCTAGTCAAAGGTACTGCAGGATCGGGCAAAACCCTGGTCGCCGTTCATCGGGCCTGCCACCTCTACAGCATGGCCACAGGACACGGCGATGGCGTCAGTCAGGCACAGCTGGCACTGGATGAGGTATCCAAGGGCGACCGTATCGGTTTTTTTACCTTTGACACGAGTTTGCGAGACGAGGTGGCCGCAGACTTCAAACACAAAAACATACCGATTCAGGTCACCAACATCGACAGCTGGTGCTACAACTTCCTCAAGGCAAGAGGACTGAATCCGCGACGGGCATTGACCGATTACAGGGATGGGAGAGAATGTCTGTTCAAGGCCAAGGCCACAGCCTTCGGCGGGAGCCAGGGGCGTTCAGCCATCCAAAGCAAATCCGATGAATTCTATCTCAACGAGTATGACTGGATCAAGGGACAATGTATCGCCACGGTAGAAGACTACATCCAGGCCAAGCGAAAGGGACGAGGGACGGCAGACCGCTTGAAGGAAACGGATCGGCGTCTTTTTTGGAAACTCAAACTGGCACTCGACGAAGAACTCACGCGCAGAGGCCTTGAAACTTTCCGGAACCGCGTGCTCAGAGCCCTTGAGGAACTGGATGCTAACCCGCTCAGTGAGGCCGAACAGTTCGACCACATCATCGTTGACGAGGCGCAAGACTTCACCTTGGCGCGCCTCCGTCTGATTGCGCGGCTAGCCAAAGGAAAGACTCCTGAGGAAAAGAGCATCTCTCTCTTCGCAGATTCCGGACAATGCATCTACGAGAGTGGCACTTCCTGGAAAGAAGCCGGCCTTGCCGTCGTCGGCAGGGCCTACGAATTCAAGCACAACTACCGGAATACCGTGCAAATCGCACGCGCCGCCCAATCTCTGCTCGCGCAGGAACCCGATCAGTCCGATTTGGTCGCATCGGAACTGCCCAGACGCGAAGGCCCACAACCACGCCTTGTCTGCGGACCGGAGAACCGCGCACTGACCGAACTCCTGCACATCCTTCAGAACATCCCAGCGAGCGAGACCTGTGCCATCGGAGTCACTTCGAACCGGCTCAGGAGGGAGTTGCCTGAGAAACTCAAAGACCAGGGCTTCGAAACGGTCGCTTCGAAGGAAAATGGCAGCCCCCTCATCCAGGTGCGAACATTACACAAACTCAAGGGCCCTGCAGTTTGACCATGTCATCCTTTGGGGACTTTGCAACGGGACCTTTCCTGGATGGCAGGACAAGGACACGGACTACTCCAAGTTGCGCAAACTCCTCTATGTCGCTATGACGAGGGCTTGCAAAACTCTTACACTCATCTGCCCCGGGACACCTTCGCCCCTCATCAAAGAAATCGACCCAAACCTTTTGGTGTACTGCAATGTCTGACCCCAGTAGAGACGCTCAAGCCATCGCCACCTTCGCCCAAGAAAGAGGCATCGTACGACTTGTCCATTTCACGCCTCTGATGAATCTTTGCGGGATTTACAATCTCCATGGTCTTTGGCCTAGAAAGCAAATCATCGAATACGCCAAAGATCACGAGAGCGAAGGCCTCCT
>JBJFGP010000046.1:0-5126 GCA_051892815.1 Kiritimatiellia bacterium | reverse complement strand
CGCAGCCATCGCCGCCAAACAAGCCGGAGCATCCGTCTACCTGATTGCCCAGCGCCCCTACCTCGGAGACGATAAGGCCGGCAAGCTCCGTATCGATGCCAGCGACGCGCCCACGGACGCCTACCCCTGCCCCTTGACCCGGGCGTTCGCAGCCCCCGAACGCACCAAAGGCGCCACCTTGTTCGGCACAACCACCCCCATGGCCATCAAGCGCGTACTCGATGAAGCCCTAGCCAGCAACGCGATTCCTTTCAGGACCTGGACCCCTGGATTCCAAGCCCGCCTGGCTCCAGACGGACAGCTCGCCGGAGTCGATATTTACGACCGGACCGGGCGATTATTCATTCGCGCAAAAGTCATCGTCGACGCAACCGAACGCGCGCAAATAGCCCGCTCCGCAGGGATCCCCTTCCGACCATTCCCCTCTGGCATTTACCATTGCACCCGCTATATCATATCCGGCAACGCTCCCACATTGCCCACAGTCACCGCCACACCTATTTCCTCCGTTCAGACCATCACATTGGATAACCGCGGCCCCCATCAAGCCCAGACACAGCCCCGGGAAATACACGCCCGCCTCTGGAAATGCGAGTTCGACCTTCCCTTAGACGACGGCACCGCACGCACCCTTGCCGCCGCAGAACAGAACGCAAGAGACCTCACCTGGACCGCCCAACAGTTGGACGCCGCCGATACCATCTCATTCCTTCCCCCCGACACACTTCAATCCCGCCTCCAACACCCCCTCCTTGCTCCCTCCCCCACCAGCGACTGGGCATCAGCCTGCCGCGCACCAGCCATCGACAACCTCCTGGTCGCAGGGCCCTTGACCGACATCAGTAGAGAAACCCTTGCCCAGCAAGGAAACTACCGTTCCTGCTTGGCCGAACTAATCGGCACCCAAGCCGGCAAAGTAGCTGCTAGACTGGCATCTACCCGCGCCCTTGCCGCCCCATTACCTACCCCAAAGCAACCACAAACAATAGCACATTGCCAGACTGTTGTCGCGGGATTGGGCACAAGCGGAGCAGCATCCGCCATAGCAGCAGCCCGATATGGTGCCCGAACTATCGGTATCGACTACCTTTGGAGAGCAGGCGGAGTAATGACCGATGGGCTCATAGGTCTGTACTGCTATGGTTTCCGCCAGGGCTTTACAGCCGAACTCGACCAAGGCGTCCGCTACTTCGGCGCGGTCTATGGACAAGCCAAGGCAGAATGGCTCCGATTGCAGGCAAAAGAAGCCGGCGCTGAACTGTGGTTTGGGTCAACAGTCTGTGGCGTAGAAGTGAACAGCAAGGAGTCCATCCAAGCCGTGCTGGTGGCCATGGCCGATGGTTCTGTCGGTCGGATTGAAACGCTCTCGGCCATCGATGCGACGGGCAACGCCGACTTGGCAGCCTTTGCAGGAGAGGAGACGGAGTTTATCACTCCCGACGAACTCTCCCTTCAAGGCGCGGGGTCGACGCCCAAGATTCTCGGCGCCAGCTATCAGAACACCGACTATGCCTTTGTCAATGATTGCGACGCTGAGGATCTCTGCCACTTCACGCTCCGGGCCCGCAACAGTTTTGGTCCCTATGTCTGGGACCAAAGCCAGTGCGTGAACAGCCGTGAACGGCGGCGCTTGATGGGGGTACAGTATATCACAGCGCAGGATATTGTCAACAACAGAACCTACCCGGACACGATTTCGCTGGCCCGTTCCAATTTTGACACGCACGGGCAGACTTGTTCCGACCAGTTCTTCATCGAGCCGCCGCACGCGGCCAAGACGCTGGAGGTCAATATTCCCTACCGGGCGATTTTGCCGAAACGGGTCGACGGTCTGCTGGTGACGGGTCTTGGGATGAGTGCGCACCGCGACGCCATGCCGGTCTTGCGGATGCAACCGGATCTGCAAAACCAGGGTTATGCGGCCGGGCTGGCGGCTGCGATGAGCATTGCATCGGGCAAACGGTTGCGGGATGTGGATATGCCGGCACTGCAACGGCAGTTGTGCGCCTTGGGGATTATTCCTCGCGAAGCCATCGGGGCGAAGGACAACTTTCCGCTTCCGCCCGAGGCCATCGCGGAGGCGGTCGGGACTTTGCGCACAAACTACACGGGTCTGGCGAAGGTTCTATCCGACGTGCCGCGTTCCTTGCCGCTCTTGAAACAGGCATTCTCCCGTTGCGAAAAGGAGAACGAGCGGCTGATTTACGCGCATGTGCTGGGGTTGCTTCGCCAGCCGGAAGCGGCCCCCACGCTGATTGCCAAACTGGCTGCGACGCCGTCTTGGGACAAGGGGTGGAATTACAAGGGGATGGATCAATTCGGGCGCAGTGTCAGTTGGGTCGACAGTTGGATTATCGCGTTGGGGCGGACGCAATCTGCCCAAGCGATTCCTCAACTTGACCGGCTGGCTTCTCTGCTCACGGGGGAGGATGCCTACTCCCATTTCCGTGCCTTGGCATTGGCCTACGAGTCGATTGGCGAGAAGTGCGGTACGGAGCCGCTTGCCCGGTTGCTGCGCCTGCCGAAAGTGGGCGGCCACGTGCTGAAACCGAACGCGGCACCGAAGGTCAAGGGCTACGATGTTTTTGCCGACTTCAACTTGGGGCTGGGCGATCAGGAACGGAGCGATTGTCTGCGGGAACTATGCCTGGCGCGGGCACTTTTCAACCTTGGCGACAAGGATCATCTTGGGCGCCGCACGCTTGAAGCCTACGCCAAGGATCCGCGCCGAGCCTATGCCCGCCACGCCCAGTTGATTCTCGCAGGAAGGTAGCCTTTCCCCCAGCCGACGCCCCCGACTACTGCTCGCGGCGACGGAATGCAGACGCGCCCAATCCCAGCAGAATCAAGGGGGCCACTACGCCATAGACCGCCGCAGCAAGGAGCGTTCGCGTGGTGTTCAACAGGTCGCCGCGGGCTAATGCATCCGCGGGCTGAAGTTGCGCAAGCGGGCGCCCAATCCAAGCAAGTCCCTGGGCAATCAACCAGCCTAGAAGGTTGCCCAAAGATGTCGGCATCGGCGTAGTCGGATCGGATGCGACAAGGGGCAACAGAGCAACGACACTGCCAATGAAGATGGCGACTGGTCTGGAGAAGAGGCTCCCCGACAGAATCCCAACCGCGCTCCAAAAGGCGAAGAGCGCCGTGGATACGAGCCAAAGGTTCGCGAGGTTGACCGCGAAGGGAGCTCCAGGGCGGACAAGGACGACGGGGACGGAGAGGTTGTAGTAGAGCGCGGCAAAAGGTCGGGTCTCGCGGTTGGTCAGGGTCACGCTCCCATTGCAATCAACCAATGGCACCAAAAGGTTATCACCAGAACCTGCCGAGGCTTGGCACCTTTTCCCCCCAGAGGTTGCCACCAATGCGACTGTATCGTGCCAACCTCCCAAGGGACTGAAGGCGACCCGCAGGCTCCAACCGCGGCCATCCGCCCCAAAGTGGTAGGTGTGGGATTCGCCCGGCGCAATCAGTTCCGGGCGGGGCCCGGCTATGCGAGACTCCGAGACGCGATTGCCCGGCCGCGTCCAGAACTCCTTCCCGCCGCGCCAACCAGCGGCAAGGGCAAGCGTCAAAGTCAACACCAGCGCCAATCCGCCCCCAAGTCCCGTCAGCCCGCCCCACGCACCGACGAGCCAATCGCAGGAGCGGACAGGTTGACACTTGAGCGTCCGGAAGCGGCCGCTGGCGAACTCCCCGCCTACCAGGTTGGCCCCGAGCAGCATTCCCGTGGTGGCCAGAATCGCCCAACCCAACAGCAATGACCAGGAAAGCACCATCCCCGCCGGCGTGCTACTCCCCTCCCCCGAAAACGCACACGCCAGCAACCCGACGGCTAACGGAATCAGAGCGGCGGCAGCGTAGCAAGCCGGTGTACGCGCAGCCGTGCGAAAAACCATCAAGGCAATGCGAAAAGCATTCATCGGCGAGGCTCAAGCAGGAACGGTGCAGGCTTGAAAGGAGCATTGTCCGAACGAATCGTCTTGAGGAAGAAAGCCTCAAGCGAAAGGGTCGGAGAATCGGTGCGAACCGTCCGCCCCAAAGCCTGGGAAAGGGTCTGGCAAGCCCGCTCCGCGTCGCTCGGCGATACCCCGTCAACGGTGAAGCGAACGGCATCGTCACGGCGCAAAAGGTCGCCAACCGGGCCACGGGTAACAGCCCGCCCACGGCTCATCACCAAGACTTCGTCGCAGACCTCTTCGACATCCCCCAATATATGGGAAGTCATCAACACCGTAACCCCGGCGCCTTTCAGCGCAAGCAGCAAATCCTTCATTTCGCGGCAGGCCTCCGGATCAAGCCCAGAGGTCGGCTCATCGAGCAGCAACAGCGAAGGCGCGTTGATTAGCGCTTGAGCCAATCCCACACGGCGCGCCATCCCCTTGGAAAACCCCGAAATGGGACGATCTGCAACAGCGTCCAGGCGTACCATTTCCAGCAGTTGCTCCGTCCGGCGGGTTCGTTCGGCACGCTTGAGTCCAAAGAGAGAGCCATAGAAATCAAGCGTCTGCCGGGGCGTCAGGAAGGGGTGTAATGCGGAAAGTTCAGGCAAGAAACCAATCGCCCGCTTGGCCTCAATCGAACCGGCCGGATGCCCCAGAATGGAGAGGCTTCCTTCATCCGGCCGCAGTAGCCCCAGGAGCATCTTGAGTGTCGTGCTTTTGCCGGAACCATTGGGGCCGATAATCGCCATCAGGGCGCCCTGATGGAGTTCAAAGCCCAAACCATCTACCGCCCGGACGATGGGACGGCGCCAAAAGTCCCGGTAGACCTTGACCAAATCAGTCGCAGTAATCAGAGGTGCCGACATCAGGCGTCTCCCCAATGCGCCGCCGGCTCCTTGCTACGGCAGACCAGGACAGCGGCAAGTGTATAGAGTCCGGCTTGCGAAAGCAATGTCACGGAAGGCCACAGCCAATAGGAATGGGGAATTTGCTTCCCGTGCGCCAGGAACTCGGCAAGCCAGCAGAAAGATAGATCCGGCAACACCAAATCAAGCCAGTTAGCCATACCATTCGAGACAATAGCCCCGCGCAGAAACGCCATCATCAACCACACCACAAAGAAGCAAATAGCCGCACCGGAAGGCAGAAAGGAACAGACAAAGATCGTCCACGAGACTGCCCCAA
>JBJFGP010000045.1:0-5133 GCA_051892815.1 Kiritimatiellia bacterium | reverse complement strand
ACCCCAGTCATAACCCTCCGCGCCCTTGACTTCCACCCCCCGGCGCGCCACCCCAATTCCCACACCCTTGTCCGACGCCTCGATAAAACCATCACAGTCAGCCATAGCCAAAAACTCCTAAAAAACAGACCTCAAATCGCCGCCAAAGCCGCCCAAATCGCAGCCATCGACGCCGCCCCCGCATCAATACCCATACGCGAACGCTCACCCAAGTTCCGCGCCCGACCAAACCTCGCCACCATCCCATCCGTAGCCGCCGCACCCGCCAAAGCAGCCCTTGCGCCAGCCTCCAGCATAGCCGCCTCCCCAGCCCCAGAAGCCTTCGAAAGCGCCACCGTCGCGGGAATCAACGCATCCATCAGCGTCTTATCCCCCACCCGCGCGCCAGTCGCCGCCTCAACCTCCTCAAGCCCACCTTCGAAGAGCGCCGCAAGCCCCCCCTCATCCAACTCCTGCACACCTTCCCCCACCGCTCCAGCCATCCCCTCCAGCCACGAGCCGTAAAGCGAAGAAGTCGAACCACTCACACGCTCCTCCAGCGCCTCAGCCATCCGCTCCAGAGACTCCTTGAAATCCGCCCCCTCCGCGGAAACCATCGCATCGAGCGCAGCGACGATAGCCGTTCCGTGGTCGCCGTCCCCACCAGACGCCGCATCCAGTTCCGAGAACTCGCGCTCGCGGCTGCGCACCGCCGCCTGCGCCCGGAGCCAACCTTGCCTGAACTCTCCAAGCGTCATGTCACACCCCCAGACTCGTCCAATACGGCGTGTTTGCTCTCGCTCTCAGGAGCTCATCGGCGCCTTGGGGCAGCTTGCAGAGAATCATCTGAAAACCCGCCATTTCCTGCACTGTCAGCAACTCGTCGGCTAGCCCCGGCACGAGCGAAACGCCCGTTTCTTCGAGGATCTTTGCCGCGGCTCGGTAGACGATGAGCAGTTCCATCGTCGTGGTCGCTCCTGAGCCATTGATGATGAGGAGTGCTTGGTCTCCGGGGATGATTTTGACAGCCGTCATCAGGCGTTCGACCATCATACGGGCGGTCTCGTCTGCAGTGCACATTTTCAGGACGCCGCCTCCTCCCTCTCCGTGCTGACCCATGCCGATTTCCATCTCGTCTTCTGCCAAGGAGCCGATCTCGGCGCCGTTTTGGGGATGGGTGGCGGTGCGCAAAGCGACGGAGAGGGTTGCCATGTTGGAGTTGAAGGCTTCGCCGATTGCGAGGACTTCGTCGAGAGTGCAACCTTTCTCGGCGGCGGCGCCCATGACTTTGATCAGGGGAATGCAGCCTCCGAGTCCGCGGCGTTGGTCGATTGGGGCGTCGGGGCCTTGGGCGATGTCTTCGTGGACGATGATTTCCCGGACGTTGAGTCCTGCCTTCTGAGCCTTTCGGAGGGCTTTCGAGGCGCTCATGCGGTCGCCGTTGTGGTTGAGGGTGACGAGTATGACGCCGGCGGGGCGGTTGAAGCGTTCGAGGGCTTCGTAGAGTTTGGCGGCGCCGGGGGCGGCGAATATGTCTCCGGCGACGGCGGCGTCGAGCATGCCTTCGCCGACGAAGCCGCTAAGGGCGGGTTCGTGTCCGGTGCCGCCGAGGGTGACGAGGGCGACTTTGTCGGGGGGCTTGGGGTGGGTTCGGACGACGATGCGTTCTTGCTCGATGCGGACTTTGTCGCAGTAGGCTCTCTGGAGTCCGTCGAGGAGTTCTGCGGTGAGGTCTGCCGGGTTGTTGAGGAACTTTTTCATCGGCATAAGGCGGGCCTATTTGTTCTGGTAGAATTCGACGACGGTTTCTTTGTCCCAGATGAAAGCGATGTAGGCGTTGCCGAGGTCGAACTTGGGCCAAAGGAGGGCTTTTCCTGCGATGGCGGCGTCGATGTCGGGGACTTCGTAGGCGACGTGGGCGCGGTTCTGGATGAGGCCTGCCATGGGGCTGTCGGGCTCGAAGTGGAGGAATTCGGTGGCGTAGGCGGGTTCGAATTTGATCCAGACTTTGAGGGGCTGGGCGTAGGTCATGCCGTCCATTTTCCGGGCGACGGGGATGCCTGTGTGGAGGTATTTCATGGGGATTCTTTTCGATTGTTCAGGTTGGTTTTTCAGAAGGCGACGCCTGGGTTGGCGAAGCGCAATCCGTTGCCGTCGTGGTAGGTGGCGGCTTCGGTGACGATGGCGCCTTCGGGGCCACCCATCATGAAGTGCCAGGTTTCGATTTTGGGCAGTTTATGGGCGCGTCCGTCGGCGGTCCATTTCTCGACATGGAGGCTTTTGAGGTGGTCGAGGTGCTCTTTGGAGAGCATGGCTTTGGCCTCGGGGAATTGGTCGAGGTTGGGCTCGCCGACTTCGCTGAAGCCGTAGACGGAGCCGCAACGGACGAGCCAGCTTTCCACCTTGGCGGGCTTGTCGGTGGCGACATGGCGGTGTTCGGCGATGGCCTGAAAGGGGAGGAGGAAGATGTCGTGGACGAAGTAGCTTTCGGTCTTTTCGTTGACATAGATGACGCCGCCCATGCCGCAGGCGGCGAAGTTGCCTCTCTTGAAGTCGATAGCCCAGAAGAAGCCCTTGTCCTTGACGAAGGCCTCGGGCACCTGGAGGCCGAACCAGCGCATCAGGGCGAAGTAGGCCTCGGCGGCCTTCTGGGAATCGAACTGGCCGTCGCGGTAGTAGTCGGCGTTGTTGATTTGAAGCATCTTGTCGGATCCTTTCGTTTGGCGCGCGCAGGCGCGGGGGTTGGCGTCCCGGGCGGAATTGGCACAGGGGCATTGCGCCATCGCGGCGCCCGCGCCCAGGGCCAGAAGCAGGGTAGGAATCAGTCGTTTCATACGAACCTCTTGGTGTCTCAGGTGTCTATCAATCGGGGTGACTCGTGTCTATCTCCGGAAGGCAGAGATTGGTATCTACGGGGCTATTGCTCGACCACCACCCGGAAGCCGACAGAGAACGGTTTCATCCACGGCGGGTAGCCCCAGCGCCAGGAACTCGTCGCCAGGTGCGGGCGGTCAAAAAAGGAGCCGCCGCGGACCGTCTTGCGTTCGCCCCCCTCCGCGGGATAGGGCGAAGCCGTCCACTCCGCCGCGTTGCCGTGCATATCCTTGAGCCCCCACGCATTGGGCCGGAAAGAGCCGCACTTGGCGAGATTGACAACCCCGTCGTCGAAGCGCGAATCGCGCAGGAAAAAGTAGAGATCCTTCGGCGCATCCTTCCACGGCTTCGGATTGATTCCCACCACCGTGCGCGCCTTGTTCTCCTCCCCCGCCAAGTTCGCAAACGGCGCAAAGTCGGCATCGAAACCGCCGAAACTGAACGGCGTACCCGACCCCGCCCGGCAAGCCCATTCCCACTCCTGCTCGGTCGGCAACCGCACCTTCAGCCCCGTGCGAGCCGAGAGCCAGCGGCAGAACCCCTCCGCCTCGTTCCAACTTACCCGCACCGCCGGATACTCACCTTTGGGGTCCTCCCCCCGCACCGCCGGATTCCCGTCCGTCGCGCCATTCATATAGTAGCCCCGGTGCACCTGATCCTTGTAGAACATATCGTAGACCCCATTGTCGTGCGAAGCCTTGAACGCCCGGAACTGCGCGACAGAAATCTCCGTCTCCCCCATCCAGAAAGCCCTCCCGATTGTCACCTCCCGCTGAGCCTCCTGCCGCGTCTCGTTCGCCGAGCCCATCACATACTCGCCAGCCGGAACCAACCGCAACTTCAGCGCCTGCCCATTGCCCAGATCAATCGACCTTTCAGCCCCCGCTTCCCCCTTTACCACAGCCTTGAACGGCACCGCCGGAGGCTTCGGACGCCTCCCCTTCGGAGCCTCGAACGCCACCGGCCGGTACGGATTGACCACCACCTCCGGGTCAAACCCGTCATTCGAATAGAGACGGTTCATCTCCCGCCGCCGCGCAATAACCTTCGGGTTCGCGTTCAACTCCGTCCACGTCCCGAAATAGGGCACATTCATCCCCGCCCAAGCCGTCAGACGATCCCGCTCCTCGTCCGAGAGTTCCACCCCGTGATGCCCCTTCTCCAGACGCTGGAACAGCTCGCTCGTGCTCTCGTGGAACTCCAGCGGCGTCAGCAGATGATAGTCGCCCTCCGGCCCATTGCGCCGTACATACGGATGCAACGCATCGTACGAAGGGGAGCGGAACTCGGCCGGCACCTTCCCCCCATAATTCTCAAGCCGCGTCGGCTTCGTGGTTTGCTTCCAGGTGAAATCAGGCAACGGCTGACCCAATTTGTTGCGCCGCTTTGACGCCCCGTTGTGGCACCCCACGCACCGCCTGTCGAGCACATTCTGGACCTCCCGGCAGAAGTCGAACCCCCTTCGAGGACCGTAGAACGGGCGAATCTTGCGGGGTTCCTTCCGCGCCGCAAGGGTCGGCTTGTTCGGGGCCGCATAGTTCTGTGCCTGGTGGCAGCCGATGCACGAGAGGTGCTCCCCCGGCATGGCGGCAAACCAGCTCCGCATCTCCTGAAGATGCTTCCCCTCCGCGTCCAGCGGCTGGAGTACGATGGGCGTATTGGCCGGCACCTCGAAAAGGCACGAGCCGTCCGGTTCCACGTCAACCTCGCCCAGGATGATGCGCGGATCCCAGCCGCTTTCGATGCCTATCAGGTAGTGCCCGCCAATGTTCCGCGGGGAGTATTCGAAGCTGTAGAGTCGGAGTTTCTTGACGGTACCTCTCGGCACGCCGGCAAGCCCGGGGCCGTTGTAGATGTCGACGAGGTTGACGGTGGCGGTCTGCTTGGAGAGGTCGACGCGGTCGGGTATCGGGGCGGGCTTGGGCTGGGCGGCGAGGGGGATGGGATGAATCAGGTTGGAGGTGGGGGCGAAGGCAAGGGGGTACTGCACATCGTAGACATCCACCAGGGCGAGGAAGAAGCAACTTGAGACCGGGAGGTGCTGCATCGAGACCAGGGCGGCCTTGTCGGAGACGGGGAAGGGATGTAGGAAGTACTGCCGGCGGCCGGCGACCAGCTCGTCCTTCGTGACATTCTCGACGGGTTTGCCCCATCCTGGCAGGCGTTGGACGGCGCCTTCGGTCTCCCGCCGGCCTCGTTCGACGTCGAAAAGCACGAGGTCTCCTTTGCGCGCTTCGCCGTGGTGGCCGGAGACGATGCCCATGAATCGGGTGTTGGAGC
>JBJFGP010000044.1:0-5286 GCA_051892815.1 Kiritimatiellia bacterium | reverse complement strand
CGTCCCTCTAGACAAGGTGAATCCTGAGCCTGCAAAAGTTCCTGAGCCTGAAGAGGTTCCAGCAGAGAAGTCTGAAATGATGTCAGGAATACTTGAGCGGGCGAAGAACAGGTCTGACGAGATTGAAGCGCGCTACCAGGAGGATGAGGAAGAATCGGACAAAGTAGAATCTTCTCAGTCAAAAGAGGAATCGAAACCTGAAGAAGGTAATAGCGGAAAAGAAGACAAGGCCGGCGGTGATGTTCCTGCCGAACCGATACAAGTCATCAAGCGCGAGCGGCTTGACTTCAAGCGGCCTTCCGACTTCCTGGCATTCGTCGAGGAAATCGTCGAGGCTGAGTTGCGCGAGAAGGGACAGATTCGTGAAGGAGAATCTCCGTGGTCGTCGCCAGTCAATAGACGGGAACTGCTCAACACGGCGCGTCGATGGCTGCAGAAATTGGCTTACGCACTATGCTACAGTCATCGTCGAGAGATTGTGCTCAAGGACATTGAGGACTTGAAGAACGCTAATAGCATAGAGGGTATCGAATGCGGCATTATGAATACCTACTCCATGATCCAGGAGCGAATGATTAAAGAGAGCCGTGACAAACTGGTTTCAAAACTGGAGAAGGACGGAAACAAGATTGCCAAGAAGGGTCGCCAGTTCAGCCGTAATACAGAGGAGAACGAGCGAAAGGTAAAGGCTGAGGTCGAGTACTGGTGGCGAAACAGGGGCTCCCCTCGAGCCTGTATATCTTATCAGCCAATGAGGAGGTAAGGTTGGCTGGAGTGGAAGGCGCGGGTACGTACCTCTTGGGGGAGACGCTAGCAACCTTCAGGGTAAAAGGGTTGATAGGAATAGTCAGGGGGAGGGGATTCGTGCGACGATGCCGTAGTAGTCACTTGAGGGGAATAACCTCTCGTGTCTCGATGCGGTCGTGCGGTTTAGAGCAGCCATTCGCCTTCGGCGGTATTGTGCTCGCCGGTGGCGTCTCCAGGTTCGTTTGGTGAGCGCGTCCGGAACCAGGTTTCGGGATCGGCGGCAAGTGTTTGGGTCGCGATGGATTCAACCACGATGGCGCGTTCCGGGCGGACGGGGCAAGGGTGCTCGCAGTTTCCGCAGCCGATACACAAGGCTGCTTCGAGAAGGGGGACGCGCCGACCGTTTGTGTCTGGAATCATGCGCAGGGCGCCGGTTGGACAATGCTCTGCGCAAGCGCCGCAGTCTGTCCCATCCTGAACTGCGACACAGCGGGATGGAAAGAATCGAGCTTTGCCGATGGCTGTGCGGCGTTTGACCAACAGATTCAATGGTTTGAGGGCTCCGGTTGGGCAGATATTCGAGCAGTTGGTGCAGGAGAATTCGCACATTCCCTTGGCGAAGTCTAGTGCCGCCACGCCGTTGCGGAAGGTTAGAACGCGCCCTTCGCAGTTTCTGATGCAGAGCCCGCATCCTGTGCAGCGAGAGAGGAATTGGGAGAGCCCGCCGGCGCCCGGTGGCGCAATGAGATCGTTCGTGCTGCCGTGAGAGCAATGAAGGATGGAGCCTAGGGCTGTTCCTCCTGCGGCGAAGGTCAGAGCCTTCAGGAAGTTTCGCCTTTCGGCAAGGGGCTTTTTAGGTGCGCGGGCGCGCTTGTCTGAGTGCCAGGCGATAGCACCAAGTCGACACGCGGAAAGGCAATTCATGCAGCGGATGCAACGCCCGGAGTTGATGGTTTTTGACTGGGGATCAATGCAGGCGCCTGAACAGACTTTGGCGCACGCGCCGCACGAGATGCAACGGGATTGGTCAATGGCCAGCTGGAAAAATGAATGACGGCTCAACAACTCCAGCCCGGCCCCGATTGAGCAGAGTTCTCGGCACCAAAAGCGCCCCCCGAGTGTCAAGGATAACGCCAAAATTGCACCAAACGGAATGAGGCTTCCAGCCACGACCGCCCCGAACAGACTATATGGGTCGAGATAGCGCATGGCAAGAAAGTCGCCGAGTAGAACTGACGCACCCCACACCCCAAGCAGGGCGAAGCGAATGGGGTGTTTCAGTCCGCGCGACCGTCCGCTGGGGAGGCAATCCTGCAGAACCCCAAGCGGGCAGAACGCGGCACAATAGATGCGTCCGAAGAGCAATGTCGCAGCCGCTAGAAAGAGCGTCGAGAAAAGCCCCGAAAGCAGTCCAAGTCGCAAAGCCTCGACCGAGGGGGCAACTTGAGGCGGAAGTAGCGGCCATAGTCCCCAAAAGGCACCAGCAATACCTACGACAGAGAGCATTGCTAGGAGGCGTCTACCCCAGCGCCAAGTCACCCCGCGGTTGCACATAAATATGGACTCCCTTAGTTAGGTTAGGCGTCAATGCGCGTCACGCGAATCTTACTCTCATCCGCTGTGCCAAGCCCGAGCCGCTCGCCCTTCTGCAGATAGTGGATGTCCTCGGGCTTGTAGCGTAGCAGCTTCAGCGCTTGAGCGTCGATGGCCACAATGTCCCTGGATAGAAGCTGGTACTTTGGCATCCGGACATCCGCTTTGCTGACACCACGGGGACCGTTGGATATCATAATGCGGTAGGCGTCGACGACATTGAGATCTGGCTTACGGTAAAGAATCAAGTCGGCGATACATTGCGGCAGATCGTTCTTATGCATATACTGCCGATCCCAAATCCATCCCATAGAGTTTTTCATGGCAGAAGTCATCTTCGTTCCCCCGTGGTTTTTTAGGACCGGGACGTTAATGAAGACATCCGCTTCCAGGACTGCTCTGTGGATTTTGGCTTGTTTGAGGCGAATGGCTTGGGAACATTCCTTTTCTACATAGTCGGCCTCATCTGCACCCGAAATCATCTTGCCCCCAGCAGCCTTGACGGCGGCTTCGATACCACTTCGGGCATAGGTATTGCGTTCTGCATTGCAGGTATGGTCGAAGACGAGCACTTGCGCGGCACCGGTTTCTCGTGCTTGCCGCACTATCTCGCCGACCAATTCAGGATTGGTATTGGCGGCTTCTTCAGGTGTCCTGTCCCAGGCGGCATTGGGTTTGACCACGACACGCTGTCCTGGCTTGACGAATGCTTGCATACCACCGAGGCGGGCAATACCTTTGCGAAACATCTCGACAGGGGTACCGTTGCGGACGGCAACC
Source organism: Kiritimatiellia bacterium (assembly GCA_051892815.1). Taxonomy (GTDB): domain Bacteria; phylum Verrucomicrobiota; class Kiritimatiellia; order RFP12; family DVOR01; genus JAXFQS01. Next base: position 2,166 of record JBJFGP010000044.1, on the reverse strand, counting down.
ACTTCGGATTGGGCGTCATTCGTGCCCTCGGCGATGCCAAGCGAAGCCGCACCTGCGGCGGAGGCTGTGGCAATGAATTCTCTTCTGTTTAGCATAGGTTATTCCTCTGTTAGTGAACCGTCAAGGCTGCATTGTCAATCAATCGTGTTTTCCCGCAGAATGCCGCGAGCACCACATGGGTTTGGGCATCAATCGTCTGTTTTGGTTGCAAGGAGTTTTCGTCGACGAACTCGATGTAGTCGGGCTGGAGGTGATGCTCCCTAAGCAACTTGTTCAAGGCATCCCTCAGGATGGGAACTTGGCGCTCTCCGCCATCTACCATAGACTGGGCGAGGGCGAGGGCCTGGCTTAGTCCGAGGGCATTTTGGCGTTCCTGCTGGCTGAGGTAGACATTACGAGAGGACTTGGCCAAGCCGTCTTTTTCACGCACGATGGGGGCAACGAGAATCTCGATGGGAAAGTTGAGATCGCGCACCATTCGCTTGATGATTGCGGCTTGCTGGAAGTCTTTCTGCCCGAAGACGGCGAGGGTTGGGCAGGCGAGGTTAAAGAGCTTGGCGACGACCGTGCAGACACCCTGGAAGTGGGTAGGGCGGCGGATTCCGCAAAGGGATTTTGAAAGGTTGTTTTCGCAGATGGTGATGGATGCGTCTGGGGCGTACATCGTCTCAGGAGTCGGGAGAAAGATGGCATCGGCGCCTTCCTGGCGGCAGAGTTCGAGGTCACGGATTTCGTTGCGTGGATAACTGGCAAAGTCTTCGTTCGGGGCGAATTGGATGGGATTCACGAAGATGGATACGATGACGGTATCGGTGCGTTGTCTGGCTTCCCGAATCAAGGAGAGGTGACCTTCATGGAGGTAGCCCATAGTCGGCACGAGACCAATCGTTTTCCCCGCCGCTCTCTGGGCGAGGGCGAAGTGTTGGAGCGCCTGCGGTTCGCGGAATGTTTCCATTGAGTCTATTCTCCCAAAAGTTCCTGAAGGCGGGCAGTCGAGCGTTCCCGAACTTGCCCGAAAAGGGTGTTGCCGTGGGTATCCATCCCGACGATGGCGGGCAAGTCTTTGACCTCTAGTTCCCACATGGCCTCGGCCGGGCCGAAGGCTTCGAGGAAGTGGACATCCCGCACACGGACGATGCAGTCTGCCAGCAAGGCAGCGGCCCCTCCCGTTGTCTGGAGGTAGACGCAACCGTGCTTTTGGCAGGCCTCAAGGGTTTTGCTTCCCATGCCGCCTTTGCCCAGCAGCACGCGGATGCCTTCACGGGCAATCACATCGGCTTCGTAGGGCTCTTCGCGGGAGGAAGTGGTCGGTCCCGCCGCGACGATTCTCCACGCCCCGTCTTGTCTGACGGATACGGGGCCGCAGTGGTAGAGCGCGCCATCGCGCAGGGATATCGGCAATTTTCCGCCCTCGTGGAGGTGCTGGTGGAGACGGTCACGTCCGGTGCAGAGAATGCCGCTAATGGCTACGGCATCGCCGATGCGCAGGCGTCGAACATCCGCTTCGCGGAATGGGTAGTTGAGGTGGATCATGGCTGGAAATCCGGGGCGCCTTGGTCAGGCAATTCGTTCAGGGCTGAATCAACCAGTTCGGGAGGCAGTTCTTTTGTTGTTTCCGCGCCCAGGCGGCGCAACTCGTCGGCCAGCCGGATGGCGTTGCCGCGTCCCGTGGAGAGTTGACTTTCTGCCTTGGTCAAGGCGGCGTTGAGGTTTTCGAGGTGCTTGCGGACAGAGGAAAGGGTATCAACGAATGTGGCCAACTTGTTGTAAAGTTTGCCACCGACATCTGCCAACCTGTCGGCGTATTTGGTACGCACCTCCAGCGTGCGAAGATTGGCGGCAATCCGAAGGGCGACCATCAAGGTACAGGGGGCGACCAGCAGCACCTTCTTCTGGTAGGCATACTCCCACAGCGAAGGATCCTGAGCAAGGGCGGCGGCGTAGGCCGCTTCATTGGGCGTGAACATCAGTACGAAGTCGAGCGAACCGACGGCGCGTTCGTAGTGCTTCTCGGAGAGTTCGTCAATGTGTTTCTTGATGGATGCGACATGGGCTTTGAGAAGGTCTGGATTGTTTTGTTCGACAGCGTTGACATAGGCCGTCAGGGAGACCTTCACATCGATGACGACGCACCTCTCTTCGGGGAGATAGACGACCGCGTCCGGG
>JBJFGP010000043.1:0-24149 GCA_051892815.1 Kiritimatiellia bacterium | reverse complement strand
GCTTTTCTTTGACCAGCAGCCGGCCGATGCGGTGGTCAATGATTCCAATGCCGAGCTGATAAACGTCTACTGTCAGATTCGGGATTCGCTTGACGAATTGATTGCGCGGCTGGAGCAGATGCGCAATACCGCCGACGAGTTCTACCGGATTCGCCAACTGGACAGGAACGGAGGCCTGGCGAAGCTTTCGGCGGTCGAACGGGCGGCCCGGATTATCTATCTCAACAAGACCTGCTATAACGGCTTGTTCCGCGTCAACTCGCAGGGAGAGTTCAACACCCCGTTTGGGAACTACAAGAATCCGAACATCGTCAACGCGCCTGTGCTTCGGGCGGTCAGCGCCTATTTGTCTAGCCCCGCGCGGGTGCTCAAATGCGGGGATTACGCGGCGGCTCTCACGTCGCTTCGCCCCGGTGCGTTTGTTTACTTCGACCCCCCCTATGCGCCAATCTCCAGAAGCGCCTCGTTCACAGGTTATACGGAGAAAGGTTTCGACGTCGAGGAGCAAGAACGGCTGTGCGCCGTGTGCAAGGGCCTAGACCGCCGCGGGGTCAGGTTTATGCTTTCCAACTCCGATACGGTGCTCACAAATGAGCTCTACAAGGGGTTTGTCATCGAGAAAGTCGTAGCCAAGCGGAGCGTCAATTCAGATGGCAGCGGCCGGGGCGAGGTGCCGGAACTAATCGTTCGGAACTATGAAAACGAGCATCAGGCAGGCGTGGCAGAATATCTTTGATCGATGCGGTATTCTCGAGGCCATCGGGAAGGCCGGATACTTTGACATTACTGCCGATGCAATCAAGACTATCGGGGGAAAAGAGCCTCGGCTGATGGCTAAATGGGACTCGTCTGCGCTTGTCCCAGAAGTCTTCTCCAACAATGGCCTCGGCCTGATAGCTACCGCGCGAGGACTTTACCGCATCGGCCCGTTTAATGTGTTTCACAAGATTGAATCGGACAGGCTAAATGCTGCCGCCATTCAGCCCCGGCAAGTGCCCGCCTGGATGCGCTCTCTGAGCAAGGAACTGAGGGAACGCAGTGAGGCGGGATTGCGCTCGTCCTGTTATGCCTCGGGGATTATCCGTGAGTACGCAGGCGCTCAACCACCAGAGATTCTTCCGGGCCTTTTCGGACGGCTTACGACGGAGAAGTTTGACTTCACGATAAGAGGCAGTGGTGGCAATCGCCTATCCATTTCCTGCTCAGGCCCTCAGTTTGAGATAGATGCCAGTTACGAATCGCCAGAGGCATTACTCATTGTCGAGGCGAAGAACAGTCTGCTTGAGGATTTCAATATCCGGCAGCTCTATTTCCCTTGGCGTTATCTGAAGGAGAAAACGAACAAGGCCGTTCGCCCATTGTTTATTATGCGCAGCAATGAAGTGATATCGGTGTGCGAATATGCTTTTGAGCAAGCCGGGGAAATGGATTCGATAACGTTGCTATCCGCCAAGCGATTTTCGTTCGCCGACACGGTTGTCACAACAGAAGATTTGTCCGCCCTTCTCGCTTCTGTTCGTTGCGCCCAAGGGGAGGAAGAGCTGATTTTCCCCCAAGCGGACCGAATGGACCTTGTCATCGATTTGTGTGAACGTCTCCGCAACGCTCCAGCCGATGCCGACGATATTGCGGAAGGCCTAAACTATGTCCCTCGCCAAGGGCAATATTATGCCCGCGCGGCGAACTTCCTGGGCTTGGTTGAAAAGAGCCAATCGTCCTACCGGCTGACAGTTGATGGGCGGCGCATCTTCGAACTTCCCTACAAGTCGCGTCAACTAGCAATCGCGAAGCGATTCCTTCGCTACCGGGTATTCGCCAACAGCCTTAGATTCTGGCTAACCCATTCCATTCTGCCAAGCACAGACACCGTCGTCAAATGGCTCGCCCAAGATCAATGGTCTATGAATGCCACCACCCAAAAGCGGCGAGCCTCAACAGTCCTTGCCTGGACGCGTTGGCTGGCACACTTGACCAAGCAAGGACCGTGACCGCCCACGCCTTCCATCCGCACCCAAGGCAGTTGAGACTGGGGGCAGGAGGTGGACAGGAAAAGCCCCCGCGGGTAGGTAGGACCGAGGGGGCTTGGCGGGCAGGAATGGGGGACGCGCGTGGCTAGGAATCGAGGCCGGCGGCGGGCGCGGTGGGAAGGCGAAGGGTGAAGGCTGAGCCTTTGCCGGGTTCGGATTCGAGGGTGACGCGGCCGCGGTGGCGTTCGGCGATGTGCTTGACGATGGCAAGGCCCAGCCCAGTGCCGCCGCTGGCCCGGCTGCGGGCCTTGTCGACGGTGAAGAAGCGCTCGAAGATGCGCTCGTGGTACTCCTGCGGGATGCCGCAGCCGTGGTCGCTCACGCGGATGCAGGTCTCCGGACCGTCGCGCCAGGCGTCGAGGCGGACGACCCCGTTTTCGGGGGAGTAGGCGACGGCATTTTCGAGCAGGTTGCCGACGGCCTGGCGCAGGAGATCGGGCCAGCCCCAGGCAAGGAGTCCCTCGGGGCACTCGGTTTCGATGGCGATGTGGCGTTCGGCGGCGCGGGCTCGGAGCGCGTCGGCGGTCTCGGCGAGGAGTTCCTTGAGGGGAATCTCGCGGGGCGGCTCGGCGGAGGCGGTTTCGTTCTCGCGCTCCAGTCGCGTCAGGGCGAGCAAATCCTTGATGAGCGCGAGCAGGCGGTAGGTGTGGGCGTGGATGATGTTGAGGAAGCGCCGCGCGTGCTGAGGGTCGTCGAGGGCGCCGTCAAGAAGGGTCTCCGTGAAGCCGAGAATGGCGGTCACCGGCGTGCGCAGTTCGTGCGAGACATTGGCAGTGAACTCCTTGCGAATCGTCTCCAGACGGCGCAGGCGCGTGACATCGGTCAGCACCAGAACCGTGCCCTTCCCGCTGAGGGTCGATGCCGTGGCGAGGAAGGAACGCTCGCCCTCGCGCTGGGGCAGGACGAGGTCGCGCTCAGGCGCGGAGGACCCCTCCTTCGCCGCCTCTTCGAGCAAATCATTGAGCGCCGGGACGCGCAGGAGCGCAGGCAAATCGGCACCCTCTTCGGCGGCCGCGCCAAGGAGCCTTTGGGCCGCAGGGTTGGCCAGGCGGACGCGTCCGTCGGGCCCGAGAAAGGCGACCGCCTCGCGCATCCCTTCGAGGACTCGGCGGAGGGATTCGCGCTCCAGGGTAAGCGCCTTTTCGCGGGAATGGAAGGCATCGAGTAGGGCCGTGAAGGCCTCCGAAAGCCGTTCGGCCTCGGCGCTCCGGGGCAGGGCGACGCGGGCGGCCGAGTCCCCGTTGGCAATGGCTTCGACGGTGCGGGTGAAGCCCGTGACCGCGTGGGTGACTCGGGTGGCCACGAGGTGGGCCGTCAGGGCGCAAAGGGCCAATGCGGCGAGTGCGACGAGGCTCATCTGGCTGGCGACGCGGCCGGTCTCCTGGCGCATGGCTTCGGTGGAGCGGGCGGCTCGGCAGAGGGCGCGGAGGCGGCCTTGGGCGTCGCGCACGGGCAGGGCAAGATAGCGCATCTGCTCGCCCAGGGTTTCACTGTAGCGCTGGTCGCGGCCCTGGGGGAGTCCGAGCTTGAGAATCTGGGTGAACTCGGGCCGGTCGAGGTGGTTGTCGAAGGCCTTCTCGTCCTGCCCGCTCGAGTCGGAAAGGACGGTCCCGTCGGGCGAGACGAGGGTCAGACGGACGGCAGAGGGGATGTGGCTGAAGGTGGAGGTCGGCGCCCAGACGGCGGCCGCCATCTGGGCGGAGGAGAGGAGTTCTCCGTCGAGCTGGGCTTCTATTTTGCCGATGGCGATGCGCCCCAGCAGGGCGGTGATGAGGCAGACGGCGAGGCCCCCGGCGAGGAAGGCGCTCCAGAAGAGTTTGGTTTGCAGGCTGTTCATGGCGGGGCTAGATGTTGAGGCGGTAGCCGGAGCCGCGGACGGTCTCGACGAGGTGGCCGTGCTCGCCGAGTTTGCGGCGCAGTCCGAGGATCTGGACATCGACCGCGCGGGGGCCGGATTCGGCGTCGAGTCCGCGGGCGGCGTCGAGGAGTTGTTCGCGGGTGAAGACGCGTCCGGGGGCGCTGGCGAGAAGGGTGAGGAGTTTGCCTTCGGTTGGGGTCAGGCGAATCTCTTCGCTGCCGGTGGCGACCTGGCGGGATTGGGGGTCGTAGAGGAGCGGGCCGATTCGGATCTGGGCGATTCCCGCGGGGTCTTCGCTGCGGAGCGCGGCACGGACGCGGGCCAGCAGTACATTGATGCTGAAGGGTTTCGTAATATAGTCGTGGGCCCCAAGGTCCAAACCTTTGACTATATTTCCTTCCTCACCGCGGGCGGTCATCATTACTACCGGCGTGGCGGCGCATTCGGGGGTTGCCTTGAGTTGGCGGCAGACGGCGTACCCGTTGAGCTTGGGGAGCATCAAGTCGAGGAGCACGAGGTCGGGCCTCAGGCGCTTGGCCTGGTCGAGCCCGGATTCGCCGTCGTAGGCCGAGACGACGCGGTATCCAGCGCGCTCCAGGTTGTAGCGCACCAGTTCCTGAATGTCCATGTCGTCTTCGATGACAAGGATTCTCGCCATAGGGTTCTAGGCTCCTTTGTGGTCGTGGCGCACGATGACGCCCTCGACGATGTAGATGACATCCTCCGCGATGCCGGTGGCGTGCTCGACAATGCGCTCCAGGCTGCGCGCCACGCGGAGCCATTCGAGCGCCGCCTCGACCTTCGCCGGCTCGTTCGCCTGGCAGATGTTCTGTGTCAAGTCCCGGGTGACGGCCTTGCGGGCACTCTCGAACTCCGCTTCCGACTCGCGCACCCGCCAGGCGCCCGCCGCATCCATCCGCACAAAGGCGTCGATGGCATCGGAGAGCGATTTGAGCGCGCGCTCCAGCAGCGGCCGGAAGTCGGGATGCAGGGCGCCGGGCTGCTCCTCCTTGGCGGCCAGGGCCGCGGCCCGTTTGGCGATGCTCACGCCATAGTCACCAATCCGCTCCAGGTCGGAATTGATTTTCAGCAGTCCGACAATCGCGCGCAGGTCTTGGGCGACGGGCTGGTGCAGGGCGAGCACCTTGAGGCACTCCTCCTCCAGTTCGACTTCGCACGCGTCAATGGTCGCATCGCCGTCAATCACCGCCACGGCCAGTTCCCGGTTGCGGGAAGAGAGCGCGCGTACGGCCCGGGTCAGGGCATCCTCGACAAGGGCCGCCAGAGAAAGCAGCCGCCGCTGGAGTTTGGTAGTTTCGTTTTGAAGAAGCGTCATGGCATTATCCTAGCACTTTAATGGGGCATTGTCGAACGGTATCAGCCGAAGCGGCCGGTGATGTAGTCTTCCGTCTGCTTCTGGCGCGGACGGGTGAAGAGCTCGCCGGTCGGGCCGTACTCGACCAGGTCGCCCTCGTACATGAAAGCGGTGCGGTCCGAGACGCGCGCGGCCTGCTGCATATTGTGCGTCACAATCAGAATCGTATACCGCCCGCGGAGTTCCCCGATGAGCTCTTCGATGCGCGCCGTCGAGCGCGGGTCGAGCGCGGAGGTCGGCTCGTCCATCAGCAGAATCTCCGGCTCCACCGCCAGCGCCCGCGCCAGGCAGAGCCGCTGCTGCTGCCCGCCGCTGAGCCCCAGCGCGCTGGACGAAAGACGGTCCTTGACCTCCTCCCAGAGGGCCGCGCCCTTGAGGCTCTTCTCGACCAGCGCATCGAGCGACGCGCGGTCGCGGATGCCGTGGAGGCGCGGGCCGTAGGCGATATTGTCGTAGATCGACTTGGGGAAGGGATTCGACTTCTGGAAGACCATCCCGATGCGCCGGCGGAGGGCGGCCGGGTCGAGCGACGGGTCGTAGAGATTGGTGCCGTCGAAAATCATCTCTCCCGCGAAATGGCAGACGGGATTGAGGTCGTTCATGCGGTTGACCGAGCGCAGGAGGGTCGACTTCCCGCAGCCGGAGGGGCCGATGATGGCGGTCACGCCGCCGCGTTCGACAGCCATGCTCACACGCTTGACGGCCTCGTGCGTGCCGTAGAAGACGGAGAAGTCGCGGATGTCCAGGTGGATGTCCATTGCTAGCCTTTCAGTTTGCGCGAAAGCCGGGCTCGGGCGAGGATCGCGGCGAGGTTGAGTGCGAGCACCAGGAGGATGAGCGCGGCGGCCATGCCGTACTGGACATGGCGGATTTCATTGGCTGCCTCGTGCTCGCTGACAAGGTTGTAGATGTTCCAGGAGAGCGCAGGGGTCGGAGAGGCGAGCAGGTTCCCCAGCGAGGCGATGCCGCCCACGCTCACGGCCGCGGTGAAGATAATCGGCGCGGTCTCTCCCGCCGCCCTTCCCATGCTGATGACGATGCCAGTGAGGATGCCCGGGAGCGCAGCCGGGAGGATGACGGTGCAGATGGTCCGCCACTTGGAGGCGCCCAGGCTCATGGCGGCCTCGCGGTAGCCTCCGGGCACGGCGCGCAGAGCCTCTTCGGAGGCGCGGATGATAGTCGGGAGAATCAACAGCGCCAAGGTCAGCGCGCCGGCGAGCAGGCTCTTGCCCTCGGAGACCTTGAGCGTGACGATGAAGAAGGTCAGGCCGAAAAGGCCGAAGACGATGCTCGGCACGCCGGCGAGGGTGTTGATGCAGATGCGCACGAGCCTGAGCAAGGGACCCTCCTTGGCGTACTGCGTGAGCCAGACCGCCGACAGCACGCCCGCGGGGACGGCGAAGAGCATGGAGAGGATGGTCAGCATCAGCGTGCCGAAGAGTTCCGGCCAGATGCCGCCGAAGAAGTGGGAGTCTTTGGAGGGGGAGGTGAGGAACTCCCAGTAGAGGGTTGGCCTGGGCGCGCAGATGGCGTCGAGGTTGGCCTGGAGGTAGGGGAAGATTTCGGCGGCGGGGGTTCCTTTGAAGGGTTCGTCCCGGGGGACGAGGCGCTTGACGCCGGGCAAGGGGGTGCCATCGGGCGCAAGGGGATAGTCCCAGACCTCCTTGTAGAGCAGATGGTGAAATTCCTCCTGCGTCCTGTCCCAGCGGGTCTGGCCGTAGCGGTCGCGCAGGAGGGCGGGTTCCGGCTTGCCAGGGAGCGGTCCGAGGAGTTTGGCGAGGGCGGCCTCGAGCTCGCGCAATTCGGCGCGGAGTTGGCGCCTTTGGGCGGGCTTGGCGGCCTTGAGGGTCTCCGACTCGAAGCGCGCCAGGGCGTTGGTGACGGGCGCGAGCAGGCGGGCGCGTCGGGCGCTTTCGAAGCGGACTTGTTCGGCTCTGCCGCGCCCGAACTCGCGGTACTCCATGCGGCGGTGTTCGCTTGTGGCGCGGAAGCAGAGTGCGCCCGCGCCGCGCCAGAAGAGGGGCACGAGGACAATCAGCAAGGCGGCGCCCATCGCGGCGAAGGTGGCGTAGGCGGCGAGGGTGAAGAGGCGGTCTTTGCGCTGGCGGGCTTGGGTACTCATGGGGTGCTCTCCTGGATTGGGGCGGCGGCGCCGAGGGTGTGCCGGAGGATGTGGCGGACGAGCGCGAGCAGGACCAGCGGGAGGAGCGCCAGGGCGAGGATTGGTACGAGCAGGAGGGTTTTCATCTGCGTTTGGCGTTGCGTGCGACGATCCATTCTCCGAGGGCGTTTCCGGCGAAGGAGACGACCAGGAGGGCGAATGCCATTGCGAAGAGGGCGTGGTAGCGGACGGAGCCGGTGGCTTGGTCGGCTTCGCCCATTTCTCCGGCGATGGTGGCGGTGAGGGTGCGCACGGAGGCGAAGATGTTGTACCAGGGCGTGGGCTCCTGGGGCGAGTTGCCGGCGGCCATCCAGACGACCATCGTCTCGCCGAAGGCGCGCATGATGCCGAGGATGACGGCTGCGGCGATTCCGGACGAGGCGGCGGGTATGATGACTTTGAGGAGGGTCTCGGCGCGGGTGGCGCCGAGTGCGTAGGAGCCTTCGCGGAGTTCCCTGCCGGCGGCCTGGAGGGCGTCTTCGGAGAGGGAGGCGACGGTGGGCAGGGCCATGATGCCCAGGACGATGGAGGCGGTCAGGAGGTTGGTGCCGCTCTCGACCCAGGGCTCGCCGACCGTCTGGAGGAAGGGTGCCATGACGCTGACGGCGAAGAAGCCGTAGACGACGGAGGGAATGGCGGCGAGGATTTCGACGAGGGTCTTCATGGGCTGGCGGAGGCGCTCGGGCAGCATGTCGCTCAGGCAGACGGCCGAGAGGATGCCCAGGGGCACGGCGAAGAGGGCCGCGCCGAGGGTCACGTAGAGGGTGCCGACGAAGATGGGGCGGGCGCCGAACGTGGCGGGCTCGCCGGAGGGGTTCCAGCTTTTGCCGAGCAGGAATTCGCCCAGTCCGCGCTCGCGGAAGAAGGGCAGGGCGTCCTTGGCGATGAACCAGAAGATGAAGAGGACGGCGAGCACGGAGGCGACCGCCACCAGCCCGAGGCCGCAGGCGATTAGGCGGCTCTGGAGGGCGCGGAGGATCTGCGCGCGGCGGCTCAGCAGGAGGCGGTCCATGGGGGCGTGTCCTTTAGTATTCGGTGACGGGGACGAAGCCGAGGGCTTCGATGATTTCGGCGCCCTTGCGGGTCAGGTGGAGGTTGGCGAAGCGGAAGAGCGGGGTGCCGATTTTGGGGTAGCCGGCGGTGTAGATGAAGAGCGGGCGGGAGAGCGGGAAGCGGCCGGCGGTCACTTCGGCGGGGGTCGGTTCGATGCCGTCGACGCGCAGACCCTTGACGGTGCGGTCGAGGTAGCCGATGCCGACGAAGCCGATGGCTCCAGGGGTGGATTCGATGCGCTGGCGCACGGCACCGTTGGATCCGCAGGTTTCGGCGGAGGAGGCGACGGGGGCCTTGTGCATGACCAGTTCGCTGAAGCACTCGAAGGTGCCGCTGTTGGCGTCGCGGCTGACGACGACGATTTTGCGGTCGGGGCCGCCGAGGGCTTTCCAGTTGGCGATCTGCCCGCTGTAGATGGACTTGAGCTGGGCCAGGGTGAGGTTGGAGACGGGGTTGGAGGGGTGGACGATGGGGACGATGGCGTCGAAGGCGACGGCGTGGGGGACGGGCTCGATGCCCTTGTCGGCGGCGGCCTTGAATTCGCCCTTCTTCAGGGGGCGGGAGAGCATCGCGATGTCGCAGGCCCCGTTGACGAGGCTCTTGGCGCCGTTGCCGCTGCCGGACTCGGAGACGACGGCGTCGGTGCCGTTCTTCTCTTCGGCCCACTTTTCGGCGAAGGCTTTGACGATGGGCCCGACGGTGGTCGAACCGTCGATGCGGATGGTTTCGGCCCGGAGGGCGCAGACGACCGCCAGCAGGAGCGTGGCGGCGAGGAGGGTCTTGTTCATGGTCGTGTTTCCTTTGGGTTGACGGCGCCTAGTTTGGCAAAGTTCTGTTAGGCGAATGTTAGGAAAACGGAGCAAGGTGCGGAAGGGACCGCTTCGTGCGCACCTGGGGGAGGCGCCGGTGCGCGGGAAAGGGGGAGGAATGTTGGCAGGCGCGGAAGTCGGAGGTGCGTGGGAACGGGGGCTTGACAAGGCACACCGCTTGGCGTATACTAATAGAGTAAGTCTAGAGAAGGCAGCAAAAATAGGAGCATAGTATGTGGCAGTCATTCCGCGCCGCCCTGGGCGCGGCAAGTGTGGTTTTGATGGCTTTGAACGTGTCGGGCGAGGTCTTCGTCCGCGAAGGCATGGCGACAGGGACCGGCGGGTACGCCTCCGGCGCCAAACTCGCCGCGCAGACCACCAAAGGAGAGTACCTGAAAGGCACCTGGGGCGGCTCGACAGGCGTCTGGCTGGTCAACGCCACCAGCCTCAACTATCCCGAATCCCTCCCCGCAATGGCCCCCGCCGGCACCGGCGCCTTCCGCCTTCAACATAGCAGCGGCACCGACGCCACCGGGCGCTCCACCGCCGCCCAACTGGTCAAGGCCCTACCCGATTCGGGCGTACTCTACGTCAGCTGCCTCGGCCAAGTCGGCTCCAAAGCCATTGCCGCCCTCCAGGCCGACCAGGCCTATGCCATTGGACTGGCCGATTCCGGCACCTACCTGACGACCGCGGCAGTCTCCAAACTCCTCGATACGGGCGGATTCTACCTCGGCTTCGGCAGGTGCGGGTCCGATGCCGCCCTGCCAATCGTCCAGGCAGATGGCGTGCGCTGCGCCCTCTCCGAACAGATGGAGCCGGGCACGCCCTACCTCTTCATCGCCCGCATCGATATTGGCGCCGGGGCCAACGGGCTGGACGTCATCCGGGCCATGGCCGTGCCGACCGCCGGGTTCGACGGTACCCTCGACTGGTGCGAACCCTTCGAAGCCGATCTCGCCCCGGAAACGCTCCAGTGGCTCAAGGTCGGGGGCGCCTTCGCGACGAACAACGACACGGCAATCTTCGACGAATTTATCTTGGCCGACTCCCTGGAGGAGGCAACCTCCCTCTCCGAATCGCTCTCGTTCGTCTATGTCTCTCCCGAGAATGTTTCGGAGACTTCGGTGACGCTTTTCGCCCGCATTGCCAACTACTCATCGGTCTACGACGGGTGCACCCTGTCGGTCGTCTACGGCAAATCTGCCGATGCCCTCGATACGCGCGTGGAGGTCGGGTCGGTGTCCGCCAGCGGCACCTATCCGGTCACGCTTTCCGGCCTCGATCCCGGCTTCGTCTACTCCTACCGCTTTGACCTCGTGCGGGGCGACGAAGTGCCGGCGCAGAGTGCGGTCTATTCCTTCGAAACGGCCGGGAAGCCGACAGTCTCGGCGTGGACTCTGGCGCAGGAATTCAACTCGGTGCGCCTTGCCTTCACCCTCAATTCGCCGCAGGACGGGCTCACGGTCAGGCTTTTCGGCGGGCTTGAGGGGAGCGAACTTGAGGAACTCAAGGTGTTCGAGAATGTCGCCGCCTCCAGCCCGCAGGAGCACCTCGTCGAAGGGTTGCTCTGGGGCAAGACCTATACCTTCGAACTGCGCGCTTCCTACGAATCCGCCGGCGGCACGGTGGAGATGAATCCCGTCCAAAAGAGCCTGACCATCGCCGGCGCGGCTACCTGGATTGGCGGGGCGGGGGCACCTTGGAGCGAGGCCGCCAACTGGGATATCGCGACCCTGCCGGACTACACCCTTTCGATCGACGCGCGCTTCACCTCCTCGGCCCGCGTGCTGGAGCCGAACCCCCTCGAACTGAGCGCCGGAACGGTCTCGGTCGAAACCGACGCCACCCTCGATTTGGGCGGCTCGACCCTGCGCGCCGAAACCCTCCAGGCCGGCAGTTCCGCGTCCGCCTACCTGGCCGTCTCCAACACCGTCTTGACCCTCGATTCGAACGATCCAGGCAGTGTCGAACCTATCAACCAAGGCCTCTATCTCGGTGCCACGAAAGGGGCCCGCATCTACCTTGGAAAGGGGGCAAGTGGTGCGTTGGGAAGCATCTGGATGGCGGCAGGGGCCGACAACTGCGGCCGCTCGATCACCATCGCCGACGGCGCCAACGTCTCCGCCAACACGAGGGTTTGGCTCAACAACGACGGGGCCGACTTCCTTGTCGACAATGCTACGCTCACGGCCGGCGGAATCTTTCGCGTCGGCGTGACCAAGTCGGGCGCAGGATTCCGCTTCACGCTCGACCACGACGCCCTCCTGGACGCGTCGGCGACGGATGTCTATGTCGGCACCGGAAGCTACGCGACCTTCTCGGTATTGGGCGGCGCGACGGCCAAGGCGCGGAACTTTTTGGTGGGCGCGGTCAACGACGGCGGCGGGTACAACTCGCTGGTCGTCTCGAACGCCAATCTGGAGGTTTCGGGCAATCTTTCGCTCTCGCCCGATTCGCGCTACCACTCCAACCGTCTGCGCGTGATGCAGACCCTTCCGGGCGCGACGACGGTCACGATCGGCGGCAACCTCAATGTCGCGGCGGAAGGCAACGGCTACGCCGGCGGCGGGCGCGGATGGACCAACGAGTTTTCCCTCGCCGGGGGCTCGGTTGTGGTTCAAAAGGCCCTGCAGGTCGGGGGCGCCTATGCGGCGAACAAGGGCAACAGGCTGACCGTTTCGGGGGCGGATTCGTCCATCCGCGCGGCGAACATGTGGATGACGAACTCGTCGACGCTGCGGTTCGTTTTGCCCGCAGGAGGCTTTGCCCGGACGCCCATACAGGTGGACGGGAACTGCCGCCTCTACGGGGACACGGAGTTGGTGGTGGATGTCTCGGAATTCCGGCAGGCGCGGCAGACGCTGGTGAGCGCCTCGAACATGAACGGGTTGCCGTTCGACGCCGCGCGGATTCGGATTCTGCCGGAGTCGCGGGCGGCTGCGGTCGAGGTGCTTCAGGACGCGACTTCGCTCTCGATTCGCCAGCAGGTGGCGACGATGATTCTCTTCTACTGACCGACCGGATGGTGCCTATCTGACAAAGGAACTCTAGCCTATGAATGTGAAGCAAATCTTGCTTGGAGCGGGGGTGCTGGGTGCGTTGGTCTCGCCCGCGGAGATTATTATCAAAGAGTCGGTTCCCTTGGGCTCCGGGGGCTACACGGCGGGCAACAAGATCGACGGTTCGCAGGTTGCCGGGGAGTATCTCTCGGGCAGCTGGACGGGCGGGACGGGCGTCTGGAAGTGGAACGCGACTAGCCTTCAATATCCCGCATGCCTGCCGCTGATGGTCTCCTCGGGCGGGGCATTCCGGGAGCAGTACGCCTCTTCGCCGTCGAGCACGGGGCGGGCAGTCGGAGCGGCGCTGGCCAAGTCGGTTCCGGGGAGCGGGACGCTCTACATCAGCTGCCTGGGGCAGGTTGGCGCGAAGGCGGCTTCGGCGTTGCTGGCGGACCAGGCGTTTGCCGTCGGGCTGGTCAAGGGGTTCTCGGGCAGCATGGACGATCCGCAGAGCCAGCTGGCGGTGAACTCGGGCATCTATCTGGGTTTCGGGCGGATTGGTTCGGGTTCGCCGGTGCCTATCGTCAAGGCCGGGGGTACGAAGCTGGCGCTGGCGAGTTCGCTTTCGACCGGGACGGCGTACTACTTTCTGGCGCGCATCGCGATTGGGGCGGGAACGGACGGGAAGGATGTCGTGAGCGTGCTGGCAAGTCCCTGTTCTTCGTATGACGGAACGCTCAACTGGCAGCAGACTTTCGAGGTCGCGCTCGACCCTGCGGCCTTGACTTATCTGACGGCGGGCGGCGCCTATGCGTCGAACGACGACACGGCCATCTTCGACGAGTTTATCGCGGCTACGACGCTCCAGGAGGTTTCCGGCATTGAGCCCCAGGTGCAGTGCCTGATTGACGGCGTTGGCGAGACGGGCACGACCTCGGTCTCGCTCAATCTCGTCTACAGCGGGTACGACGCTTCCTTCGAGGGGGCGACCGCGCGCCTCCTCTATGGCACCAATCCCGAGAACCTCGACCAGACCTTCGACCTCGGGACAATCACGGGCGAGACCTCCTTCAGCGCGACCCTCGAAGGCCTCGCGGTCGGCGGCGTCTACACCATCAAGACGCAGACCCTCCTCGGCGAGACCCTCGTCTACGAGAGCCAGCCCATCGAAGTCACCCTCCAGGGCCAGCCCGCCTTCGAGACCTTCTCGGCGGTGCCAACCTTCAACACCATTTCCTGCACGGCAATCCCCTCCTATCCTGAGCAGGACTTGACCGTGGAGATTGCTATCGGCACGGACGAGTCCAACCTATCTGTCGTCCACACCTTCGAGAACGCCGCCGCTGGGGACGAACTCGCCTTCACCAGCGACTCGCTCGAATGGGGCGAGACCTACCTCGTCGAACTCCGCGCCCGCTACCTCCTCGACGACGGCACCCCGGTCGAGATGACACCCATCCGCACCAGCGTCACCCTCACCGGCACCGCCACCTACCTCCCCGCCTCCGGCCTGTGGAGCGATCCCGCCAACTGGGACATCGGCGTGCTTCCCGCCTACGGCCTCATCGACGCCCGCTTCAGCACACCCGCCGCCCTCGCCGAAGCCCAGCCCCAGACCCTCAGCGCGCGCACCCTCCAGGTCGAATCCAAGACCACCCTCGACCTCGCCGCCTCCACCCTCCAGGCCAACCGCCTGCTCATCGGCCACACCGCGCAGAACGCCGCCCTCACCCTCAAAAACGCCACCCTCACCCTCGACCAGGGCGATACCGGCTCCAACGGCTCCACCCTGCCTAGCGGCCTGACCATCGGCATCCAGAAGAACGCCTCCCTCCAACTCCTCGACGGCGCCCTGCTCAACTCCGGCGTCTGCCTGATGCTCTCCTCCGGCAACGGCGGACGCAACCTCACCGTCGGCAACGGCGCCACCCTCCACGCCAAACGCATCTACACCTTCAACGAGGCCGATACCTTCAAAATCGACGGCGGAACCGTATCCGTCGACGGCGCCGCAGTCTTCGGCGGCGGCTCCGGCGCAGGCTTCAAAACCTTCCTCACCAACGCCGCCACCCTCACCGTCGGCGGCAACCTCACCGTCGGACACCGCAAGTACGCAACCCTCCGCATCGAAGACCGATCCACCGTCACCGCTGCCAACCTCTACCTCTCCTCCAACGGCGACTGGGGCGGCAACAATACCATCCTCATTTCCGACTCGAAACTAACCTCCAGCGGCGACATCCTCGTACCCGCCGACACCCGCCACGACCACAACACCCTCACCATCCGAGAAACCGGTCTCTCCGACACCTACGTATCTTGCGCCGGCTCCTGTCGTATCGGCTACGGCACGGCGACCGGAGGAGGCGGCTCCTCCAACTTCAACGCGTTGAACCTGCAGGGCGGCACCTTGGCGGTCGGCGACGTGCTATCCTGCGGCGGCTATTACAAGCAGAACAGCAACAATACGGTGCATATCTCCCTGCCCACTTCCTTGCTGACCGCCAAGAACATGTGGATGACCAACAACTCTACGCTCAAGTTCACCATTCCCTCCGGCGGCTTCAACCAAACGCCCCTGCAGGTGAGCGGGAATATCCGGCTTTATGGCGATACGCGCCTGGTGGTGGATGTCACCGACTACCGCGGGGCGTACCAGCCGCTCGCTCTGGCCGGTGCGATGGTCGGGCCCGAAATTGAGCCTTCCCGCCTGACCGTTTTGCCCGAAGAGAAGGCGGGGCTTGTCACCCTGGTGCAGAGTGAAACGGGGCTTGCGGTTCGCTTGGCGACGGGCACGATAATCACCATCCGATGAGCGAACCGGCAAGGCGTCCGATGACCTATCCAATCCGACGGATTCTGCTTGTCTCCTGCCTTCTGAGCAGCCTTGCGACGGGGGAGATTCTGCTTCAGGAGAGTGTTCCGGTCGGTGACGGCGGGTACACGGCCGGTGCCAAACTGGCCGACCAGGCTGCTGTCGGCCCCTACCTCACGGGGACTTGGCTGACCGGCACGGCGGTCTGGACGGCGAATGCCACCAGTCTGAACTATCCCGAGGTCCTGACGTTGATGCAGTCGACCGGCGGGGCCATCCGCGAGCAGTACTCGGAGAATGGCAACTCCACCGGGCGGGCAACGGGCGCGGCGCTCGCGCAGAAGCTTCCCTCGGAGGGCGAACTCTACATTTCCTGCCTGGGGCGGATTGCCGCGAATGCCGCTGCCGCCCTCCTGACGGACCAGGCCTACGCTATCGGCCTGACGGAGACGCTCTCGAAAAGCCAGACCGCCGCCCAAAGCCGCCTCGAGGTCGACCGCGGGCTCTACTTCGGCTTCGGACGCATCGGCTCGGCAGAGACCCTTCCTATCGTGCGGCTGGGCGACCTGCGGCTGAGTTTCGGGGAGAGTCTTGCGGCGAACGAGGACTACTTCTTTCTCTGCCGCATCCAGATTGGTGCTAGCGAAAGCGGTCAAGACATTGTTTCCTTGATGGTCCGACCCTGCGCATCTTTTGACGGCATTGTCAGCTACGACTTGGTCCAAGAGGTTGACCTCAATCCGGAGACCCTCGCCTACCTCAAGGTCGGCGGCGCCTACGCCTCCAACTCCGCCGCCGTCCTATTCGACGAACTCCTCGTCGGCACCACCCTCTATGACGTCACGGGCCTCTCCGACGATCCACTCTGCGCCATCTCCGCCATCACCGACGTCGCCGAAACCTCCGCTGCCATCAACCTCCAAATCACCGGTCTAACCGCCTCCTACACCGGCACCACCCTACGCCTCCTCCACGGACCAGCCGCCGACACCCTCGATGAAATTCTCGACATCGGCCCCGTCGAAGCCAACGGCTCCCGGACCGTCCTGCTCGAAAACCTCCCCGTCGCCGCCGACCGATTCGTCCAGGCCCAACTCGTCTTCGACGGCCAAATCATCTACCAATCCCCCCGGCGCCAATTCACCACCACCGGCGTTCCCCTCGTTCAAAACTACTCCGCCGTCCAGAACCAAAACGCCATCGACCTGGCCGCCACCTTCTCCTACCCCGCCCAAGGAATCACCCTCCAATTCGCCTGCGGCACAGACGAATCCAACCTTGCCGTCGCGTGCACCCTCGAGAACGTCCCCGCCGAAACCGAACAGACCTACACCCTCGAAAACCTCGTTCCCGGCCAGACCTACCTGCTCGAACTTCGCGCCTGCTACACCTACGAAGACGGCACCCTCGTGACGATGACGCCCCTCCGAAAGACCCTATCGCTCACCGGCACCGCCACCATCCTCCCCGCCGCCACCTCGTGGAGCAATCCCGCCGGCTGGGACATCGGAACCACCCCCGTCTACGACCTCGTCGACGCCCTCTTCCCGACCCCCGCCGACCTCGTCGAAAGCACTTCCCAGACCCTCGGCGCGCGTACCCTCGACATCGAATCCCAGGTGCGGCTCGACCTCGCCGGCTCCAGCCTCAAGGCCACGCGCCTGCATATCGGCGTCACCCATTCCAATGCACGCCTCACCCTCGAAAACGCCAACCTGACCCTCAACCCCGGTCCAATCGAATCCGTCGATTCCGTCCGCACCAACGGCTTGACCATTGGCACCCAAAGCGGCGCCTCCTTGACGCTCGGCAGCGGTGCGAACCTCAACGCCGGCGTCTTGCTGATGCTCTCCTCGCCCTCCGGCGGCCGCACCGTCACCGTCGGCAAAGGCGCCACCCTCAAGGTCTCGCACCTGCACACCTTCAACGAGAAAGATACCCTCGAAATCGACGGCGGCCAACTCCTCTCCTCGGGCAAGTGCCAGATAGGCGCCGGGGACGGCGATGGCTTCCAAATGGTCGTCCGCAACGGCGGAAGGTTCGAGTGCCGAACCAGCGAGTTCTGCATCGGCCGGCGTCGGAACACCACCTTTTCGCTTGAAGGCGGCAGCGTCTTTGTCGGGAACGTCCTGCGCGTTGCAAGCGACCTCGACTGGGGCGGAAACAATGCTGTGAGCATCTCCGATTCAACCGCCTACCTGACTGGTTCCGTGTACATCCCCTCCGACTCGCGCTACGATTCCAACTCCCTGATCTTATCCCAGAGCGACGGCGCTTCCAGCACCCTGACCACCGAGGCGAGTTTCAACCTTGGCGTCGGAAACGGCTATGGCGGCGGGGGCAAATGCAGCTTCAACACCCTCGACATCCAAGGCGGCCAACTCAGCGTCGGGTACCTCTTCACTTGCGGCGGCGCCTACAAGGCCAACACCAACAACTGCATTCGATTCTCCCGCCCGACCGCCCACCTCAGTTCCCCGTACATGGTCATCACCAACTACTCGCTCCTCCACTTCACGGTCCCCTCAGGCGGCTACCAGCAGACCCCCGTGACGGTCAAGGAGCGCTGCCGGATTTGCGGCGACACGACCCTCGTGCTCGACCTCTCCGCCTACCGCGGCGGCTACCAGACCCTGGTCGAGGCCAAGGAGATGATGGGCCCGCCCGTCACCCCCGACCGCCTCGTCGTCCTGCCCGAGAGCCGCGCCTCGACCGTCACACTCGTGCAGACCTCGACTACCCTCGCGCTGCGCCAGGCCCTGCCCACCACCATCCTCATCCGCTGACCCTTTTCCAACCAGACACCCCCCGGGAGACCGTCCGAAAGGGCAGCCTCCCTTTTCCATTCTCCCGGCCGCGTCCGGTTTCGCGAGGCAGGCGAGGGGAGCAGATTGGGGTTGATTAGAGTTGGGGAAAGAGGTATAATGGAAAGGAATGGAGAGATGGGAGAGATTTGTATGAAACGATTGCCACGAATAGTGTCCACAGGTGCCTTGCTGTTGCTCGCCGGGTGCTCAATCTTCCGAAGTGCGCCGCTGGACCGCGTCGAACCCCGCGAAATCGGCGTCTGCAGCTGGAGCCTGCGCCAGAGCGTCGGCGAACTCGACCAGACCCTCCAGTCACTCCCGATCAAGAAAGTCCACCTCGCGCTCGGACCCTTCATCCACCCCGATGGCCGCCACGGCAACGCCGAGGACCAAGCCGCCTGGAAGACCATCAAAGACAACGTCGCCTCCGGCCGCTGGCAAGTCGTCTGCACCATGATTGGCACCGTCGGCGAAGACTACAGCACCCTTGAGACCATCCGCAAAACCGGCGGAATCGTCCCCGACCAGCACTGGGCCGCCAACCAGAAAATCGTCACCCAAGGCGCCCGACTCACCCGCGAACTCGGTTGCCGCCAAATGAGCCTCCACGCCGGATTCCTCGACGAAAACGACCCCGCCGCCTACGATAAATTCCGCGCCCGCGTGCGTTGGGTTCGCGACGAATGTGCCCGCTACGGCGTCACCGTCCTGCTCGAATCCGGGCAGGAGACCGCCCAAGACCTCGCCCGCTTCCTCACCGCCCTCCCGGGCGTCTATGTGAACTTCGACCCCGCCAATATGATCCTCTACGGTAAAGGCAATCCCGTCGACGCCCTCCCCGCCCTCGTGCCCTGGATCCGCCAGGTCCATATCAAAGACGCCAACCCCGCCCAAACCCCCGGTCAGTGGGGTTCCGAAGTACCTTGGGGAGACGGCGCCGTCCACGCCAAGACCTTCATCGCACGCCTCCGGGAACTCGGCTACAAAGGCGACTTCATCATCGAACGCGAGGGCGGATCCAACCGCCTCGGCGACATCACCCAGGCCATTGAAAGGCTAACCAAATGAACACCTCAAAGCGGCAATTCCTCAAAACCCTGGGCGCCGGCGCCCTCTTCAACCTCGTACCCGCACGAGTCCTCGCTTCCGCCACGGCCCCCTCCAACCAACTCACCCGCGCGCTCATCGGATTCGGTTGCATCGCCCACAGCGCCAACCACCTGCCCTACAAAGGCTCGCGCCTCGTCGGCCTCTGCGACCCCTTCGAAAGCCGCGTCCGCGCAGGCCTCAAAGCCGCCGAAAAATGCGGATGGGGCCGCATCAAAGCCTACCACAACTTCCTCGAACTCCTGGCCGACCCCGGCGTCGACATCGTCCATATCTGCACCCCGCCTCATTGGCACGGCGTGCAGACCGTCATGGCCGCCAAGGCCGGCAAGGACATCTGGTGCGAGAAGCCCATGACTAGGACTGTCGGCGAGGGCGTCCGCGCCATGCAGGCCGTCCAGTCCAACAAACGAATCTTCCGCCTCAATACCTGGTTCCGCTTCCAGGACGTTTTCTACGGCTTCGGCACCACCGTCAAACCCATCCGTCAGGTTGTCGAGTCCGGAATCCTCGGAAAGGGCCCTATCCAGTGCACCTTTGGTGTCGGCCAAGGCTTCAGCTGGAAGTTCTTCTGGTCCGGCCGCGTCAACCAGCCCGCGCAGCCCGTCCCGAAAGGCTTCGACTACGACATGTGGCTTGGTCCCGCCCCTTGGCGGCCCTACACCGACCACCGTGTGGGCACTTCCTTCCGCGGCTACTGGGACTATGATTCCGGGGGGCTTGGCGACATGGCGCAGCACTATCTCGACCCTTTGCAATACCTCCTTTGCAAGGATGAAACCTCCCCGGTCCAAATCGACTACCTCGGCCCGCGCCAACACCCCGAAGCCGTCGGCCGCTTCGACCGAATCACCCTGACTTATGCCGATGGAACGACTGTCCGCCTGGACGGCGACGAGTCCCTCAGGAGCGAACCTCTCCTGCGCGGCTCGAACGGCATTTGCGTCTATCCCAAGGCGCCCGGCGGCCAGACGCTCAGGCTCGTCGACGCCCAGGGCAAGGAGATGGATGCGGTCAAGATCTTGGCCGATCTTCCTGCGCCGGCTGCGCAGCTGACGGACTTTATGCAAGCCGTCCGCGAGCGCAAGCCCTTTGCGCTCAATGAGCAGAATGGTTTCCGTTCCTCGACCATGTTCAATCTCGGCATCGTCGCCATGCGCTTGGGCCGAAGCTTCCGTTTCAATCCCGAGACGCTCCACGCCGTCGACGATCCTGCCGCCGAACGCTATCTCTACCAGACGCTCCGTCAGCCTTGGGCCAAGGAGCTGGAGGCCTAGACTATGAACCGACTTTTTCCTCTCTTCCTGTTGGCCCTTCTCTGCGGCTGTTCGACCCCCAAGCAAGCCCTTGTGCGCTACGAACCGGATCCTTCCGGCGAGGCCAAGTCCAACCCGTTCGACAATTACGATGCCGGCATTGCGCGCTCTGGAACGTACCCGCTTGCGGCGGATTGGCAACCCGCCAACAAGGCCAAGTTGGACGCTGCTCTCAAGCCGGAGGTGCTCGACGCGCTGGTCGTTTCGCCGGCTGCCGCGGACGCCTTTCTGGCCAATCTCAAGGAGGCTTACGCGACCGACCCGGTGGTTGCTTTCCAGGTTGCGGCGCTCTCGGTTCGTGTGATGGACAAGGGGCGCGAGGCGGCTCGGACGGTCTGGTCTGAAGCGCTGCTGCGGGCGGCGGCTTCGGCAAGCGATCCGTACCGTGTCTGCTTCTGTCTGGATCAACTTCGCTGGTGCGGCCGGGCGTCGCAGGTTGGCGCGGTTCGTTCGCTGCGCCGCGCGACTCCCTATCGCGAGGTTGCCCAGCTTTGCGACATTTTGGTTGCCGAACTCGCCCGCTAGCGAGTGGGCTCTAACCCCTCGCCCCCCGCCAACGGATTGCGTCCTCTGCACGCTTGGATGCGGCTTGCCTCGACGGTATCTTCGGCAAGCCGCCCGGGGCGGGAAGGGGTCGATGGGGTTGCGCCCGATCGACTTCAGGGTTGGCCGTCTTGGCGCGCCGTTGGTTCGCTGGGGCGGGCGCGGAAGGTAGGCACGAAGCGGGGTACCAGGTGGTAAAGGGTGGGGGGCGTTCTTGAGTAGTTGCCGGGTCGGAACCTGGTAGGGAATGAGTTGAGAAGGAAGGTGCGATGATGAGGAAGGTGAAGTTTTGGGAGCGGGTGTTTGGGGCGCTGACGCTGCTCTCGGGGGTGGCGTTCGCGAACAATCTGTGGGCGATTGCGCGGTGGTGGAAGGCGTTTGCCGACGCGGGCGGGGAGAGTGCGCAGATGGCGGCGGTCCGTGGGCCGATTTCGCTCTTGGAGTGGAGTGTGGTGGACTATTCGGGGGTGACGACGCTGATTCCGCTGATTGGGTTCTGCTGCTGCTGGCGGGGGCTTAGGAGGCTGAGGCTGGGGCTCGCGACCGGCGGGACGGAGTACCCCTTCTTCAAAGGCTCCGACCAACTTCACATTGCGCTCGGGCTCTTCGGCACTCTCTGGGGCATCATTGTCATCGGCTACTACCGCCTCGAAAGCGTCACCATGGCCGATTTGATGCAATGCCTGCACACCGCCCTCTTCTCCACCCTGACCGCCGTCGTATGGGTCTTCTTCGCCGATCGCCCCCTGTTGCGGCCCTGGCTCCAACGCCTGCGCGCCGAGATTCATCCCTACCAATCCCCCCGGCAGACACTAACCGAAGCGGTCGAGACCTTGCTATCGACCCTCCACGCCGGTGCCAAGGAGTTGGAGGAAGACCTGCGCAGGTCTCACGACGCCTTCTGCGAGCGCCAGGCCCGAATCGAAGAGACCTTCGCCGGGAATCTCGCCAAGCTCGACCGCGAACTCCAAGCCCGCCAGACCCGCGCCCAAGAGCAGTTCGACGCCCACCTCAATACCCTCGACGCCGCCCTCGCCGAACGCCTCGAAGCCACCCACGCTTCCCTCCAATCCACCCTCCAGACCGCCTCCGAATCCCTCGCCGCCCTCCAATCCCGCCTCGCCGCCGAACTCGACCGCCGCCTCGCCCAGAGCGAACAGGCCGCACAGGCCAGGCACAAGGAACTCGTCGCCACCTTTGCCGCCGAACTCGACCTGCTCAAGGAACGGCTCGCCCGCGAGCAAGACCGCTCCGAGACCCTTTCCGCCAAACTCCAGGCCGTCTCCCAAGCCCTCCGCTGACCCCCGCCATGTCCAGCGAAAATCCCCTCGACCTGCTTGGCGGCCATCCCGAAGGCAACGCTACCGCCGACGACCTCCAGGGCCTTCTGCTGCAGATTGTCCTGGCCCTCTTGATGGTCTTTATGATTGCCTATTTCATCTTCGTCTCGGCCACCCGCCGCCAGCAGGAAGAGCAACTGATCGACCTCAACCGCCAGAAACTCCTCGTCGCGCTCGAACGCACCGCCGAGGACCATCGCATACGCTACGGGCTCAATGCGCTGATGACCCAATCCAACGACGGGCGACGCATCTTCGAGGCCGACACCCACATTCAATCCGGCCGGCTGCATCTCGCCAAAGCCGCCCGCAGCGCCTTTACCGCCGGGGCCCGCGCCGCCCACGCCGACTACACTAACCTGCCCGCCCTCCACGCCGCCTGGCGCCAGGAAGTCCTCGCCCATGCCGCGCTCTCCGAGGACGATCTCAAGGCCGACCAGCCCCGCTGGCTGGACGAACAAATCGCCCAAAACGCCGAAGCCGTCCGCCTCGATACGCGCGGTGTCCAGAGGGCCCTTGCCGCCCGATTGCTCGACCGGCTCGTGCAAGAGGCCGCCGCCGATTCCGCCGCCGATCCGGCCGCGCTCGCTCAAAGGCTCAAGACCCAAACCCTCCAGTCGCTCGCTGAAACGCTCGACGCCCCGCTCCTGCCATGACTGCCATCCCCCTGCTTATCCTCACGGCGGCCCTCACCGCCGGCAATGCCGAACTCGACCGTGCCGCCGCGCTCGCCGCCGCCCGTCTCCACATCCAGCGATTTGCCCCCGAACTCGCCCCTCCGGCCGTCCTTGTCCAAGCCATCCTCTCCGATCCCGCCGCCCACCGAGCCCCCTCCGACTCCGAAACCCTCTGCCGCGCCGCCTACACCAACGCCATCGAGAAAGAGTACAACCTCCGCCTCCCCGACCTGCGCACCACCCTGGGGCTTTCCAACGCAGAACCGCTCCCCCTTCCTGCCAACCTCCGCGACCAACTCCTTGCCGACTTTCCCAACCGCTTCCGCCAGGCCCGCGCCGAAGCCGTCGCCCGCCAGGCACGCACCCTCGTCGCCGACATCCGCCCCTCCGAAGCCGAACTCGAAACCCTCGGGCGCGACGCGCTGCGCGACCTGATGCGCCAACGCCTCGCCCAGCGCCAAAGCCAGCCCCTGCTCCAGGAAAACCTCGACACCCTCACCCGCGACCACATCGACCCCATCCTCGATCGCGGCTACGCCGAACGCCAGACCCAGCGCGACACTCTCGCCGCCCTCACCACGCCCGCCGCCCTCCCCAAACCCATCGCCGACCACCTCCTGAGCCAACTTCAGGCCTCCATCGCCGAGCGCAACCGCAACCTCCCCCCCGCCAACTCCTGGGGCCTCTTCCCCACACTTCAGACCCGCGACCTCCCCAACGCCCTCACCAACATCCTTCTTGCCCGCGCCCGCTCTCACATCCAGGCCGCCACCCCAAAGGTTGACCCCGACACCCTCCGCCAAACGATGCTCTCCGACCTCGAGCAGCACCGCACCCGAGCCCAAAGCCTCCAGACCCTCACCGACGACCTCGCCCGCCAAATCCTCCCTCTCGCCGCCGAGAAATGGGCCCAGACCGCCCCGCCGGACGACCGCCGCGAACTCAACGAACTTGCCCGCCACCTGCTCGCCAGCCCACCCTTCGCAAACCACCTCACCAACCACCTCCACGCCACCCTCGACGCCCCCTTCAACCAAGCCCGCGCCGCCTACGCCGAGCGCCTCGCCGCCGACACCTGGCCCACCCTCTTCGATCGTACCTACACCCCGCCAATCCCTTTCGCCGACACCCTCCTCTCCGACCCCAACGCACCCCAACGCCTCAAAGATTGGCGCCGCCTCGACCCGCTCAAACCACTCGCCGAAGCCGAAAAAAACCTCCCTCTCCCCGAAGAAGCACCCCACCTCGCCGACCAGCAG
>JBJFGP010000042.1:0-5325 GCA_051892815.1 Kiritimatiellia bacterium | reverse complement strand
GACAGCATAGAGATCGGAACTCCGCAAGACGGCAAGGTAAAGCGTAGGCTTGTCGTAGCGTAGAGGCTGGACTTTTGCCGCCAGTTCCGCGCCCACGATTTGCGGCCATTGGGGGATGAGACGGGAAAGCAGAGAATCGTCGCCCCGCAGTTGAAGACGGTACTCCTTGAGCACTTTGTTGATGTCATCGGACAAGGCCACAGGAGGCTTGCGCAGGCTCGGCGGAATATATTCGTCGTCGAGCGGCAGGCCGTCACGCTCGCGCCATAGCCATTCGCGGTTCAGGCCCATATTTACGAGCTGATGTCAGCGTAGCGGGGGCTATTCTCCTCAAGGATTGCCTCGCCAATGTTGAGGTAGGTTTCCTTGAGGCGACGGTAGATGCTGAGCATATCCATCAGGTCGACAATCTTGAGGGATTCGACCCCTTGGACATGATTTTCAAGACGGTCAAGTTGCGCCGAACGAATGGTCTTGACTTCCTTGGTAATCGACTGAGAGTCGGCATGCATATTGGCCAAGATGTCGGGCGCAAACCGCTTGCCGTAGCGGAAGGCCTCGGTCACCATCGAAGCAAAGGCCGCGCAATGGTCATGCAATGCCAGCATCTCCTTCCTGCCAGCCTCAGTCAACTGCTGATGCGAATTGCGCATCCGCTTGGTCACCTTCAAAAGGGCGGCAATCTCGTCCGAGACCGACTCGTATTCGTCCGCTACGCGAAGGATCATCTTGGCGCGGAGCGCCGCGTCGGAAGGCATTGGCATCGTCATGACTTTGCCCAAGAAAATGGAGACCTCGTGCTGAATCCGGTCGAGCTTATCCTCAGTCTCAAAGATGTGTCGCTCTTGTTCCTCGTCCGCCTCGTCGCTAGTGAATATGGCCCGGAATTCATCGAGAATGCGCTTGTCGCAGTGCGCCATGTATTCAACCTCTTTGCGGGCTTGTTCAACCGCCACGACGGGAGCGACATTGCGAATATCGAGCACTTCTAGGCGGGGACGTTGCGAGACCGCCTCGCCCGGAACCAGTCGCTCAATCAGACGAGCGAATGCGTGGACAAAGGGGATGAACAGGCAGGTGTTGGCCAGGTTGAAGCAGGTATGAACCATGGCGATTGGAGCCGTAATATAGGGAAAGACCTTGACCCCATTTTCAATGCGGCATTCGCACATCTCAGGATAGTAGTAGCGGAAGAATGGAACGATGAAGTCCAAGAAGAAGGGGGCGAAAATCAGCACGCCAATGAGGTTGAAGAGCGTATGCGCCAGTGCCGCCCGTCGCGCTGGAACCGTTCCGCCCAAAGCCGCCAACCAAGCCGTCACCGTCGTACCGATGTTCATGCCGAAAACCAGCGACGCGCCGGTCTCAAAACTGATGACCCCGTTCATGGCCAGCGTAATGGATATGGCCGTGGCTGCGGCTGAAGACTGGATGATGGCGGTGAGAATGGTACCCGTCAGAATGCACTTTGCCAGACCGAGGTATGAGTCGGCGCTGAAGATTTGGAACCATTTGACGAACTCGGGATTGGCGCTGATAGGCTTGAGGCTGTTGCTCATCACCTGGAGGCCAAGAAAGATAAGACCAACGGCCAGAGTCACCAACCCGCCGTAGCGCCACCTTTCCTTCTTGGCGAAGAGATAGGGCACGGCGCCGATAACCAGAAGAATCATAAAAAAGGAGTCGCCGATAGACGGCAACATGGCCACAATCCAAGCCGTCGCGGTCGTCCCGATATTGGCGCCGATAATGACATTGATTGCCTGCACCAGGGTCATAATGCCGGCAGTCGCCAGTCCAACAACCATCACCGTGACGACCGAACTGGACTGCACCAGCCCGGTCACGACAATGCCTGTCACGACCCCGGCGAAACGGTTGCTGGTCGCCGCGGCGACCAGTTTGCGCATACGCTGTCCGGCAACAGCCTGCAGACCTTCCGAAAGGTGTTGCATGCCAAGCAGGAAAATACCCAAACCGCCGGCGGCCTGGATGAGAATGGAGGTAATGGAGACAGTCATTGGGGCGTGGTTTAGTTGGCGTCCGGAATGAAAAGTTTCTGCCCAACGCGGATGACAGATTTGCGCGTCAGATTATTTGCCCTTAGAATCGAGTCGACGCTGACGCTATAGCCTCGTGCTATCTCGGATAGGGTCTGTCCCTTCTCGACGATATGCTCGTATCCGCTTTTGGATTGCGTACGAGGCGCTGGCGAAGATTGTTGAGGACGGGCGGATTGCATCTTTACCAATTTCGGAGCCAATTCGTTGACAATCTCTCCGCGCTGGCGAGTCATATCCTGCCTCAGTGCGTCGAGATCCCGGCGGATGGCGGTCAACTCGTTGGGGTTGAGGCTTCGGCGTTCCAAATCGTCCAGGCGCCGGTCCAAGCGGTCGGTGAGGCGGTTCAATTCGTCCAGTTGCGCTTCGATTTGCGCGACTTTTGCCTCCGTACGACGGATGGAGGCTGCTTCTCGGGCGGCTACCGAACTTGAAGGCGGGGAACTGCGGTCAGGCAAGTTGAATATGTCGCTGGTCGTCTCGCATCCGACCGTCAGGAGAAGGGTTAGACAACAAGGAATCCAAGCAATACGGGAGCATTTAGGCATGGTGAACCTCCAGCAAATTGTTCAGTAGCAGTTGGGTCATGAATTGGACATCCTGGGTGTGTCCGGCACGATAGGAGATAATCGTTCCCGCCAAGCGACCGCGCAAGAGCGCAACTGCCGCCAGCAAATCGAGTACGGCGCGATGCCAGACAGGTTCTCGTTCAAAGCGCGGCTGGTTGGCGTATCGGTGTTTGCCGTGAATCAGGATGTTGTTGGTCGTGTAGCCCAAATTGCGCGTGTCGGCGAATAGCTTGCCAATGGTGCGGCAGTAAAGCATCTGTCCATGCGAGGCGTTGGTTCGAGCGCCTGCGCCGATAAGGAAGGTCTTGGGGGTCAAGTCGAATAGGATTCTCTGCTTGCCAATGACGGAAGGGAAATCGATGGCGCAATCAACCCGTAAAAGGCGCTGGCCAGGCTCAGCAGGGAGGAGCGTGATGAAGTCGCCCCGAGTGCCGCCAAATGTGACAGGCTCCTTGACCGTCAGAAAGGTCGCCGGGCGCTGCAACTCAACCGGTTTGGCATTGTTCATCGCCTCAACAAGGGGCAGACTGCTTTCATCGAAGAGGGGAGGGTCTCCATCCGCGACGCGAATGGTCACATCGTCGATTCCCATGCCGATACGCAGGGCAATAATATGCTCCACCATCCGGAGGTAATTGTGGGGGCTCCCGGCGCGAAGCACAATATTGCGGGCGGTGGTCCAGACATTATTGGCGGAGACCTCGACTGGCAGTTGATCAGGTAGATCCGTACGGTCAATCCACCACCCAGGTTGAGCGGAAGGGGCGAAGGTGAGGGGACGCAAAATAGCCCCTTTGAATGTTCCTGGACCGACCGCGGTAGCCGTTTGGACAAGCCCCACGGCATGGAGGGGGTAAGGATAATTACCCGAGTGGAGGTGCGTTTCGTCTATGGCTTGCTGATCAAATCGACTTCTTGCAGACTCTATTTCGGCCTGTGAACCGGCGATGACGCGACCAATGGGATACTGCATGGCAACTAGTTTTGTCGTTTCAATCCTAAAACAGCCTGATGGACCATCTGCTGAGCCATATTGAAGTCTGCATTTTCAGAAATGGTCAGACGCAAAATGGCTGATTCGAGAAGCGCATAGAGGTTTTGGGCTGCGATGGATGTGGAGATGACAGAAATCTCCCCGTTCCGGACTCCCTCCATCAGGAGACGGCGCAAGGCGCGAATGACGCCAAAGGTATAGAGACGGATTGGATGACGCATAGAGCGACCGGCCCGATGACCAGCCAAAATATGGTCTAAGACGACGCTCATAAAGACCTGCTCCTTGTAAAGAAGCGTCAGCGTGGCAGTTAAAACCTGTTCAATGCGTTCGGCCACGCAAAGCCGCCGGTCATCCGTGATACGGACATACTGCTCTTTGAGCTGATTGTTGAGTTGCTCTATGGCGTAGGAGAATATTTCGCACTTGTTCTTGAAATATTGGTAGAGCACCGTACGGGCAAATCCGCACGCATCGGCTATCTTCTGGTATGTCACACCATTGTACCCCTGCTCCGAAAAGAGGATGATGGAACGGGCGATAATCAGTTGCTTGCGCTGCTTATGGTCGATATGGGCTGACATTCAGAAGTACCTTCATTATATCGAATGCCCGTGGCAGAGGCAAGCCTTTAATCGGGGAGGTCGCTGGGCTCGTTGAACGAAGGGGCTTGGGAAGGTGAAGGGGATGCGGCTGGCTGCAAAGGTCCCACAGAAAGAGGTCCCGGCGCGGTTGGTGAAGGTGGCGGTTCGGATTGGATCGGTTCGTAATTGCCCGCGAGCGTGGCGCGTACCTGTCGCCAGGGCACGGTCTTCAAATAGCCGATGTGCTTTTGCAGCTCAAGGCGCTGAAGACTGTCTGCCGGAAGTGCTTGCCCCTGCTGCTCAGCAGCTTGAATCCAAAACTTGCGGATGAGTTCTTCCAACGCTTCTTGAGGGGCTGTTTCACTGCCTAAACGCTCATCGCGCTCTAGAACTTCATCATAGTAGGCGCGGTAATCTGGCAGTTCATCCGGTAGTTGGAAGGACGACAGAGAAGGGGTTTGGTGAATGGCGCTGATGAGACTACGCACGGGGCCATCTGGAATCAGGTGTGGAGGCAGACAGTGGCGAATCTCCTCAAGCAGCGGTTGGTTGTCGTAATGGTGAAGCACTAATTCCGCCAAAGCGTCTGCCAAGCTATGCGCTGTAGACGCTGCGGGGGGCGCTTCCTGCGGTTCATCTACCGGTTCAATATCGTCAAAATCGACAATATCCGGCTCATCTACAAACTCCAAATCCTCCGCAGTAGGCTCTTGTGCCCGTTGTGGCCGTCGTACTTCGACCTCCTGGAGAATTTTTTTGAAGTCCTCCGCTAGAGCATCTTCGCCTACTCCTAGAAGTGCGGCCGCCTCCTGTTGCAGACGCGCCCGCATGACGGCACTCTCGGTATTTTGCAGAACCTCCAAAATCTGCGCTGTCGTACGCGTCAGTGCATCAATGGAGGCCGGCTGCTTTTCAAGTCGTGCGGCAGAATGGACGATAAAGGCGACCAGGGACTCTGCCTCATCAAGAATCGCCTGGAATGCCTCAGCACCCTTGTCCCGGATTAGCGAATCAGGGTCTTCGCCAGGCGGAAGTGCGGCAACCGTCACGGGGATTCCATAGCCCAAAAAGAGTTTGCCGGTGCGTATCGCCGCTTTCCTACCTGCGGTGTCACCATC
>JBJFGP010000041.1:0-5355 GCA_051892815.1 Kiritimatiellia bacterium | reverse complement strand
ATGCGAAGGAGAGTAAAGTGCGTCGCGATTCGCTTGGCAAGGGCTCGGCACTCTGCATTGTCCGTCCCGTAAGAACGGGATAACTCCGCAACCAGTGCCTTTGCTGAACCCCAGTCCTTGTTGCGCATCAGACGGTTTGCCCGATCGAGGTCTCTTGCGAGAATCAATCCAGGAATACGGTCCTCTTCGCTCTTAAAACTGTCGGGATTCTCATTGAGCTCCCTCAATTCACGGATGAAAGCCAATGTCCGCTCATAATTCTCCGCCTTGAATTCCAACGGAATCTGATTGACCAAGCGGTTCCGACGGAGGATTTTCTGCTCCGCCTGCTCCTTAAAGGATAGGACTCGCTGAAGCAAATCCCGCCCCTTCTGTCCTGCCGGCTCAAAGCCGTGAACGCGACCGGCGTATGAGACCACACGCTCGAAACGGTGCTCCTCCATTGCCTTAGCCATACGCTCAAGCAGAACGGTCATGCCTTCATAGGCGCGGCGGTCGGCACCGCAAACGGTGCAATACTGCACCCCGATAAAAGTCTCGGCGCCGCATTCGGGGCAATTCTCAGCCCCCTCCCAGCCGCATTCCACGCAATAATGCGTCTCAATGGGGTTTACGGTGTCGCACCACTTGCACCGCCAGGTCTTTTTCACGGTCGGCTGTTCAATCTGCGCCTTGTTGAGCACCGCCTGCAAGGCTTCGACGAAGAGCACGACCGAAGACCAACGCGACTCACGCTCTGTCGCAAGGGCTTTGACGAGCACCTCTCGAACTGAAGGCTGAACTTCCTGCTCCCGGAAATAGCGTGGATTCTTGGCCGTCAGGCAGAAATAGAGGATGGCCCCCAAGCCGTAGACATCCGATCGGATATCGGTTGTGCTGGCGTCCCGTTCCTGTTCGGGGGCGCTGTAGCCAAGCGAGAGGAGTTTCTCTCCTGGAACGGTTAACTTCCGGTTGGCTTCGCTCTCCTCTTTGTTCTCAAGGCGAGCCAATCCGAAGTCGCAGATTTTAGGCTCCAGGTTCTTATCCAGAAGGACATTGCTCGGCTTCAAGTCCCGATGGATGACGCCGCAGGAGTGGGCATATTCGATGGCTTTTCCCAAGCGAATCAGCAAAGGAATGGCCTCCTCCAGGGTCATCTGCCCATGCCGAAGCACATAGGCGTCCAGGGTCAACGGCCGAGCAGGACCAGATGGAGTTTGTGAGCCTTCGCGGCGGATTTCATTGGCATCCGGCCCGCCCACATACTCCATAATGATATAGGGGCCGTTTTCGTCCTCTCCCAGTGAATAGATGTGGACGATATTTACGTGGTTGAGCGCGGCAACGGCACGCGCCTCTTGGAGGAAGCGTTCGCGCAAAGCCGGTTTCGCCAGGGACGCCGCATTGAGCCGTTTAATGGCAACATAGCGGTTGAGGCGTCTGTCTTTCGCGAGGTAGACCACCCCCATTCCGCCGTCGCCAATCTTGCCGCAAATCGCATACTGACTAAACACGGCATCGGGCTTATCCTCGCGGTAAACGACCTCGTCCGGTGCGCTCCCGGGGGGTAGCACGACCGTCGTCTTATCGTTCGGGTCGGTTGGGGGAATGACTTCGGTTGCCATGGCTAAACCCTTGCCAAATAGGGGTTGTATCGCTTTTCGCCCCCTAGTGTCGAGCCCTCGCCATGCCCAGCGACAAGGCGAATATCATCAGGCAACGACTTGAGTCTCCGAAGGGACTCCTCTAACGCCCCCCAATCACCGCCAGGCAAATCGGTTCTACCTACGGAACCGGCGAAAAGGGTGTCGCCCGTCAACAGCAAATGGTCGGCTTCAAACCAGTAGCAAACGCCGCCTGGGGTGTGCCCTGGCGTGGAAATGACCCGCGCCTTTAGGTTCCCGACCTCAAGGAAATCTTGCGGGGTGCAGAGGCTCGCGGGGCGGGTCTGGACGGTCGTATAAGGTGGAAAGGTGTTGAGATTGGTAAACGCCCATGCCGCGTCGGCATCGGTCAGATAGACAGGGACGGAGCGACGGCGCAAAAGGGAGTCGAGCGCGCCAATATGGTCGGCGTGACCGTGGGTCAATGCAATCGCCGAGAGGGTCAATCCTTTGGCGGCAAGCAGGCTTTCAATGCGTTCAGGCTCCGCCCCCGGGTCGACTACCAAGGCGGACTTTCGGTCATCCCACAAGACCACGCAATTTGTTTCGAAGGCACCAAGCGGCAAGACTTCGTATTCCATACTCACTTCTCCCAAAGGCGCACAACAAGAAGTGCAATAGCGCATCCCAAGGCCATGCCCGCGAAGACTTCCGTGCGCGTATGTCCCAGCAACTCCTTGAGGGGTTCCCTGACATCGAAACGATGCTCCGAAAAGAGTTGTCGCGTCAACTTGTTCAGCACGCGAGCCTGCTGCCCTGCCGCATACCGGACTGTCGAGGCGTCAAACATGGTGATGAGCGCCATTGTCATCGCCACCACGGCCACCGGCGAGCCAAATCCCTCCGTCAATCCAATCGAGACGGCCAGTCCGGAAACCAGTGCCGAATGTGCGCTAGGCATTCCGCCTGTGCTGAAAAGGTAGGTGAAGTCCCAGGTGTGGGTGCGGTGCAACGCCAGGACAATCTTTATGGTCTGCGCCATCATCCAGCCGAGGAAGGCAGACCAAAACCACGGAGTCGAGAAGAAATCGAATGGAGAAGGTGCAATCGACACGGCAAGCTACTCGCTCATTTGACATTCAGGCGACGCAAGCGAATGTTCCGGTACGCCACGGGATCGTTGTGGTCCTGAAACAGAATGTAGCCGGGCCCCAGCACGGCGTAATCCGCCTCTTTTGCGAACTTGCTCATTGCTACGCACCTCTTGAAGTCGGAGGTTGCTACATCATAGACCACAAGGAGCCTACCATTGAGCCAATGTTCTGCCTTGGAACCG
The DNA here is from genome assembly GCA_051892815.1 of Kiritimatiellia bacterium. Classification (GTDB taxonomy): domain Bacteria; phylum Verrucomicrobiota; class Kiritimatiellia; order RFP12; family DVOR01; genus JAXFQS01. The sequence continues at coordinate 2,436 of JBJFGP010000041.1, read as the reverse complement.
GAGACGACGATACGTGCCTTATTCCACTCCCCTGGAGGAAGAAGCGGCTTATCCGGAGGCGCAGGAATGACATCATAAAGCGAAGCCGTCTTGCGGTTTCCGTTCCGTCCAAGTTTGGCGTCCGGATGCCCATTGTCGTCGAGAATCTGATACTCGCATCCAATCGGCCACTTACCCTTGCGCACGGCAGGAACCCGGTATTTGACGCCACTGTTCCCGTTCGTCGAAATCTTGAACTGCCAAGTCAGTTCAAAGTCCTCGACAGGAACCGCCAGTGCCAAATCGCCGCACTTGGCGTTAGCAGGCAGACGAATCTCTCCATCCGCCACATACCACCCGGTAATCGCCGCATCCGGCTTGTTCCAGAGGAAGAACCCTGATAGCGTCCGCCCGTCAAAGGGGGAAGTCCAAGGCCCCGCGCCGCCCGACAGTTTGGAGGAAGTCGCACAACCACCGCCCCCCAAGGCAAGCAACGCCACCGCGAGATAGACCCCCAGATGTCTCATTTCTTGGAACCTTTCTCGCTAAGTTTGTATTCCACGCTATCGAGCAATGCCTGCCACGAGGCTTCGATGATATTCTGCGAGACGCCGACAGTTCCCCAACTCTTCGCGCCATCCGTCGACTCGATAACCACGCGGGTCACCGCCCGTGCCGCACTCTCAGGGTCGAGAATGCGTACCCGGAAGTCCGTCAAACTCATCCGGGAAATCTCTGGGTAGAACTTGGAGAGAGCCTTGCGAAGCGCCACATCCAGCGCATCGACGGGACCATTCCCCTCCCCGACCGTCAATTCCGTCACCCCATCAACGGAAATCTTGACCGTCGCCTCCGTGATACACTGCTCGTCACGGCTACGCTTCTCGGTGATGACGCGGAACCCCTCGAACTCGAACAGGTGACGGTTCAACTTCATGACCCGACGCATCAACAATTTGAACGAACCATCGGCCGATTCGAACGAATATCCTTGCCGCTCCTTGCTCTTGAGTTCGTCCAGGACCTGCCGCGCAACAGCCTTGTCAGACGCCAACTGGTCAACCCCCAGTTCCTTCGCCTTCATCTGAATGTTCGCCGCTCCCGCCAACTCGGAAACCAGGATCTCCCGCTTGTTTCCGACCACCTCGGGCGCAACATGCTCAAATGTCACCGGATTCTTCAGGACCGCATTGACATGCGTCCCCGCCTTGTGACTGAACGCAAACGCCCCTCGATACGGATAGCGCGGATCGGGGCGCTGATTGGTTAGTTCGTCCGCCAGCAGTGACAGCGCACGAAGCTTGCGCAGATTGCGGCGGCCGATGCAGGGCACCTTCAGTTTCAACTCAAGCGACGGGATGATGGTCAGCAAATCAGCGTTTCCGCACCGCTCGCCAAAACCATTCACAGTCCCCTGTATCAGAGTTGCCCCGGAACGAACCGCCTCGATGGTATTGGCAACGGCCAAGCCACTGTCATTGTGCGCGTGAATGCCAATCGAGACTTGAGGGAACTCCTGGACGACCGTAGCCACAGCCGTAGCAATCTCATAAGGCAAACGCCCCCCATTCGTGTCACAGAGAGTCAGTTGCGAAGCCCCCTCCCGAACGGCAGTACGCAGCACCTCAAGGGCATAGTCCGGATTGTCCGCATAGCCGTCGAAAAAATGCTCTGCATCGAAAATGACATCCCGCCCCGACTGCTTCAGATAGCCAACCGTATCCGCTATCATCTGCAAATTGTTCTCGGCAGTCGTCCGCAACACCTCCGAGACATGCAGCAACCAACTTTTGCCAAAGATGGCACAGACCGAGGTTTCCGCACGCAAAAGCCCCTGCAACTGCGGGTCAGACTGGACATCTGCACTCGCCCGCCGGGTCGAGCCAAAGGCGACAATCCGGGCGTGGTGAAGGGTTTCCTTTGCCATGTCTGCAAAGAACTTCAGGTCGCGCGGATTCGAACCGGCATAGCCGCCTTCAATGTAGTCGACCCCAAAGTCGTCCAGAGCCTTGGCAAAACGAACCTTTCCCGTGTCGGAAAAGGCTATGCCGGCAGCCTGCGCACCGTCGCGCAGGGTCGTATCGTAAACCTGTACTTTCTGCTTCAAGGGTCTAATCCTGCTGCCCGCCAGCATCGTGGGAACCTGTGCGGATAAACGCATCGTAGAGTGCGCAGACCGCCTTCTTGCGCAAATCGGTCCGAACACCAAACATCATGGAGATTTCAGAAGAGCCCTGATTCAGCATCTCTATGTTGACCCCGGCATCAGCCAAAGCCTTTGTCGCCCGGGCGGCGATGCCCGGCGTGTAGTAGAGGCCCTCTCCCACCACCATAACCAAGGCATACCCTCGTTCTATCTGAAGGTTATCTGGCTTGAGTTCGTAAGCAATCCGATCGACCACGCGCCGCTCGACCTCGACAGGGAAACTCTTCTCCCGGACAATGACGGAGATATTG
>JBJFGP010000040.1:0-5357 GCA_051892815.1 Kiritimatiellia bacterium | reverse complement strand
TCAAGCAAAATCTTCACTTTTCGCCAACTTTTTTTGCGGCGGCTTGAAATGAGGCTAAATCGGGGGTAAAACGGCTTATTTTGCCCAATTTTCAGGCTCAAGGGGTCTTGACTGGCACATTCGGATGTGTTTTGCGGGCGGAAAAAATGGCTCGCTCGGGCACCAACCGGGGGTAAATCACCCTACCCGCAGGCCGATTGGTTGACACCTTCAAAGTCAACAGGTGGGTACCTACAGGGGCTATTCCTGCCTACCTTCGGGGGGCGGTGGTGGCTACCTTTCGGAAGCGGAGGTGTGCAGAAAAATCCGACGGCTGGAGTCAAGAGCCGACCGCCGGATTTTGGGTCGCGCCAGGGGCGGAAAAGTCACTGGTCGACAGGCGGGGCGGGCGGGCGACCGATGGCGCGCACGAGGGCTTCGAGGGTGGTGGCGGGGTGGGGCGGGCAGCCGGGGATGTAGAGCATCGGGGGCGGAAGGCCGCTCTCGCGCCAGCCGTCGAAGCCGCCGCAGGTCTGGGGGGATTGGGCGTAGAGGCCGCCGGAGATGGCGCAGGCGCCGGAGAGGACGATGGCGCAGGGGCGCGGCATGGCGTCGTAGGTCTTGCGCAAGGCGAGGGCCATGTTTCGGGTCACCGGGCCGGTCACCAAAATCGCGTCGGCATGGCGCGGCGAGGCGACAATCTGAAGTCCGAAGCGCCCCATGTCCCACGCCAGCGTCCCGAGCACATTGAAGTCCAGTTCGCACGCCGCGCACCCGCCCGCCGAGACCTGGCGAATCTTGAACGAGTTGCGGCAGAGCCCCGCGAACTCGGCATCGGGATTGGCGAGCGGGCGGTACGCCCCTTCCCCCGCGCGCACCACCAGCTCGTCGCGCCGGAAGGTCGCCAGACGGTACTCGCGGGTGAACCGGATACGCGGGCAAACCTCCGCGCAGCGCCCGCAGAAGGTGCACCGCCCAAGGTCAATCGAGGGCCGACCATCGGCATCCGCAAGAACCGCTCGCGCGGGGCAAACCGAGGCCGCCATACGCCGGTCTTCGGGCGTCGCCGAGGCATCGATCGCCGGTCGGCCGCGGAACGAAGGGGGCAGATTCGGCGGCGTCGCGGGGAAAGTTCCCGTCCGGTATTTCTGGCGCAGGCGGGCAAGGAAAGAGGCAATCATTCTGAAAACTCCAGGCTAGAGATCCGTCCCGCAATAGGAGAGATTGAAACTCTTGTTGCAGATGGGAAAGTTCGAAATCTGCTCCCCCCTCAAGGCAAACGCCAGCCCCGTCCAGTTGCGGAACGAAGGGTCTACAATCTTGTACCGCCGGAACCGACCCGAGCCATCCGTCAGACCCACATGAACCAACTCCCCGCGCCACCCCTCGACCACCGAAACCGCCAGACTGTTCGCCGCCAGCGGCCCCATCGAAGACTCCTCCGCGGCGATTGCCGCGCCAGATTCCGCCACCTCCGCAAGCACCCGCTCCAGCCAGTCGAACGAAGCCGCCAGTTCCAGTCGTCTCTGCCTCGCGCGGCAAAACACATCCCCCGAAACCTCCCCCTCCTGGAAAGCCGGCAGCGGCGTCGACGCGTACGGCACCACCCCCGGAAGCGGAAAGTCCGCCCGCGCATCGTACGCCAGCCCGGACGCCCGCGCCGCCAACCCCGTCAACCCCAACTCGCGCGCCCGCCGCAGCGGCACCCGCCCAGTCTGCTCCAGCCGATCAAGCACACTCGGCGCATCGAACATCAGCGCCAAAGCCCCCTCCAAATCCCTTCGCGCCGCACGCAACTTCACGAGCGCCTCCCCCGCCGTCGCAGCCGACAACCCCACCCGCGAACCACCGGGAACCAGCGCATTCCGGCCAAACCGGTTCCCCGTCAGCAAAGCCGTCAGATTGAGCAAATCCCCCCTAATCCGCCCACAGAAAGAGGCCGTTGGCAAATACGCCACATCACCCGCCAAAGCCCCCAAATCGCCCGTATGGTTCGCCACCCGCTCAAGTTCCAACAGCACCGAACGGAGCAACCGAAGCCCCTCCGGAACTGCCATTCCGCCAAGCCCCTCCATTAGCGCGCAAAGAGCCCACGCAGAGGCAACCGTTGAGTCCCCGGAAACCGTCTCCAGCCACGGAATCGTACGCACCTCCGGTCCCCCCTCCAGCAGACGCTCCAGCCCCCGGTGCTGATACCCCAAAGAGATTTCGAGATGAAAGACATCCTCCCCCAGACACTGGAAACGGAAGTGCCCCGGTTCAATCACCCCCGCATGGACAGGCCCAACCGCCACCTCGTGCGCCGCACGCCCCTCAAGCCAGAAATTGTCCGCCACCCCCGGCAAAAGCGGCCCTCTACCGAAGGCATTCCGACCGTTCCACGCCTCGTGAAAGCGTATCGGCTTGAGCCACGGATGACCGGCAGGTTCGACCCCATACTGCTCCGCAATCTCACGCTCGAACCAATCCACCATCGGCAGCGAAGGCGTAAACGAAGCATACCGCTCCCGACACAGCGAAGAGCCCAGAAGCAGCCGTTTTCCCGCCGCGTCCCCAAGCACCGACACCAGCCGGAAAAGCCCATCTTCCGCCCCCTCCGAAAGCGCGAAAAAGGCCAATACGCGGCAAGCAGGCGACCCCATCGCCGCCAACATCTCGTCGCGCAACTCGGGCAGCGACAACTCCGGAACCTGGTCGAGCGCGACCGGACGGGCATTGAAGGTTTCAAGCAGCTTCACGGCAGACATCCCTCCATAAAGGTAAAGCAGAGCACCCCGAAGAGCAAGGCCGAAATCCCCAGCAAAAGTGCCGGCGCAATAGCCAGCCCCCTAGGCAGGACGCAGAGCGGCTGCTTCCCTTCCTCCGGATCACCCATGACCATCCCCAGCACCGACTGCATCATACCGCAGAAGAGCACCAATAGCGAGATTCCGGTCACTAGGCAAAGTACCGGCCGCGCCACCAGTTGACGGATTAGGGCGTATTCGCCAACAAAGAGCGCAGAGGGCGGCATGGCGGTAATCATCAGCGCGCCAAGCAGCCAAAGGGTCGCCTGGATAGGATGCGTCGCGAGAAGCCCCTTGACTGAGCCGATGGCCCTTGTGCCCCACGCCAGCAGGATATTCCCGGCCACCAGGAAGAGCGCGACCTTCACCAGCGAATGGCCGGCGAGGTTGATCAGATAGGCCTCGCCGCAAGGGCTTTCGCGCAGGGCGAAGAGCATCAGCACCAGCCCCATATTCTCTACGCTTGAGTAGGCCAGCAATCGCTTGTAGTCGCTCTGGCGGATGATAAAGAGCGCCGCCACGGCAACCGAGAAGGCGCCGAAGAAGAGCATCAGGTTGTTGGCGAATGGAACCAATTCCGCGGGGGCGAAGGCGGCTATGCGAATCAGGGCGAGGAAGGCGCAGTTGAGCAGGGTTCCCGAGAGGAGGGCGGAGGCGACGGCGGGCGCCTCGCTGTGGGCATCTGGGAGCCACGTGTGGAAGGGGGCAAGGCCCATTTTGGTGCCGTAGCCGGCAAGGGCGAGGATGAATGCCGCCTTGTACCAGACGGGGTTGATGGCTCCGTCCCGGGCGAGGTGCTGGGCATGTCCGAGGAGCATGGTGCCAAAGAGCGCCAGGGCGATGCCGACAGAACAGATGAGCAGGTATTTCCACATGGCTTCGAGGGACTCGGCCGAGCGGTGGAAGCAGATGAGCGGTGCGCTGAAGAGGGTGGTGGCTTCGACGGCGACCCAGACGAGGCCGGGTTCGCGGGCGACGGCTACGAGGGTCATGGAGCCGAGGAAGGCCGAGAGGCAGGCCAGGAAGAGGCGGCTATCCATCACGCGGCGTACGTCGGAGCGGCCTTCAATCTGGCGCGCGAGGGGGATCCACTGTTGGGCGTGGGCGACGACGGCGAAGTAGAGGAATGAGGTTAGGAGGAGGACGAGTCGGGAGGGGCTGTCGAGTTGCTCGGGGGGGAATTTCAGGCAGGCCAGGAGGGTAATCGGAAGGTGTACGGCGGCTCCGGCGAGGGCTAGGCGTTCGGCGGCGCGGTGGGTTCGTCCGAGGGCGAATATGAGCAGGGAGAAGAAGAAGGGGGTGGCAACCAGGAGGGTGGTCATGGGGGGTCTATCTGCGGGTTGTGGTGTCGCCGAGGCGGTTGAGGCGGTCAGTGTCGATGTGGGCGAATTCGCGGTTGATCTGGAAGATGGCGATGCCCATGACGAAGACGAGGACGAGGACATCCAGGAGGATGCCGAGTTCCACGAAGGGGCCGTATTCCATCATTAGTCCGGCGCCGAAGACGGTGATGCCGTTCTCGAGCATCAGGAAGCCGATGACTTGGGTGATGGCTTTGCGGCGGGCGATAATCATAAAGAGGCCGGCGCCGATGGTGGAGAGTGCGACGGGGATGGTCAGGGCGCAGGCGAGGCCGTCGGCGATGTGCAGGCGCGAGGCGGCGAGGAAGGATGCGGCGACGATGAGGAATTGGACGGCGACGGAGAGGGGATAGCCGACGAAGGGTTCGAGTTCGCGCTTGACGGAGGCCTGGCGCATGGCGTAGACCATCAGGGCTGGGAGGGCTATGCCTTTGACGAGGGTGTTGGTCAGCGCGACGCCCCAAAGTGGAAGGGAGGAGATGCCGCCGCCGGTTTGCCAGACGGCCAGGGGTAGCAATCCGATGAGCAGGCCTTGGATTCCGGCGACTTTGATGCAATGGAGCAGTCGGCTGGAGGCGACGAGCACGAGGTCGCTCACGAGTATCAGCGCGAGGAGGAGTTCGGCGGTCTCTGGCATGGGTCGTTCCTAGAAGGCTTTGAGGAGAATCAGGGCGATGAGGGCGGCGGCAAAGGCGCCAAGAAGGAGTTGGGGGACTTTGAGGAAGCGGGCGCGGGCGAGGGTTGACTCGATGGTGCCGACTAGGATTCCGCTGCCGAGGGTGCCGCCTATCCAGAGCAGGGCGTGCCCGTGCGCGGGAAGTCCGGGGATGGCGGGGAGGAGCAGGAGAACGAAGAAGCCGGAGAGGAGCCAGAGTTTGAGGGCGGAGGCGTAGAGGACGAGCCCCAGTTCGGGACCGGCGTGGTCGAGAATCATCGCCTCGTGGACCATCGTCAGTTCGAGGTGGGTCTCCGGGTCGTCGAAGGGCACGCGACAGTTTTCGCAGAGCAGCACGGCGATGAAGGCGAGCGCGCCGAGGAGCATCGGGGTCGCCGATTCCTGCCAAGCTTCGGGACCGAAAGATGCCAACATCCCGGAGAGATCGGTGCGTACCGTCAGGGTCAAAAGGAAGCAAAGAATCGCGAAAATGGTTGCTTCGACCAGGGCCGAGAAGTAGGCTTCTCTCGACGCGCCCATGCCTTCGAAGGCCGATCCGGTGTCCATTGCCGCGAG
>JBJFGP010000039.1:0-5418 GCA_051892815.1 Kiritimatiellia bacterium | reverse complement strand
TTCTACGGACACCAGCGCGACCGCGGCATGGGCTACGAACTTGGACTCGACCTCCTCGCCTCCGGATTCGACCTATTCGCAGGCGGCGGCATCAGCAACCACAACAACCAGAAATCCCCTAGATACCAAGGCGACATCTACCACCTCGCCCCCTCCAACGGCTACCCCCTCGTCCAAGACCCCAACGCCTTCCGCGCCCTCAAACCAGGCTGCGGCAAAGTCCTCGCCCCACTCGCCAAAGACGCCCTCCCCTACGCCATCGACCGCCAAAAGCAAGACATCCCCCTCTCCGAAATACTCCAGAAAACCATCGACCTGCTCGACAACCCAAACGGCTTCTTCATAATGACCGAAGGGGGTAAAATCGACTGGCAATGCCACGCCAACGATGCCGCCACCGCCGCAAGGGAAACCATAGACCTCAACCAAGCCGTGCGCACCGCCCTCGCCTTCGCCAGCCAACATCCCGACCAAACTCTTATCATCGTCACCGGCGACCACGAAACAGGCGGTTTGACCATGGGATTCGCAGGAACCGGCTACGCCATCTACCCCGACCGCCTCCTGCGCCAAACTTGTTCCAGAGACCAATTCATGCGCCAAGCCAAGGCAGTCTCAAACGCCGAAGAGCTCCGCGGATTGATTACCCGCTCCTTCGGTCTTGTCTACGAATCCGGGCACAGGCTATCATTGACTCCCGCCGAGCAAATCCAGCTCGACGCCGCGCGCCAACGCAAGGACAAGCCCGGGAAGAACCAACCTTATGTCCAGGATGAAGGCCGCCTGGCGTCTTGCGCCATACGCATCTTCAACAACAAATGCGGGCTTGCCTGGACGAGCGGGGCGCATACGGCTTTGCCGGTTATGACGACTGCCGTTGGGTGCGGGGCTGAGCAGTTCAGCGGGATGATGGATAATACCGACATTGCCCGGCGGATTAAAGCTTTGCTGCAGAATCGTTAGCACCTCTTCTGTTCGCTGATGGGTACCAAGTTGCTCTGCGCCTGCCGTTGCTGGGGGGCGACTTGTGCTGTCCTGGCGGGGTGTCTGGTGCTTTTTTTGCTGCCCGGGTCGAAGGAATCTCCGGGCCAGCAGGGGGTGAAGGTCTGTGCCCGCGTGGTGGAGGTTGACGATGGGGATTTGCAGCAAATCGGGCTGCTGAAGATGGGCTCTCAGCATCTGGTGCTGGAGCCTTTGGAGGGGGCTGCGAAGGGGCTGCGAATCAGGGGGGAGAATACGTTGCGGGCGCAGATGGACTTGGACAAGGTTTTCGCGCCGGGAGACCTTTGTCTGGCGGGGATTCTGGGCAATCCGGGGCCGGGAAGCGTGGCTACGGCGCAGGATCATTACCGGTTGCACTGGTCGCTGCTGCTGTTTGCGCTTTTTCTGATTCTGCTGTTGTTTTTTGCGGGCGGGACTGGGCTGAAGGCGTTCGCGTCGTTCCTGTTCAGTTGTCTGGCGATTTGGAAGCTGGTGATTCCGCTCTGCCTTGGGGGATGGTCTCCGATATGGGTGGCGGTGGGGACGGTCTGCCTGTTGACGGCGGTGATTGTCTTTCTCGTGGCTGGGTTTACGGCGAAGGGGTGGACGGCGTTCGGAGGTTCGATGCTGGGGGTTGTGTCGGGGGCGGGGATGTCTGGGCTCTTCGCCTATCTGCTGAAGGTCAACGGGGCAGTGATGCCTTATGCGCAACCGCTTCTCTACAGCGGCTACGAATGGCTCGATTTGCGGGAGGTCTTCACGGGCGCGATGATTCTGGCTTCGTCGGGGGCGGTGATGGACTTGGGTATGGATGTGGCGGCGGGGATGGCTGAAGTGGTGCGGCACCGGCCGTCGATCGGGCGCCGGGAACTGGTGGCGTCGGGGTGGCGCATCGGGCGGAGCGTGGTCGGGACGATGACCACGACGCTGCTGCTGGCCTACTCGGGGGGCTACCTGACGCTAATGATGGCATTCCATGCGCAGGGTACCGGCCCAGTCGACTTCCTGAACAATCCCTATGTCGCGGCTGAGTGCGTCAAAACCCTCGTGGGAAGTTTCACCCTCGTGCTCGTGGCGCCCTTTACGGCGTTGGCGGGAGGTTTCCTCCTCTTGCCCCGAAAGGTTGCAACCTGCGGCACCGGTTCCAATCAACCAGCCCCACTGGAAGATTGATACCTGCCGCGGCCGGAGGTGCCAACCTTTCATCCGGCTCGTCGAAAACAAAAGACCACCCGGCGCTGGTGGCGCACAGGCAGTCTCTGGCAACCGGGCGGACGCCCCCGATTGCCCACACCAATCGGCCGATGCTAACGAATCGGCGCCCCCGGTAGCGCCCCGCCGTCCGGATTGAGCACAAAAAGCCGCCCGTCCGGATTCGACGCCGCCAGAATCATTCCCTCCGACACACCGAAACGCATCTTGCGCGGCGCCAGGTTCGCCACAAACGCCACGCTCCGCCCGACCAGTTGCTCCGGCGCGTACGCCTTGCGGATACCCGCAAAGACCTGACGCGGACGCCCATCCCCCACATCGAGCAGCACCTTGAGCAACTTCTCAGAGCCCTCGACCGCCTCAGCCGAAAGCACCTTCGCCACCCGCAGATCCGCCTTCGCAAAAGTCTCGAAATCAACCGTCTCCCCCACCGGAGGGAAAGCAGGCGCCGGCACGGAAGGCACATTCGAGACCGACGCCTTCACGACCGCCTCGACCGCTTTCGGGTCAATCCGCACCGCCAAATAGTCATACGGCGCCACCTCGCGGTTGCTCCAGGTCTCCCCAAGACTCGACCAGACATACGGCCCCTCCCCGAGCAACTTCTCCACCTTCGCCACATACGAAGGCAAAATCGGCTTGAGCAGAATCGCCATGAAACGGAAGAGATTCAGCGTCGCCGTCAAAACCCCCCGCGCCGCCTCGGGATTGACCTTGACCAGCTTCCACGGCTCCCTCGAATCAAAGTACCGATTCGCCTCATCCGCCATCCCCCGAACCTGCACCATCACCGAACAGAAATCACGCTTCTCGTACGACTGAGCAATAGCATCCAGACGCGACGGCTCGCGGAAACGCTCCAGTAAAGCGGCCCCCTCCGCATCCAAATCTCCCGCACGCCCGGAGAAATTCTTGTGCAGCATCTGCGCCCCGCGAGAGGCCAAATTCGTAATCTTCCCGACCAAGTCCGAGTTCACCCGGTTGATGAAATCATCATCCAAATTCAAGTCCATATCATCCGTCGAGCCGTTCAACTTGCAGGCGTAATAGAACCGCAGAGCCGACGCCGGAAGATGATCCAGCCAAGTCCGAGCGCTGATAAAAGTCCCCTTCGTCTTGCTCATCTTCGCCCCATTGACCGTCAAGAACCCGTGGACGAAAACCTTCGTAGGAGTCTTGTGACCGGAACAGTGCAACATCGCCGGCCAAAAGAGACAATGGAACCGGACAATGTCCTTCCCGATGAAGTGGTACAACTCGGCTTCCGGGCTCTCCCAATACTCCTCAAACACCTTCCCGTTGCGCCCACACCACTCCTTCAACGACGCCATATAGCCCACCGGCGCGTCCACCCATACATAGAAATACTTCCCCGGAAAGCCCGGGATCGGAAAGCCGAAATAAGGCTCGTCGCGGGAAATGTTCCACCCCCGCAAAGGCTCGCCAAACCACTCCAGAAGTTTGTTCGCCACAGGCAAATCCGTATGCTCCGGAATCCACTCGCGAAGGAACGCCCGGAACGGTTCCAACTCGAAAAAGAGCTGATCCGACGACTTGCGAACCGGCGGCTTCCCGCATACCGTACAGCGCGGTTCCTTCAATTCGCTCGAATCATAGGTTATCCCGCACGCGTCGCACGAATCGCCATATTGCTCCGCCGCGCCGCACTTGGGACAGATCCCTTTGACAAAGCGGTCGGGGAGGAACATCCGGTCATGTTCGCAATAGAATTGTTCCACCGGCACCTTCCGGACGGCGCCGGCTTTCTGCATGGCGACAAAGATGGATTCGGAGAATTCCTTGTTTTCCGGGGAGTTGGTCGAATAGTAGTTGTCGAAGGCAATCTCGAAGTCGGCGAAGTCGGCGGCATGCTGGGCGTGGCTGCGGGAGATGAGTTCCTCCGGGGTGATTCCTTCTTTTCTGGCTCGCACCATAATGGGCGTGCCGTGGGTGTCGTCTGCGCAGATATAGACGCATTCGTTGCCGCGCATTTTCTGGAATCTTACCCAGAAGTCGGTCTGGAGGTATTCCACGAGGTGGCCGATATGGATGGCTCCGTTGGCGTAGGGCAAGGCTGAGGTGACAACGATTCTGCGGCTCATCTGTCTCTCCTGTCGTCGGTTGGAAATGGGGTGTGGGATTCGAGTCGTTCGAGTTCGGAAGCGGGTACTTCGATGCCGCGTTTATGGAGTTCGCGGGCCAATTCGGCTGGTGTGAGAGCGTTGCCGAGCCAGGCACGAAGTGTGGGGAGGGTTGCTGCGGATGGGGTGCGGAGGTGCTTTCGGGCGCGGCGTTCGATTGCTTTGTTTTGGCGTTGCTGCAACCATTCGGGGAGGCGTTTGGCGAGCATCTTGAGGATGAGGGCAAGGAGGCAAAGGGCGGGGCCGGCGAGCAGGAGTTGGAGGCATCGGCTGGTCAGAAGGGGTTGTGGCGGCGGCGGGAGGGGGCCCAGTTGAAGGCCTGCCGGCTGGGGCGGGGTCTCGATGATTGGGGTGTCGCCGAAGGGCTCGGGCAGGGGCGGAAGAACCTGTATCGGGAGGGGTGTGGTGGTAATGGTTTGGTAGGTTCGGCTGTCGGCGTCCCAGTAGGAGAATGAGTAGGTGGGAAGTTCGAGGGTGCCTTGGCGGAGGGGGCGGAGGCGGTAGTGGAAGCGGCGTCCGTCTTGAAGGGTTTCGGTCTTGACGGGCTCGGGATCGAGGCTGAATGCTTCGTTTTCCTGGTGGAGGATGGGTGTTTGGATGTGGTCGGGGCGTATCTTCCCGCGCAATTCGATGGTGAGCAGGACGGGCTCTCCGAGGTGGGTTCGATAGCTGTCGAGGGTTGCCTGGGCGCGCATGTTTCTGCCGACTGCGCCGATGAAGTTGGGGGGCAGATTGGTCCTCGCTGGTAGGGTTACGGTGACGCGGAGGGCGGGGGTGGCGGCGTAGATGCGGGCGGTTGGCGCGGGGCCGAAAGTGGGGCTGTTGGTCGGGAGGTTGCCTTTGAAGATGACGGGGCCGAAGTCGTAGGTGCCGGAGCGTATGGCTTGACAGGGGTAGTCCAACTGGTACCGCCAAATGCCGTTGGTCTGGTGTACGGGAAGGGCGAAGGGAATGCGGGTCTGGGAGGCGTAGATGAAGGGGTTGTCGGAGGTTGTATAGTCGTTGATAGAGAAGGCGGCGCGGTTGGGGGCGGCGGCTTTGGCGAGTTTGGAGAGGAAGGGATTGCGGGCGGGCTGGACGAGGC
>JBJFGP010000038.1:0-5446 GCA_051892815.1 Kiritimatiellia bacterium | reverse complement strand
TAAAATAGGCGGCATAGAGTGTTTCTTGCGGCAAAATCGAGACAGCCATTCAGCCTCTGGCGAGGCGCGCGGCAGTTTTGGTCTTTGCCGGGGAAATACCTTGGACGGAGAAGAGACAATGGGCGTATCGCTAGACTATTTGCTGCATCCTGACAAACACCCGGAGGTGCTGTCGGCCCTGGAACGGCAGTTGTTTGTCGGGATTGACTTTGGCACCTCGAATACAACGGTGACGATGTTGCGCTACGAGGCGGAATCCGGACGGCTTATGGCCGAACCGTTCAAGATTGCGCAGCAGCGCCAGGAGGATGGCGTCTACACGCAGAAGCATAGCCATATTGTGCCAACGGTGATTGCCTACGACCGCACGGGGAGGCGGCTGCTCTTCGGGAGTGGAGCCAAGGCGTGTTTGGTCAAGCAGCCGGACCAGTACCGCGAGGGCTACAATGTGTGGACGGAGTTCAAGATGGCGGTGGGGACGCAGCAGGTCTATCCGCATACGATGCTCTCGCAGAAGCGGCAGAAGGAAAAGAAGGAAATTGGTTCGCTGCCGACCATCGAGACGCCGCACGATGCGGCCAAACTCTTCTTTGCCTTTCTCAAAGAGCAGATTGATGCGGTTGCCCGGAAGAGTGGAAAGAAGGCGGCCTATCTGGTTACGGTGCCGGCCTCTTTCGCCCAAGCTCAGCGCGATGGTCTTTTGAAGGCGATTCGGGAGAGCGGGATTGAGTTGGAGGCGTATGCGTTTCTGGATGAGCCTAACGCCGCCTTTCTCGGTGCGCTGGCCTATTTGGTGGCCGAGAAGGGCGAACCCCAAGCCGAGGCCTTTACGCGCAACGAGAACTTCCTTATATTCGACTTTGGGGCGGGAACCTGCGACATTTCCATCCTTCGGTTGAGTTCCGGGTTGCAGATAACGAACCTGGCAATCTCCCACTTTACGGCGCTTGGCGGGCGAGATATTGACGCCGAAATTGCGCGGCGCGAGCTTCTGCCCCAGTTGTTGAAGAACGAGCCGGAAGTCCACGAGCGGACGCGCGAGGGTGTCTTGAAGGGGCTTGCGCCTACGGGCGAGCAACTGAAATGCCGGATGTGCGAACAGTTCTCTCAGGTTGCAAAACCTTTCCAGCAGGCCCAGGCGTCGGATTGCACGATAACAGCCGGGGCTTTCGAGATACCACTCAAAGAGTTGGACAACAAGAGGGTGAAACTGGGAAAGCCGAAACTCTCGTCCAAGGCGTTTGCCAATTTGATGGAGAGTTTCTGCGCCCCCGCCAATCTATTGGGAACCCAGGCCGTGCGTTCGATTTTCGATCCCATCGAGGACGCGCTGCGCAAGGCCAACCTGGAAAAGGAGTCGATCGACGCCGTCGTCCTGGTGGGCGGGAGCGCCAAGAACCCCTTTGTGAAAGAGCGGCTCAGGGCGTACTTCGGTAGTCGCGTGGGGGTGCTCGAACCGGGGGACATCAGTTCACTGGTTTCCCGCGGGGCGGCGGTCTATTCGCTCTTCGCCAACGGGCTCAACCGTCCGCTGATTACGCCAATTCTAAACGATGACATTCGCCTGGTGGCCGGCAACGACGACAAAGTGCTGCTCTACAAAGCCGGAACGAGCGTGCCGCAGAAGCGCAAGCAGCTCTCGGGGGTCTTCCATCCACAGGGGAGGAGCGGGTGGTTCAAAATCCCGGTCTACATCGGGAATGACGGCACGCCTTTGGGGAAAATCCACTTCCGCCTGCCCCATGCGACGCCGGACGAATGTCTGCACCTCTCCTATGAGTTGACCGAAAGCAAGATGTTGCGCTACTGGCTTGAGGTCGAGGGGCGGGAGGAGATCCAGGGAGAACTGGCCTACCCCACGGGCACCCCTCAACAGGACGAGACGGAGGCTTTCCTGGCCGATGCCTATAACCAACTGGAGCACAAGATTCTCTATAACGGCGGCAAGAGCCCAAGAGAGGAGACGGTTAAAGTGGCCGAGCTCTTCGCCACCCACGGAAAGTACGCCACGGCAGCCAACCTGCTCTGGAATCTCTACAGTGAAGATTCGAAAAATGCAGCTTCAGACCAGTTGCTGGAGAAGATGGCCGACTACTATCGGGAAGCCGGGGAGTATCACTGGGAGTACGATGTGCGCGAAAGGCTCTTCAAGGAGACCGAGAGCCCGGACGATCTGTTCCACCTGCTGTTTGCGCTTTGCCGACAGCATGGCAACACCTGGCGGAACGCAACGGTTCGGGCCAAGGTGGAGGAGGCTATTCGGCTCTTCCCGGAAGACGACGATATTCTCCGCATTCGCTTCTTCTGTGCCCAGGCCAACAACGAGCAGGAGCAAATGCGCCAGACGGCACAGAAACTCTTCGACTACTGGAGCCTGCGCGACCTCAGCAAGATGCAGGACTTCATACTTCGCGAGTTTAGAACGATTGCCCGGTTGCTGGGGGAGAACAGCATGGTGCAACAGGTCCAGTGCGAACTCGAGCGTAAAGCCAGGTCGCGTGAAGCCTTTGCCCCCACGACAGATGCCGAAGAGGTCGCCGCGCCGCGCAAGCCCCCGGAAGGGTCGCTTTTGGATTACGAGGCGACTCAAGACTAGCGGGAGGTCTATCCATCATGGAATGGCTGCCGAAATACAATAAACTCGACCCCGCCCAACTACAAGTCATTCAGCAGATCCTGGGGCACCCCGGAAACCATTTCGTCGAGGGGTTCCCGGGGACTGGCAAATCCGTCGTGTTAGCCCATGCGGCAATGCGCTGCCAGAAGCAGTCTCAACGGGGCGCCATCATCCTCACCTACACCAATGCGTTGGTGGCGTGTATCAGTGAAGGCGTCACTACCCTGCCGGTGATGACCATCGACCACTTTGTCGACAACCCCCAGCCCCATACGAGCATCTTCGTTGATGAAGCGCAAGACCTGAGCACCGTCTCCTTCCTCAAAAAAAAGCCTACACTGTCCATTCTGCGCAGCCACGCCGAACGGCTTATCTTTGCCGCCGATTCGGCACAGTCGCTCTATGAGGACAGAATCCCCGTGGAAACATTGAAGCAGGAGTTTGGCGTGACGCCGCAACGCTGCTATCACCTTCGGGTGAACTACCGGATGACCAAGAAGATGCTCAATGTGCTCGACGCGCTCTTCCCCGACCGCAAACTGGAGGTCTCCACCGGCAGCTTGGTCGACGATGTGGATGTTGTCTACGGTGATGCCCACACGCAGACAGAAGAGTATGCGTGGGTATTCCGCAAGGCGAAGGAGTATGCCGAGCCGCGCGACCCGGCAGTCATCCTATTCCCCACAATCCAGCAGATGAACGACTTTGTCGCGGACATTGCCCAAGGACTCCCGGAACTCAGCAATCGCGGCTCCTACACGGAAAGGCAAACGCGCCGCCAGGAGTTCAATCAGGCCTGCATCGAACAGGACCTCCCGCTGCGATTCCTCGGCAACGGCATTGGAGAGTTCAGTGAATCCGATGCCGAGGCGATGGTCTACCTGATGACGATGCACAGTGCCAAGGGGCTGGACTTCAAGACGGTTCTCGTGCCCAACTGCCAAGAGATTCCCTCGAATATGCGCAACCTCTACTATGTGGCATTGAGCCGCGCGCGCTCCAACCTCTTCCTCTCGGCCCACGGCGACTCGGCGGTCAAGGCCGCACTCAGGAACCTCGCCCGCATCGTGCCGGCCACGGCGGTCGCGAGTACACCCGATACTCCGGACGCTTCCGACTTCCCCTTCTGAAAGGTGTGACCCAATGAGCAAACAAATCGCCCTTATTCGCCTGCTGGACCTGGAAAACTGGTTGCGCGGCGTCACCTTCTGGACCTTTCCCGCCACCTGTACCCCCGGCCAATTCAGGCGTGGTGCATTCTCCCTTGCAGACCTGGATCCCCACCTTTGCTGCCGGGAGTTCGAGAGTTCCAACCCCCTCTTCGTCGAGTTTGAAGCCGAAGGGAACCAGCCCGTGCCCTATACCGCCGTGACAAAACTCTACGCGCGGGACAACACTTCCCGGGAGGACCTCAAGGCGCGCTATCCGTACTGGCCTTGCGACTGCATTCCCCCGGCCGTCTCCGATGCCATCGTGGACTGGAAGAAAGCGGAACTCCTCGACGATGCCCTCCGCGGCGGGCGGCGCCTCTGCGAACTTTGCAACCGCTCCTTCACACTCAGTTCCCCCGAGGAGAATCTAGAAGCCTGGATTGACCATGTTGTCCTCGGCACCAAGGAGATTCCTCCCGCCGCGCCGGCGCCGCTCATTAGCCGCATCCTAGCCTACTCGCGCCACAAACCGATGAAGGATTACACGACCCCCTGCTCGCGGGCGATTGGTGACATCGGCCTTATCCTCCGAGACCTTACCATTCCTAACGCTGCCGACGCCACCAGTCACCTGCGCATCTGGCTCAAAAACAACCACGCGTTGGAGACTGCTCCAGACTTCGAGCGCAACGCCCTCTGCTTCCTGAAGGAAATGCGCCTCCGGCCCAAGGCGTGTGGCGGGGTGACCTCGCTGGCATCGCTTGTCCTCTATCTGCAATGGTTCGCCGACCTCGCAGACTATCAGCAAGCCGACTTTGCCGCCCTAAAACAACACCTGGCCCAGGTGACCGATTGGGGCTTTGGCGAGGAGGCCACGCAAGCCCTATGGCTCTTTGGCTGCCGTCTCCACGCCTCGAACTTTGCACCGGAATACATCCGCTTCCGCTGGCGGCAGGCAGGGAAAGGAGTGTTCCTGCCGGAGCCGCCCTTTTGTTCGCCGAAAATCGAAATCCTCCCGCTTTCTAAACCGCATCCGCAAGGCACTTCAGCATCTGGGAATGAGGCTGAAACAGCTTCTGCGGTGGATGAGCCAACCGAGCCAGTAGCAACGGAGGTGCAGCCTTCGCCCACCCCGACTGAAGAACCACCCCCGCCTCCTGAATCGACACCCCAAGACGCTCCAGCATCTGAGCCTGAAACAACTTCTGCGGTGGATGAGCCAACCGAGCCGGTAGCAGCGGATGTGCAGCCTTCGCCCGCCTCGACGGAGGCGCCATCATCCGCCAATAAAACCGAAGAGGGCGCCGTAGAATCATCGCCTCCGGTCGTTGCTGCCGAGGCCAACCAAAGCAAAGGCGAGACGGAGACGGCTTCAACCGCTGACAATCCTTCAACCACGCCCGAGAACACAGAGTCCCCTAAGCGCGGGAAGAAAAGTGGGTCGACCAAGACGCCACGCCGCAAAGGGAACAACACTAGCTCTAGCCTACCGGGTTTAGGGCTTGACACAAAATAGGAGTAGCAGATGGCTGAGCGTGTTCTGTCGATGTCACAATTTCCGACGCTTTGGCGGCGAAGATGAGGGGGAGGCGTGGGACTGTGGAGATTACATTTGCCTGCTATTGAAACATCCGCCGCTTCTCGCAGATGCGATGACGGCGATGGTCAAGAAAACTTC
>JBJFGP010000037.1:0-24636 GCA_051892815.1 Kiritimatiellia bacterium | reverse complement strand
ATCCTGGCGGAAGGCACCTGGAAGACCAAATCCCTCGCGCCCGACGTCACCCTCAGCGCCCGGCTCTTCGTCGACCTGACCCAGAACGGCGCCAACTCCCGCTTCTACAAGATTGCCCGCGGCCTCTTCGGTCTCCAGGAACTGCGCGACGAATACGCCAAACTCCCCGCCGACCTGGTCAAAGGCAAATACCGCAACAACCCCGACGCGCCCCTCGGGCAGATTCGCAACCGCGTGCCGCGCCGCAAATTCGCCTTCGGACCGGGCTTCGTCTACATCATGTCCAACCCCTGCTTCACCAAGCCCTGCGTGAAAGTCGGCTGCTGTACCGCCTCCCGCCCCGCCCTCCAGAAAGAGCTCTTCGAACTCTCCCGCGACACCGTTCCCACCCCCTACAAATTCGTCACCGCCCTCAAGTTCAAGAACGCTGCCTTCGCCGTCAACGCCTTCGCCGGGGCCATCCGCAAAGGCTCGCCTGAACGTGTCCTCAACGCCGAAGCCGGCTTCTTCGCCATCAGCGAGATTGACGCCGTGCAGCTCCTGCAGGACATCGCCATGGACCTTCGCAACACCAACGAAATGGTCCGCTTCTCAGGCAAGAACGCCTCCAAAGCATTCCCCAACGACTTCTGATTCATCCCCGCCGCCACGCCGGACCAAGCGCCCGGTTCGCGACCAGTCGTAGGCACCTTCGAGAGCGGGCGGTGCCTACGAAAAGGGGCGATCCCAACCTACCTCCCCGCTCCGTTCCTGCGCACGATTCTCCCGCAGGCGTAGCCATCAACGGCACCCCGTTCCAGCCGGCCGGACGCCACCGCCATTTCCGCCCGCGCCGGCTCGGCGCTCCCATCGCTCAGCCCCATTGGCAGCAGAACGAGACGATGGTCGACGGCTGCCCGACAATTTGGATGTCGAACTTCAGACTCGGCTCGACCCGAGAACGGGCATTGTGGAGCCGAAAACTGAACTGCCAGCCCCTGTCGAGAAAGAGTTCCACCGTCGTATCGCTCCCCCTCCTGAAGTCGATGGACACCAGCCGCGTCGGCAGCCTGACCCGCGGCACACTCCGGCTCGCTTGGACCAGACTCGAAGCCAGATTCAACGAACCGCCCAAATTGAAAGTCTGCACGACGGTTTGACGCTTCGCATCCTCCGACACCACCTTGTAGAAGTCGAACCGTCCCAGCAGGTAGCGCACCAGCCGCTCCGGCACCTCCTTATGTGCCGCCGCCTGCACCTTGATCTCCCGGATGAACGTCTCCAAAATCGGACGGTAGACCCGCGCCGACTTCTCCTTCACCTGAGACCAGAGCACCCCTTCCCGCTTCATCCGCCCGAGTTCCTCGAAGAGAGGTCCGACCGCCTCCCAATACCCAGGGGTGCACTGATAATCGAACCATTATTCAGTGCCACAAAACCGTGAACGCGTTTTCTTCGTCGGCTTCCGGAAAGACCTTGGAATCCGCGACTTCGCCTACCCAGAACCAACCCAGCGGAGCACGTTGACCCTGCGAGACGCCATTTGGGATTTGAAGGATTCCGCCCTTCCCGCAGCACCCTCCAACAGGCACCGGAACGACCTCGCCGTGCCCAATCACGAGTACTTCACCGGCTCCTTTTCGCCCATCTTCATGAGCCGGAACCGCGTCAGAAACTGGGACGAACCAGCCTTCACCGTGCAGGCTTCGGGTAGACAGTGCCAACTCCATCCCCAAGCACCCAAGATGGTTCCCCAAGGTACCAACCGAATGCAGTTCGTCAAAGGAATGGAGCACCTCTATAGGCGCCTGACTGTGCGGGAATGTGCGCGAATACAGGGCTTCCCCGACACCTTTGAGTTCCTCTACAGCGATGTCAATGTGGGCTACAGGATGATAGGAAACGCCGTACCGGTCAACTTCGCCCGGGCCATTGGAAATGCCATCCTTCGCACCCTAAAGGAGCATCGAATCGGATGAAAGGCTTGTCGGCAAATGACTTCGGAAGGGCGTTCGAATATGCCTGTCTGGCGGCTCTGGACGAGGCTATATCGCCTGTTCGGGCGTGCCAAATCGCGCGCAACAAATCCTACCAAATCGTTGCAACCGCCTGGGGCAAGGCTGATGAATCTTTGAGGGGGACTCTAGCCAGCGGAGCCCGCTCGATGGTGGGAACCTTGTGCGGTCTGGAGCCTCGGATTATGGAGCCTTCAGAAGATACCCTCGTCCTCGCGAGTCAGGCGGATGCGAGGGGGATTGTGGGCGATGTACGCGACATTGTGATACGCCGGAAAGAGGTCCGGTGGGAGGTGGGGCTGAGCGTCAAGCACAACCATTTTGCCGTGAAGCACAGTCGCTTGGGCGCCCGCCTGGACTTCTGCAGAAAATGGTTCGCATTCAGGAGGCGGTGGTGCACATAGTAGCCTGCCTCGCCGAAGAGTTTGAGGATATTGGCGACGGCGGAACGATTGCGGGCGGCGAGCATGCCGGAGACATTCTCCGCGACGAAAAAGAGCGGTCTGCACGCCTGCAGGATGCGGATATAGTCGTAGAAAAGTCTGCCGCGGGGGTCGTCGATTCCACCCAAGGATCCGGCCTCGCTCCAGGATTGGCAGGGGGGGCCTCCGATGATACCGACGGTGCCCCTGGGGAACGCTGAACCGGAGATTTTCCGGATGTCGCCTTCAATCAATCGGGTATGGGGGTGATTGTGTCGGTAGGTTGGACAAATGGCGGGGTCGTATTCATTGGCGAGCGCGACCTGAAAGCCTGCGCGTTCGAATCCAAGGTCCATGCCGCCGGCGCCGGAGAAGAGGGAGATGAGGTTGGGGCGTGAGGTTCGGGTCATTGCGAATCCTGTCGTTTAATCGATGCGTTCGGCGGAGATTATAGCACAAGAAAGGTTGCTAGAAAAGGGGTCAATTCGTTAGCAGGCCCAATCCCGGAAGGTAGGCACGATGGGGGGCGGATGGTGGCTAGGAGCGGGAATGGGAGGTTGGCAGGAATCTACTTGCCGACGCAGAAGCGGGAGAAAACGCGCTCAAGTATCTCGGGCCCGGTGTCGATGCCGAGAATGCGCCCGAGCGCTTCGGCGGCGCTCCGCAGGCGGATGGCCGCCAGCAGGAGGGTGTCGGAGGCGTCGAGCAGGGGGCGGGCTTGTTCGATGGCGGCGCGAGCGGTGCGCAACTCTTCCGCCTGGCGCAGGTCGACAAGCGGGGTGTCGGTCTGGCTTTGGGGAAGATCGAGGAGGGCTTTCAACCGGGCCTTGAGGGGGGCCAGATCGGGATTCGTCCCGACCAGCGAAAGGGCGAGGGTCTCGGGCGGCAAGGCCTCGCCGGTGCGGTCGGGAAGGTCGGATTTGGTACGCACGATCAGGGTGCGTTCACGGGGCAGCCGGGCAAGTTCGGAAGGCAAGTCCGGGGCGGGCGGAAGGGAACCGTCGACCAGGTAGAGTACGAGGTCGGCGCGGGCAATCGCGTCGCGGGCCAGACGGATTCCTTGGGCTTCGATGGCGCCGGGGGCGTCTTCGGGAGCCTCCCGCAGGCCCGCTGTGTCGACCAGGCGCAAAGGTATGCCCTCGAGCAGGAGGTGCTCTTCGATGAGGTCGCGGGTGGTACCGGGAAGGTCGGCGACAATGGCGCGATTGTGCCCGAGCAGCGCGTTGAAAAGGGTGGACTTGCCGGCATTGGGCCGCCCGCAGAGAACGCAGAGCGCGCCATCGCGCACAAGGTACCCTTCGCGGGCGTGGTCGAGCAGCTTTTGGAGCGGCGGGAGGAGCCCTTCGAGGCGGACGGCTAGGTCGGGAAGGAGGCTCTCGGGGAGTTCCTCTTCGGTAAAGTCGAGCGTATGTTCGAGGTCCGCGAGCAGGTCGGCAAGGGTGGCGTAGAGGGCTTGAATCTGCCGGCCGAGAAGCCCATCGAGGCGGGCGCGGGCGTCACGGGCCGCACGCAGGGAGCGGGAAGCAATGAGGTCGGCGACTGCGGCGCACTGGGTCAAATCCATGCGCCCGTTGAGGAAGGCTCGGCGGGTGAATTCGCCGGGCGGGGCAGGCAAGGCGCCGGCGGCCAGGATGGCTTCGAGCACGCGGCGGGGCGCGAGGGAGCCGCCGTGAGTCTGGAGTTCGAAGGCGTCCTCACCGGTGTAGCCGCCGCGGCGGAAGGTCAGCAGGATGGCATCGTCGAGCACCTCACCGGTGCGGGGGTCGTGCACGCGGACATGGCGGAAAGTGCCGGGTTCGGGCAGGGGCGTGCGAATCAATCGGGGCAGGAGTTCGAGCGCCCCCGATCCGCTGGCGCGGACGATGGCAATGCCGCCGGCTCCCGGGGGGGTGGCGATGGCGGCGACGATTGGGTTGGGGGGCGATTCGCTCATGGGGGCATTGTAGCACGGTGCGGCAGGTTTGGAAACAAAAAAGCGAACCAACTGCCCCGGCAGGTATCAACCTTCCGCCTCCCGTCCTGTCTACCTCCGGGGGCCGGTCGTGGGCATCTCTGGGGAACGAAGGTTGGCTGGAGGCGAGAGGTGACAACACTCGTTTCAAGCCTTCTGTCGCAAAGGGGACGAGAAATCCATCGCAAAGGTTTCTCCGTCCAGTTTGTGGAAAACGAGATTGGTTCTCCCATATCTTTCAAGATCTTCGGCACGAATAAAAGTTCCAGGAGCAAGCCCAAGCCGGCGCCGGAAATAAAGCCCCAACTCGGAATTGTTCTGCGGAGTCTCGATTTCCTTCCCGTAGTCGCCCGAAGCCCGCACGCAAGAAAAGACCTGGCCATCGTCCGTGACGAGGTTGAAACGAATCTGCTCGTTCTTGTGGCGGGCATTCGCATTGTAGGCGGGGAAAAATCCGGACTGTTGGACGGGTGTCGGAAGGGCAATGTAAGCCTGATTCGGGTCTCTTGCCGGACTGGAGGGGTCGTCCTTTCGGTTGCGCCTTGGAGTTCCATCGGACAAAACACCCCAGTTCAAGCGGGAACCTTCTCCGACGCTTCCGGCTTTAGGCCCCTTTTCGACAAGCAACGATACCGTGACCTTGGGACAGCCTTTATAGGGAGATTCCGGATCTGTTTCGATGGAAATGGCGCTGGAGCCTATCGGTTGTGGCCAATCTCCGGGAATCTTGGCGGAGAGCATTCCAACCTCGGCCTTGCGACAGTCAGTCGCCTGGTTGTGCGCGGACAGGAAGAAATCGAAGGCGGATTGCGGGTCGCAAGAAACAAGCGATTCTGTCCTGTTCGAGCAATTGAACCCCATTTCCGTGTAATTTGCCGACCCCGCAAAGGCAAGGAGGGGAATATTGCCCCGGCACCAAACATATACTTTAGCATGTATCGATGCCGGTCTACGAACATAGGCACATGAAAAGTCTCCGGGAAAGGAGAACTCGCTCTTGGTGGCAAGCGAAAGAAAGCCCTTGTGGTTGGCTTGATTGACGCCGCTTGCGCCAGCCATACCATAGACGAGGTCGATACTCAGTAGCCTGCCCATCGCTTTTGCGGTCAAAAGGTGGTGGGCGGCAAGCGCTGCTGTTGCATAACCGGAAACCACCTTCAAGGTATCTGGTGCGCTGGCAGACTCCAGCGGGTCAGTCAACACCATCCGAAACAAATCTTTGGAGAGAATTGGACTACCCATCGCTCTATTTCCTTGCCGGGATGGGATCGCCTTCGACGGTAATGTTGCATGGCACGCTCGGGTAAGAAATACCCGCAAAGGTACGCAGGAGCGCCTCGAAGATGATTCTTGCCCCCCGGGGAGGAACTGCCATTCCGATTTGTTTGCGGACGCTTTCCTTTGGACCTTCGAAAACGAAGTCATCGGGGAATGTCTGCAAGCGGGCACGCTCGCGATTGGTCAGGGCCCTAGGCTCAGAGTAATGGTAAATGTGGGTACCACCGCCCCCCGATCCCGTAACGGTGTAGGCAGGCTTTGCAGGGTCTAGCCGCTTGTAGATTTGACTGATTTTGGCACCCTTGACCCTTAAACGAAGATGTTCGGGAAGGTCAGCAGTGAAAGCATTCTGTCCGGGCTTGATATACCCGAGGCGTTCGACGACTTTTGGATTCTGGGCAGTCCGTTCGTTGTTGGCGGCGGACTGAGGGATTGGAGGGCATTCGAGGGCGGTCTTGGCGGAAATGTCACGCGGCGCAAGCATGGCTGGACTCGGAGGGGCGAACTCGAACGGCAGGTCTTCTCTGACGCCAACGATGATGATACGGTGGCGAGTCTGGGGGATACCGTACTCCTCGAAACGGTAAAGATGCGGATAGATTCGGTAGCCAGCCGCCCGAAGGCTCCGCAACACGACTTTGAATGCTTTGCCCGCATTTGCGCTCGCAAGCCCCCCCACATTCTCGGCGACGAACCATTGGGGCCTGAACTTTTCAAGAACGGCGACACCATATCGGTAGAGAGGTCCAAAACTGCCATCAATGCCCTTCTGCTTGCCGACAACTGAGAAGTCGTTGCAGGGGAAACCGAAGGCAAAACCATCAATGGGGGTCAGCCTCGGGTCATCCAGAGAAAGAGTGCGTACATCGTGGCAGATGACACTCTCGTTTTTGCCTCCACAAATGTTCCGCGCATAAGTCCTGCAGGTCTGCTGGTCATAATCGCTTGCCCAAGCATGGACGATACCGAAACGGCATCTCTTATCTATCTCCGCGCTCAGTGCACCGCAGGCAAGCCCCCCCGGTCCACTGAAGAACTCGCCCATACGAAAAACCGTCTGCCCAGATGCAGGGTGCCCCGCAAGGCAGTCTGCTCCTGATGCGAGTTCGATGCACCCGGCAACGGGTAAATTCCGGTCGGAAAGCCAAGACGCGTTCGCGTCAGGAGAAACAGACGATGCCGCCATTGCTAGACCTGCCATAAGCGTTGAAGTTTGGAATCTAAAGGAAAGGGCCTGACAAATGTTCATACGATTCAACGGAAAGTCTAGCAAAAAGCCGTCTCCCATGCACGAACAAAAAGAGACCCTCCGTGCGATACGCGATTACCCCACCCATAATGTTTTTCACCCGCAGCTTTTTTGGGGAACGAAGGTTGGCTGGAGGCGCGCTGGAGGATTTTCCCGGGTGGGCGACGGTATTGGCTTGACTTGCCGCGCGATTTACCCTATACTGGTGGCTCATTAGTGATTCCGTCGGCTGGAGGAGTGGGCTGCGCCCGCTCCTTTTTAGTTGAAGGATTTGAAGCGGTCTTTTCCATCAGCAGGAGTGCAGCATGAATAACGAACTGTTGGCAGTCGTCACCTACTTCGAGCGCGATCGAGGGGTCTCCCGGGAGGTCATCATTCAGGCGATCGAGAACGCGATTCAGCATGCCGCACGCAAGATGCTCGCCGTCTCCCCGGACTTCCGCGTGGAAATCGACCGCAAGTCGCTCAACATCAGCGCCAAGGATTTGCTGGTAGTCTCCGCCGACGAGGATGGCAACGGGTTCATCTCCCTCGAACGCGCCCGCCGCATCAAGCCCAGCATCAAGGTCGGGGACACGATTTACCGCTCCATCTCCCCGGAGAAGCTCGGCCGCATCGGCGCTTCCCAGGTCAGACAGCTCATCGCCACTTACATCCGCGACGCCGAAAAGCAGCGCGTCTACGAGGAGTTTCGCAACCGCGTCGGCGATATCGTCAGCGGCACCGTCAAGGAGTTCGACAGACGCGATGTCTGCGTCGATCTGGGTCGTACCCTCGCCGTCATGCCCGCCCGCGAATGCATCCCGACCGAACGCCCCGCCGTGGGCGATGTCATTCGCGCCTACATCAAGTCCGTGCGCAACGACGAGACCACCGCGGTCACACTCTCGCGCGCCTGTCCCGAGTTCCTCAAGGCCCTCTTCCGGCGCGAGGTCGCGGAGATTGCCGATGGTGTAGTCGAGATCATGGGTGTCGCCCGAGACCCTGGATTCAGAGCCAAGATTGCCGTGCGCACCTTCGACCCCAAGGTCGATCCCGTAGGCGCCTGCGTCGGCGTCAGGGGGGCACGCGTGCGCAATATCGTAAGGGAACTCAACGGGGAGAAGATTGACATCGTCCGCTACCAGGAGGACATTGCGCAGTATGTCGCGCAGGCGCTTCTCCCGGCCAAGGCGACGACTATGGAGGTCGACCCTGAGCGCCCGAACACCATCCATGTCACTGTCCCTCCGGACCAGTTTTCCCTAGCCGTGGGCCGGCGAGGGCAGAATGTACGGCTCTGTTCCAGACTTACGGGGTGGAACATCGAAATCGAGCGCGACGAGCCCTTGCCGGAGGAGGAACCCGGACAGGAGTTCCAAGCCGAGCGGCAGCACATCATCGAACGCCTCACCGAGCAGTTCCAGCTCGAACCTGGGCAGGCGGACCAAATCCTCGAAGCGGGCTTTCTCACGCCCGAGGGGATTGTCGCCGCCGACCTTCCTTACTTCCAAAAAGTCACCAATCTTCCGCCGGAAACCGCCGAACGCATCTGGCAGGCGGCGCAGAATCTCTGTACGCCGGACCAGGACGCCTAACCTCACCGCGGAGCGAACATTATGCGACTGCTTGAATTAGCCAATGCCCTCGACACAGACGCTGTCGAACTTATGAAACAGGCGCAGGTCCTCGAAATCGAGGTCTATTCCGCGCTCACCCAGCTGGACGCCTCGGAGGCGTCGCGTCTCAAGGCCCAGTACCTCAAGCAGAACCGCGACGAACTGGCCGCGGCCCAGGCAGCCCGGGTCTCCCGCCGCGCCGCGAAGTCGGCGCTTGCCAAGGAGCAGGCCGACGCGGCGCTGGAGCGCGAGTCGGAGGCTCTCAAGCGCCATCGCGACCTTGCCCTCAGGGCAGCGGAGGAGCAGGCAAAGGCCAAGCAGGCGCCGGCGAAGGAGGATGTCCCCTACGCCCAGCGCCTGGCAGGCCCCGGCGAGACCGGTTTGGTCAAACCCGCCCCGTCCGCACAGCCCCAGCCGGCTACCAAGGCGGATGCTACCCCCGTCGAACCCGCGCCCCAGCCGGAGCCCAAGGTCAACGCCCCGGCGGCCGAATCCAAGTCCCAGCCCGTTGCCGCCCCTGCGCCACAGGAGCCTCAGGCCAAACCCGCAGCCGAGCCGACGAAGGCCGAATCCCCCAAGCCCGCAGAAGTGCCCTACGCCCAGCGTTTGGCTGGTCCCGGCGAAACCGGACTTGTCCGCCCCGCGCCCCAAAAGGTTGCTACCACTGCCTCCAAATCCTCTCAACCTCCGGCACCCAAACCTGCGCACGAAGCACCCCAAGAGGTTGCCAAGAAAGAGACCGTTCCCTACGCACAACGTCTCGCCGGCCCTGGCGAGACCGGGCTCGTCCGCCCCGCACCCAAGAAAGAAGTCCCCTACGCCCAGCGCCTAGCCGCCCCCGGCGAGACCGGGCTCGTCCGTCCCGCACCCAAGAAGACCGCTCCTGCCCCCCTCCCCGCCGCCAAAGCACAGTCCCAGCGCCCCGCACCCAAGCCCGGCAAGCCCCCCTTCGGCAAACAGCCCGCCGCCAAACTCCCGCCCAAGCCAGCAGCCGCACCGGCCGCACCCTCCGCCGGCGGCAAAACCATCTCCATCCCCGGCGCCTTGACCGTCAAAGAACTCGCCGAAAAGATGGAAGTGCGCCCCAACCGCCTCATCGCCGACCTGATGGGCATGAACATCCTCGCCGCCATCAACCAGCGGATCGAGCCCAGCGTCGCCGAGAAAATCGCCTCCAAATACGGCTTCCGCCTGGAGGTCGAGCGCGCACGCCGCAGCGCCGAACGCAAGCCCATCATCCGCTCCGAAAACGCCGACGACGAAATCCCCGAAGATACGCCCGAATCCCTCCTACCGCGCCCACCCGTCGTCACCTTCCTCGGCCATGTCGACCACGGCAAGACATCCTTGATGGACCGCATCCGCAACACCCATGTCGCCGCCGGAGAAGCAGGCGGCATCACCCAGGCCATCGGCGCCTACACCATCGAAATCTGCGGCCGCCCCATCACCTTCCTCGACACCCCCGGCCACGCCGCCTTCTCAGCCATGCGGGCCCGCGGCGCCAACCTCACCGACATCGCCGTAATCATCATCGCCGCCGACGACGGCATTATGCCGCAGACCAAGGAAGCCATCGCCCACGCCCGTCGTGCCGGCGTCCAGATCCTCGTCGCAATCAACAAATGCGACCTTCCTACCGCCAATCCCATGCGCGTCCGGCAAATGCTCCAAGCCGAAGGGTTGACTCCAGAAGAGTGGGGCGGTGACATCGTCGTGTGCGAAGTCTCGGCACAGACCGGGGATGGAATCGACCACCTGCTGGAGATGATCCTGCTTCAGGCCGATGTGCTGGAATTGACCGCAAACCCCAACCGTCGTGCCAACGGAACGGTCATCGAGGCGCAAGTCGAGCAGGGGCTTGGTCCGACCGCCACGCTGCTGGTCACGGGCGGGACGCTGAAGGTCGGTGATGTAGTTTTGTGCGACGAATATTACGGCAAGATCCGCGGTTTGATTGACGAGCGCGGGCGCCGGGTGAAGTCGGCAGGGCCTTCGATTGCTGTGCGTTGCATGGGGCTTTCGGGGGTACCTGAGGCTGGCGCGGAGTTCCGCGTGATGCTCACTGAGAAGCGCGCGAGGCAGTTGGCCGAGCGGGCTGCTCAGGAGAATAAGGTGCGCGAGTTGTCGAGCCAGGCGAAGTCGGCTTTGACGAACTGGGCTGCGAAGCTCAGTGAGGATGGGAAGCCTGAGTTGGCGGTGATTGTGAAGGCTGACTGTCAGGGTTCGGCGGAAGCGGTGGTGGAGGCTTTGCACGGACTGAAGTCTGAGAAGGTGACGCTGAACATTGTCTCGGACGGGGTTGGGAATGTGGCGCCTGCGGATGTACAGCGGGCGGCCGGTGGCAGTGGGATTATCATCGGGTTCAATGTTTCGTGCGAGCCTGGGGTGCAGTCGCAGGCGCGTCACGATGGGGTGCGAATCAACACGTTTCGCATCATCTACGAGCTGATTGAGCATGTCAAGCAGTGCATGTTGGACTTGATTCCTCCGGAGTACAAGGAGGTTGTCCGCGGGCACGCGTTCGTCAAGCAGGTCTTCGAAATCGGCAAGAAGGGGAAGATTGCCGGGTGCCAAATGGTGGATGGGACGCTGCGCTTGAAGGATCTGTTCCGCATCTACCGCGGAAAGGAGATTCTTTTCACGGGCAAGCTCTCGGAGATGCGTCACTTCCAGGAGGAGGTCACGGAGGTCAACGGCTCGAAGGAGTGCGGTCTGCGCTTCCAGGACTTCGAGGGTTTTGCGGAGAACGATTCAATCGAGTGCTACGAGATGGAGATGCTCCCCAAGAGTCTCTAGCGGCGTCCTTCGCCGCCGGCGGGTAGGCACGACTGGCCCCCGAAGGTTGCCAGCTTCCGGTCGCGGAGGTTGGTACCGCCGGGGGCGAGAGGTTGATACGGCGCGCGGCGGAAGGTTGATAGGAGTCGGGACGCGAGTTTGGCTGGAGACGGGTTGCGCAGAGGAAGGATTCGGGACGATGGCTGTGGATCGGTTGGAGCGGGTCAATGCGCTGCTGCGGCGCGAAATCGGCGAAGCACTCTACCGCGAATTCCCGTCGGTCGCGCACGGGCTGGAAGTCGGCGCCGTCAGTGTCCTGCGGGTTCAGTGCGCCTCGAATCTGCGCAACGCGACGGTCTATGTCTCCATCTTCGGCCACGAGCACCAGCGGGGCAGTTATCTCCAGGCCCTTGCCGCCGCCGCCCCCGGCATCCAGTCGCGCATCAATCGCGACATGAGCCTCAAGTACACCCCCAAGCTCCACTTCACCCTCGACAACGGCTTGGCCAAAGGCGACCAGGTTCTCGACCTGCTCTACCGGATGGAGGAACGCGGTGAACTCCCCTCGACAGACGCCCCTTCCGCCGGGCATCCTGCTGATTGACAAGCCGACCGGGTGGACCTCATCCGATGTCGTCATCAAACTCCGCAACCGCTTCAGACTGGAGAAAGTCGGCCACGGCGGAACCCTCGACCCCGGCGCCACCGGGCTACTGGTCATACTCGTCGGCCGCCAAGCCACACGCCTCTCAGACCCCTTGATGGCGGGGGAAAAACAGTACCGCGCCACCCTCCAGTTCGGCGCCCGATCCGACACCCTCGACTTGGACGGACGCATCACCCTCACAGGCGACTGGCGCCGCATCACCCGAGAAGCCCTCGAGCGCATCCTGCCCACCTTCCGCGGCGACATCCTCCAAACACCCCCCATGGTCTCCGCCATCCAAATCGGCGGCAAAAGACTCTACCAACTCGCCCGCGAGGGCCTTCAAATCGAACGCCAGCCAAGACCCGTCCATATCCGCACCCTGACCCTCCTCGCCTTCCATTCCCCGCGCGCCGAACTCGAAATCGACTGCAGCAAAGGCACCTACATCCGCACCCTCTGCGACGACATCGGAACCGTCCTCGGCTGCGGTGCCCTGGTCGCCGATTTGCGCCGCACCCGCATAGGCCCCTGGCGCGTCGAAGCCGCCGCCCCCCTGCGCGACGCACTCGCCTGGGACCGCCAAACCCTCCTCCAACACCTCCAGCCCATCCCCCCCGAATTAGAGGCCAGCCGCCTTGCCCTCAAGCGCCAAAATACCCGCCCCGCCGGCCCCATCCGCCCCTAGTGCGCCTCCAGCCAGTTTGCCCCCACCCCAATCGAAACCTCCAACGGCACCGCCATCGGCAAAGCCCCCTCCATCGCCGAACGCACCAGAGGAATCAGCACCTCCACTTCGTCCCTCGGGACATCGAACAACAACTCGTCGTGAATCTGCAGAATCAGCCGAGACGCCAGAGCGCGCTCCCTGATTTCTCGGTGAATCCGAACCATCGCCAACTTGATGACATCCGCGGCAGTCCCCTGAATCGGCGTATTGATCGCATTGCGAGAGGCAGCCGCCCGCGTCGAAGCATTCCGCGAAAGAATGTCCGGCAAAGCACGCCTCCGCCCCAGCAGCGTCGTGGCATAGCCCCGCTCCGAAGCCTCCTCAACCATCCGCTCCATACACTCCTTCACCTTCGGATAAGTCGCAAAATACCCCTCGATCAAACCCTTCGCCTCACCGATAGGAATTCCCAGCCGCCGAGAAAGCCCGAACGGAGAAATCCCATAGATGAT
This sequence comes from Kiritimatiellia bacterium, assembly GCA_051892815.1. Classification (GTDB taxonomy): domain Bacteria; phylum Verrucomicrobiota; class Kiritimatiellia; order RFP12; family DVOR01; genus JAXFQS01. The sequence continues at coordinate 11,538 of JBJFGP010000037.1, read as the reverse complement.
TCCAAAGTTCACCTGCTTGCACTGCGCACGCATCTCCCGCGTCACCGCTTCCAACGGAACCCCATAGACCTTCGCAGCCGTCTGGGCGTGGATGTCCAACCCGTTGGCAAACGCCTCAAGCATCGCCGGGTCCCCCGAAAGCGCAGCCATAATGCGCAATTCCACCTGCGAATAGTCCGCCGCCACCAGTACCCGATCGGGCGAAGAAGGCACGAACGCCTCCCGGATTCGTTGCCCCCGGGCGGTGCGAATGGGGATATTCTGCAGGTTCGGTTCCGACGAACTCAAACGCCCCGTCTCCGTCAACGCCTGGGAGAAAGTCGTATGCACCCGACCGGTCGACGGATTGATGCAAAGCGGGAGCTTGTCGACATAGGTGTTCTTGAGCTTGGCGCACGCCCGGTAGTCCAAAACCGCGTCGACAATCGGGTGTCGACCTTTGAGCCCCTGAAGCACCTCCTCGGATGTGGAATAGTGCCCGAGAGCCGTTTTCTTCGCCTTCGGATCAAGCTTGAGTTCGTCGAAGAGAATCTCGCCAAGTTGCTTGGGAGAGGCGAAGTTGAAGGTGTGGCCGGCGAGTTCGGTAATGCGCAGCCCGAGCGCATCCAACTCCCCCTGAAGTTCGTTTCCGCAGCGGTGAAGGGCGGGCAGGTCGAGGGTGACTCCTTCGCGTTCCATGTCGATCAGGACGCGTATGAGGGGCTCTTCGGAGCGTTCGAGAGCGGGTTCGAGACCTGCTTTGCGGCAGCGCGGGCGGAGGGTTTGTTCGAGCCTGAGGGCTACATCGGCGTCTTCGGCGGCGTAGTCGCAGATTTCCTCCGGGGATAGGCGGTCCATGGTGGCGGCGGGGTGTTCCTTGCCGTTGCCGCCGAGGAGTTGTTCGATGGGGATTGGTGCGTAGGAGAGTTCGGCGCGGGCGGCATCGTCGAGGCTGTGGCGTGCGGCGGCGTCGAGGACGTAGTGTTCCAGGAGGGTGTCGTGGAGGTGGCTCTCGACGGTGATGCCGTAGTGTGCCAGGACGCTGAGGTCGAACTTGAGGTTGTGGCCGACGAGTGTCTTGGTCGGGTCTTGGAAGATGGGCTGGAATCGGGCGAGGGTTTGGTTGGCGGGGGGGGCTTGGTCTGGTTCGTCTGGGGGCTGGTCGAAGAGGTCGGGCTGTCTGAGGGGTGGTGGCGCGGGGGGTGTGTTGAGGGGGATGTACCAGGCTTGTCCGGGGGCTGTGGCGAAGGAGCATCCGACGATGGTGTCGTGGTGTGGGTCGAGCCCGGTGGTCTCGGTATCGAAGGCGATGATGGGGGTTTTCTGAAGGGTTTGGAGGAGGGTTTGGAGTTGTTCTTCGGTGCGGACGCAGGTGTAGAAGTGGGGGGTGTCGGCGAGTGTCTTGAAGGTGGGTTGCTGGGGCTGGAGGGTATGGCCGGGCGGGAGGAGTCGGCGGGCGGCCTGGTGCAGTTCGTAGTGTTGGAGGAAGGTTTTGAGGGGTTCGAGGTGTGGCTTTTGGCGGCGGAGGTCGTCGAGCGTGAGGTTGAGGGGGATGTCTCTTCGGATGGTGGCGAGGATTTTGGAGCGGAGGGCGTCGTCTCTACCTTGGAGGACTTTTTCGGCGAGTTTTCCTTTGAGGTTGGGGGCTTGGTCGAGGATGGTTTCGAGGGTGTGGTATTGCTGGAGGAGGGTGTGGGCGGTTTTTTCGCCGATTCCTTTGATGCCGGGGATGTTGTCGGAGGCATCGCCGACGAGGGCGAGGTAGTCGATCATCTGGGCGGGTGATTCGAGTTTCCAGTGGTCGAGGACGGCTTGGAGGTCGAGTTGGGCGAGGTCGTCTTTCTGGCCGGGGCGTACGAGGGTGGTGTTGGGGTCGACGAGTTGGGCGGCGTCTTTGTCTGGGGTGACGAGGCGGCAGGGGAGTCCGTTCCGGGCGGCGAGGGTGGCGAGTGTGCCGAGGATGTCGTCTGCCTCGAATCCGGGGATGCGGAGTGCGGGGATGTTGAGGGCTTGGGCGAGTTGGAGGGCCTGGGGGACGGCCTCGAGGATGTCTTCGGGTGTCTTTTGGCGCTGGGCTTTGTAGTTGGGGTCGAGCTGGTGGCGGAAGGTGGGGCCTTCGGGGTCGAAGGCAAGGGCGATATGGGTGTTGGTGGGGTCTGAGAGGAGGGTGGCGAGGCTGGAGGCGAGGAGGCTGATGGATGAGGTGTTGATGCCCGAAGTGGTGCGTCTGGGGTTCTTGAGGAAGACGAAGTGGCCGCGGTAGAGGAAGGGCATCACATCGACGACGCAGAGGGTTCCGTCCATCGCTGTTCTCCTAGAGGAAGAGGATTAGCGCCAGCCCGACGGCCAGGCAGTAGGGTCCGAACATCCAGAAGCGGCCGCTGCCAAGGAGGCGTTCGACGGCCAGGATGGCGAAGTACCCCACGATGCCCGCGACGGCCGCCCCCAGCAAGAGCGTCCCCATCGGCAAGGTCGCCTCGGCCGGGTGGCGCAGGAGTTCGACCAGGTGCAGCAAGGTTGCCCCCCCGATGATTGGCAGACTCATCAGGAAAGAGAACTCCGCCGCCTTTGCCGGTTCGAGCCTCAGCGCCCGCGCCGCCGTGATGGTCATGCCGCTCCGGCTCACCCCCGGCAGGAGCGCCACCGCCTGAGCGCAACCTATCAGCAGCGCCTCAAGGTACCCACCTGTGCGCCCCCTTGGTGTCAACCTCAGAAAGCGAGTCGTACACAGCACCAGCCCCGTCAGGAACATAGCAATCCCCACACACACCATATTCGAAGAAAACCCATCCAAAACATCCTTCACCAACGCATACACCCCAATCGCCGGCACCCCCGAAACCACCAGCGCCAACCCCGTCCGCCAATCCCGCGACCGCACCAGTTCCCAAATCCGCCCCCGGTAGAAACCCGCCACCGCCAGCAACGTCCCCCCATGCAAAAACACCTCCAAATCCAACCCCTGAGGGTTGAACCCCAGCAGCCTCTGCCCCACCGCCAAATGACCCGAACTGCTCACCGGCAAGAACTCCGTCAGCCCCTGCACCACCGCCAACACCACCACCTCAAACACCTGATCCATCGCCCTACCCTCGCAACAACTTCAACAACTCGTCCAACTCCTCCGCCGACGCCCCACCCACCTTCGGCACCCAATTCAACTCCCGCCCCGCATACCGCGGAATCAGATGAAAATGCACATGGTCGACCGACTGCGACGCACACCGCCCATTATTCTGCAGCACATTGAAACCATCCGCCCCCAGCCGCTCCACCAAACGCCCCGCCAACCGCCGCACCAACGGCAGAATCCCAGACAAACACCCCTCCGGCAGATCCAGAAGCGTTGCCCCATGCACCTTCGGAATCACCAACGAATGCCCCCGCTCAAACGGATTGATGTCCAAAATAGCCACCGCATCCCCATCCTCATACCACACCCGAGAGGCAATCTCGCCCCGCGCAATACGGCAAAAAATACACTCCGAAACACTCATCTCCTGCCAACCTTTCCACGATTGTGAAGTTCAAGAACAAAACCGCAACAAGTAGCCAAACCAGACGCAAACCCGCCCGGCGTCCGCTCCGCCCCCAACACACCATGCCCCTCCCTTGCCAGCCGCGCCCGCCCCTCCCCGTCATCCACCAAATCCACCATCGCCTTCACCCATTCCGACGGCTCGTCAAGGCACCTCCGCACCCCAGGCAAAGGCACCTCATCCCCACTTCCAAGCGCCAGAACCGGAGCCGAAGCCAGATACGCATCGAGCAGCCTCATAGGCACCTCCGCCGCCGGAGGAAGGTGCAGAATGCAGAAAGTCGAAGCCGCCAATGCGATCGAAAGGGACTCAGGCTGGAGGCAGCCGGAAAAGCGCGCTGGGAGCTCGGGGGTGTCTTGGCAGAGGCGCTGGCGGAGGGTTGCAATCTGACGGGTGGTGCCGCCGATGAAGACGTATTGGATGTCGGGACGGAGCTGGTAAAGTTGCTTGATGGCTTCGGGTAGGGTGCCAAAGGGGAAGTCGCGGCGGGTGCCGACAATGACGATGACGGGTTGCTTTTCGTGGCCGCCGGCCCAGATAGATTGGGCTCTGGCGACTTGGGCTGGGGAGGGTGGCTGGATGGCCGAGGGGATGTCGGGGAGGTAGCTGACGCGGGCGCCGAGTCCTATGGCTCTGGCTTTGGGGATGATGTCGCGGCTGGGGCTCAGGAGCAGGTCTGCGCGGCGGGCAATCCAGCGTTTGAGTGGGCCGAACGGTCGGCGCGGGGGGTGCTCGTAGATAAGCGGGATGCGGCGGAACCAGGCGACGAAGGTGGCGGCGAGGGAGCCTTCGGCGATGCCCAGCACGAGGGTGTAGTTGCGCTGGAGGGCTAGGCGGAGGGCTTTGTGGAGGAGGGTCAGGGCGTACCAGGCGCGGCGGACGGAGAGGTGTCTGGCGGGTAGGCCTCTGAGGAGGGGGAAGCGGGGTGGGAAGTGGACTTGGCGGGCGGAGGAGTAGATGGGGTCGCCGAGCGGGGGGAGGAGGAGTTCGACGGCATATCCGGAGAGGGTGAGGGCGTCGACTTCGTGCAGGAGGCGGATGCCGGCGGCGCGGTTGGATCGGTAGGGGGTTGCGCTGACGATGAGGATGGTGGGGGTCATGGGGCGCTCGGGAGGGGGCCTCGCTGAAGCAGGAGGTGGTCGGCGGAGGGGTCTTCGGACTGGGTGGTGAGGAGGATGGGGCCGGGTGGGACGGGGAGGCTGGCGGGGATGGCGTAGGTATCGGGGCGGAGGGTGGCGCGGGCGCAGGTGTCGCCGCCGGGGGTGGCAGCGTAGAGGTGGACGGGGCTGGCGGGAGGGCGGGCAAGTCGTACGAACCAGTTGGTCGGGGTGGTAGTTAGGATGAGGGTGTTGGGGTTGGTACGAAGGGTGGCGAGAGATAGCAAGGTTTCGAGGGCGGTCTTGGCTAGGGGGTGGCGGGGGGCTTCGCAGGAGCCGGTCGCGGCGGCGACAATCATCGCGGCGTAGGCAGCGGCAGCCTCTGGGGTGGGGAGTCCGCGGGCGTTGGGGCGGAGGTCGGCATCGGCGCGCATCCAGGCGTCGCAGGCGAGCTGGAGGGGGATGAAAACCTGCCGGCGGGCGCGCGCCTTGGCGTGGGCGGCGAAGAGGTAGCGCTCCAGCCAGCTGTACATCTCGTCAGGGCGGTCGGCTCTCGAGAGCGGACGGGCAAAGCAGATGGCCTCGGGCGGCAGCGGTTCGGGCGAATCGACGCGGCCGAAGGCAAGCGTCGCCGCCCCCGCCTCGTTCGTCACCGAACACCCCAGCCCCATCCGCGCCAGACGGTTCGTCACGGCCGGCAGCAGCGCCTGCTCGAAGCGCCCCGGCGAGGCGTAGACGACAAAGTTCGTCCGCACCAACGACGAAAGCCTCACCGTCTGATGCGGCCGCCCCTTGCTCCAGGCAATCTCCTTCGAACGCTTGAGCGCCTTGGCCACGCTCCGGGCGTAGGACGGCGCCTTTTGGCGGAAACCCTCGGGCGCCGGCAGCACCTCCGGAAGCGCACGCCCCAGCGTCAAGGCAAGCGCCAACGCGTGCGCCCAGACGACTTCCCGCTCGCCCTTGATCAACTCCCGGCTGTCCTTCACCGTCTGCCACCAGGCAAACCCCGCCGGGCACACCTCCACCCCCGACGCCAACGCCACCCGCGTCAGATTCGGAAGCAAATCCCGGTACGAATCGTTCCACGAATAGCGCGCCGGACGGTTCAACCCCATCGCCACCAGCCGCCCCTTCGCCAACTCCCTCAGACGGCCATACCCCGCAAACAAAAGTTCCGGACAATCCTCCACCGTCGAAGGCCCGTCGAACACCACCCAGACCGCATCCGAACCGCCCCGCCCAACCGCCCCGCGCACCCCCTCCGCGCCAGACGAAAACGCCAGTCCAAACGAACTCCGCCCCTCGTACGGACACAACCGGACAGACTCCCCCGTCAGCAGCGAATAGTCCGACGCAATCCCCTTCGGCGAGACCGGCAACTCCAACCCATCAGGGTAGAGAAACACCACCTCCGCCGCCAAAACCAGCGGCAGAAAACCCGCCAGCCAAACCATCAGACCACGCATCCGAAAACAATCCTCCACACCTACCGCTTCGCAGGCCCCAGCGTCCCGCCCTCATTGTACTTCTGCGGCGGCTGAGCAAGCCCCTTCCCCACACCTTGCTCCATCAGCCCCCGCAACTCGCCAAAATAGTCCGGAAACAGCTGCCGCGGACGAATCCCGTGCGCCGTGCAGACCTTCGCCGCCATCCCGACCACCTCACCCATCATCCCGCCCGTACGCATCAGACGCGTCGTGCCCAGCGCCACATGCGTCGTGCTGATATTCCGCCCCGCCATGAACAAGTTCGGAACAGTCCGCGAGTAAAGGCACCGATACGGCACCGGATGCCAATGAATCTGCGTGTGAATCGCCACCGACTTGAACGCCCCGTCGGGAAACAACGCCGCATTCTTAGGGTCAGGTTCGTGCAGATCCAGCGACCACGTCGTCTCGCAAGTCCCGTCCTCCTCCACGCGCGAAGAAAGAATGGCATTGGCATCCAAGATGACATCCCCCTCCAGCCGCCGGCTCTCGCGCTTGCCCGCCACATAAGCCACCCAATCGAGCGTACGGGCGCGAAACTTCGCCGCCACATCTGCCGGCAACTTGTTCTGAAGGCAAGCCCAGTTCGAGTAGACTACCAGCAAACCATAGTCCCTCACCGCCTCAAAGTCCAGCACCTGATCCCTGTCCATCCCCGTCTCCCAAGTCCACTCGCCCATCGTCACCGGGACACAGTTGGTCGGATTGAAATCGAGCATCCACTCCTGGACCGGAAAGCGGGAAGGTTCCTGGCGCGTGTTCCATTGGACCGAGGCGCCCATTGTGCGACGATCGGGCTTGGGTTGTGCGCGCGCCTCGCCGGTTTTGGCTTGCGCCTCGCGGCCGTAGAAGTAGGCGGCGCCGGCGAAGGCTCCTACGGCTCCGTCGCCGGTGCAGTCGACCACGAGCGGGGCGCGGAAATGCCTCTCTTTCCCGCTGCGGATATCCAGGCCGGTGACGGTTTCGATGGCTCCGTCGGGGGCGAGGGTGACGCCGGTTGCGGCGCAGGCGAGGTAAAGTTTGATGTTTTTCTCGGCCAAGACGGCGTCGAGTTTGCGGCTATCTTCGAAGTTCTTTGCTGGGGAGGCGTTGCCGCCGCCGGCTGGTCCGATTTCGGCCACGACATCGCCGAGTTTGGGGTAGCGTCCGATGTTGATGCGGCCGCCGAGCCATACGCGGACTTCGGAGGAGTTGTTGCCGCCAAGGACGGGGCGGTCGTGCAGGAATGAGACGCTAAGGCCGAGACGAGCGGCGCTGATGGCGGTGCAGATTCCGGCTATGCCGCCGCCTACGACGATGAGGTCGCTTTTGATTTCTCCGTCATCGGCGGGTGCCAAGGCTCGGGTGGCGCGGCGGACGCGTTCGAGGGGGCCGGTGAGGTTGGTGGGGGGCTCGGAGGTGGTCAGGATGATGGCGTCGCAGCGGCCATCGAAGCCGGTGAGGTCTTGGAGGGAGAGGGTGGCTTTGCCTTGTTTGAGGGGGATGGTTCCGGCGTATTGCCAGTGCCAGTCGGTGCGTTGGGTGCCGAGTTCTTCGGATAGGGGAATGTGGTCGATGGCGATGCGGAAGCGGCCTGGGGCGGTGGCTTGGGACCAGGGGGCGGCCCAGTTGCGGGTGCGGGCGTAGACGCGGTAGGTGGCGTCTTTGGGGATGGTGATGGTGGTGGTGGCGTCTGGGACGGGTTTGCCTAGGCCGTGTGCCAGGAGGATGGGGGAACCGATGGTGGGAATGAATTGCTGGTCGATGCTCCAGCCGCCGGGGTTGTCGAATGTCTCGGCTTCGATGAAGAGTTCGGGAAGTCGGTCGAGGGGGGCATAGCGGTCGGCGACGGTGTCGTGTGCGATTTGGCGGAGGGCTTTGGCTTCTTGAGGGTCGACGGTGTCGGGGCGCCAGGGGATTTGGGTGGCGGGCTTGGCGAAGAGGGTTTCGTACCAGACGAGGCCGAGGAGGTATTCTCCGGCGGGGCTGGCGTGGAAGCCGTCGGGGGCGTGGAGTGAGGTTTTTGGGGGTGTCGGCGCGGCTCCCCAGAGGGGCGAGTGTTTCGCGTTCTGGAAGGCATCGCCGCCGGGGATGAGGCGCACGCCAAGGCGTCGCTGGAGCAGGCCGTAGGCGGCGGCGAGCTGCTCGTACATGGACTCGTCGGAGGTGGGGAAGCCGGGCTGGCGGAGGCGGTCGTGGTCGTTGCGGTAGGCCCAGGTCTGGAAGATGACGATCTCGGCATCGGGCGCGTAGCGGCGAATGTAGGCGATGAGTTCGTCGGCGAAACGGTAGCTCTCGGTGCGGAAACTCTCGTGGCTGGCCTGCTGGATGGTCACGATGTCCCAGCGGCGTTTGGAAAGCTTGTCGCGCAGACTTTGCGTCTTGCCGTCGTAGACCTTCTCCTCGGCCTTGGCGTGGCGCAAGTGGCGCTCCATCGAGCAGCCCCCGATGTAGCAATTCTCCAGCGTCAGCGTATCCCCCGGGCTGGCGGCGACGATTTCCCGCAGGTAGCGATGCGCATTTCGCGAGAACGAATTCCCGACCGACAGCACCGAAAGGTCCTTCGCCTGCACCGAAAAAACCGCCGCCAACGCCGCACACCAAAAGATACCCATCTTCATCGCCAACTCCTTCCTACCAATAGGGGCCGCCGGTACGCACCAACGGCGCGGCAAGGTGCCTACCCCTGCCGCGCCAAGGTACGTTAGATCAACTCATTGAGGCGAGAGAGCACCTCGAACGCGTCTGCCACATAGAGCACATCCGCCTTCCCCTGCGCCCAACCACAGTTCGGGTCCGTATTGACCGCGCGGCGCTCGCCAATGAACCGCCAGCCAACCACATGCGGCTCCTCCCCGTGGCAACAAGTCGACAGCCCCTTCGGGTGCCGAGGCGACGCCCCCGTCTGCCCCACCTGGTTCATGTGCGTCATAAACCCAAGCGCCTGCGTACCCTCGCTCTGGAGATCCACAATCGACTTGCTGCTCCCCAACGACGCCCCCGACTTCGAGAGAAAACCGCGAATCAAACCCGCCGCCTCCTCCACATGCGCCAGACCATCCTTCTGCTTCTTCGTCCACCCCGCCCCCGCCACGAACAGCAGCTTCGCATCCGGCTTGATCGTCTGCTCATCAGCCGCCGGACGCACCACCCCCACAACCTCCGTCCGCGACGGCCCAAACACACCCTCCACCGCCGTCGCCTCACCCGCAACTGCCTCAGCCGCGGCAAACACCCCACCGTCGACCAACACCACCCACGGCCCCTTCGAACGCGAGAAAGAGCCCAAAATGCGCTGACGATAGAACCACCTTTTCGCCTTCGGAGCCCCCTCGCCGTCAGCCTCCAAACCCACCACATGCGTATCAACCGCCGCCCCCATTCGAGCCCCCGCGCCAGGCAGAGACCTAGCCATCCGGCTCGTCCCGGGTGCTACCACAAGTTCCGCGCCGGAAGCTTCGATCAGGGCTAATTCCGCCACGACATCCGAGCCATATCGCGGCGCCGAAACCGCCTCGTTCTCAAGCGAGAAAGCCCGCTGTGCCAACCCGGCAACCGAGGCCGCCGCTGCCGTCGCGCCGGGCCCGAAGACGGCAATGTCGGGCTTCGATCCGCAAGCGGATTGGGCGGCGGTGATGGCTTCGAGCGCGGCCTTGGGAAGGGTACCGTCAGGCTGGGTATGGAGCAATGCAAGTGTCTTCATCGTGTCAATCTCCTTGTGCCTATGCTTTGATCCAGGCGGCGAGTTCCTCGGCAATCTCCTGGGCCGAGAGGTTCTTTTCGATGCGGGTTTCGCGCTTGGCGGATGGGACTTCGACCTGGGAATAGACGATGCTGCCGGTGGTAATCTCCGCCTTGCGCGCTTTCATCAGGGCGGGCATAATCAGGCGCATGTTGGCCATTCCGACCTGGGGATTGTTGGGGGGCTCGGGCAGGTTGCCGGTGGCCCAGCCGACGACTGCGGGGGCTCCGGCGCAGCGGCTTTTGAGGTAGGCGCCGCCTTCAATGCGTTCGAGGAGTTCGAAGGAGCCGTCGGGGGCGGTTTTGAGCTCGTCGACGCCCATGAAGAAGTCGCCGATTCCGAGGCGTTCGCAGAGGCGCTGGAGGGTGGTTCCGGCGTCTCTGGAGGCGCTGGCGCAACCGCCGAAGACGAGCAGTTTGTTCTTGTCGAGGCCGGGGATTGATTCGATGGCGCCGGCGAGGGCCTCGGCCACGGCGGCGGAGTCTGCAAAGCCGCCCGCGGGGGCGTCGACGGCCACGAGTTCGAAGGGCACCTTCTGGGCGATGGCCATCATCAACTGCTGGAGTTTGGCCTTCGGGGCGACTGAGACGAGGTAGACTTTGCTCCCAGGATGCGCCTTGGCCAAATGCGCCGCCTCGTAGAGCGCGTGCCCGGCCCAGGGGTCGAGGACGGAGGGGAGCATCAACTCGTTCTTCAAACCGGGCCCGGCGGGGGTGGTCACGGGCTCAAGGGTCTGCAATGGGTCCGGGACGATGCCGCCGCAGACCGCAATCTGGTATTCTGCCATGCTTTTCTCCTAGCGAGTGTTCAACGCCACCAGTATACCACAACGAGCCCCCGCGCCCAACACAAAAACCTACCTCCCGCCCCCGAAACTGCCTACCTCCCGGTCCCACTCCTGCCAACCCGCGCCGCCCATTCCAATCCACCCCGCCAACCCATTCCTGCCCACCTTTTCCATCCGACCTCACAGCCCCGCCATGCGGACGGTTTTACCATCCCACCCCACTCCGATTCGCGACCGCACCCCAAACCTGCCCGTCCCATGCCGCCGCGAAAACAAAACGGGCCGCGCGGCAGATTCCCGCACGGCCCGGCAATTCGGCGCCATCCCGGCGCGCCACCCATTCCCCCGAGAGTCGCCTACTCGCTCAAAACCCCCGCCTCGATCAACTCCTTCTCCTCCTCCTTCGTCAAATCGATATTCTTGCGCGGCCGCCCCCCTTGCTTGATGAGTTCAATGTCTATCCGCCGCTCCGCCGCCGCCTTGGCCTTCTCGGCCGCCGCCTGCTGATCGTCCTGCTGCTTCTTGACCGCCGCCTCGGCCGCCTTGAGCGCATTCTCCTGCTCCGTCGTGCGCTTCCTCAAACGCGCCAGATAGTCGCGCGGCGACTCCCCCGCCTCCCGCGCCTGACGCAGCCCCTCGGCACGCTCACGCGCCGAAGCAATCGCCTCCTGAATCCCCTTCGGAGCCGCCGCCGAAGCCTCCGGACGGCGACGAGGCCGCCGCGCCGGAGCCGGCGCTTGGGGCGCCTGGACGGTTGCCGCGGGCGCATTCGTCTCCTTCGGAGGACCCTCGATTGCCCCCTTCCCGAGCTGCACCGTCAACTCGACCCCGTCCTTGCGGAGCGTCACCCACTCCTTCTCGTACTTGGCCTTGAGCGCCTCCCAGCCCGCCGCATCCGCCGGAGCCCCCACGCGCAAAAAATGGAATG
>JBJFGP010000036.1:0-5486 GCA_051892815.1 Kiritimatiellia bacterium | reverse complement strand
CTGGGTGCCGAGGGTGAGGGTGGCGGGTTTGGTTTTGCGCATCTGGAGGAAGGGTCTGGTGGGGTCGATGTCTCGGGCGGTGTCGCGGCGGATTCGGGTGAAGGTGAGGCTGTGGGTGTTGGATTCGAGTGCGACGAGGGGTTCGTGGCGTTTGGCGGTTGTCCAGAGGGTGGAGTCGACGAGGTGGATGTTGTGGAGGAGTCCGACTCCTTGGGGTTTGTCGGGGTCTTTGAAGAGGGGGGTGCGGCAGTATCGTGCGGCGTCGGCGTTGATGGCGTAGACGCGGCAGCCGGCGACGAGGTTGCTGATGGTGATGTCGGTGATGGGGGAGTCGACGGAGAGGAGGCGCACGGCGCTGTGGCAGTTGTCTGCGGAGATGTTGCGGCAGACGATGTTGGAGATGGGGCCGGTGACCATGCCGAAGTTTTCGATGCGTCGCATGGAGTCGTCGGCGTTGAAGGCGAGCAGGTCGTCGTTGGTCTGCCCGAAGGTGTCGGCGCGGATGTTGTCTACGGCGCCGTCGAAGCAGTAGCCGTTGAAGTGGAGTCCGTCCTGGTTCCAGCCGGTTTCGCGGGCGGTAAAGCGGATGTCGCGGATGCGGAAGTTCCGGAGGTGGCACAGGCGGATGTTGTAGGTGACGGAGTTGGCCAGTTCCATTCCTTGGAGGGTGAGGTTGCGCAGGTTGCGGAAGTTGAGGGTGACACCGCTCCAGCCGTTGGTGAGGAAGATGTCGTCGGGCTTGAAGTTGGTGCCTCTGCGGGCGTTGCCGTCCCAGATGCCGCCGCTGATGGCGATGTCGCGGTCGGGTTCGCCGTCGTGGTTGGCGTTGGTCAGAAGGTAGTCGCCGCGGGCGTGTGGGGTGCGATCGCAGGTGAAGAGGCGAGCCTCTTTGGCGGCGCGGATGGTGGTGCGGGAGTGGACGCGGAGGGTGCGGCCGATGCGGTAGGCGCCGGCGGGGATGTCGACTTCGAGGGGGGCGTCCCGAAGGGCCTGGTCGAGGGCGCGCTGGATGGCGGGGGCGTCGTCGGTCTCGCCGTCTCCCTTGGCTCCGAAGTCGCGCACATTGACGCGCCCGGCGTGGAGCGCGGCAGGGAGAATCAGCGCCAGCGCGAGGAGGAGCGCCGCGGGCAGGGAAGGGGTCGATTGGTGGCAACCTGTTGCATCCATGGGTGTGTTCCTTTCGGGGAGAGAGGTTGCCACCATTCTACCACAGAGGTGCCAATCCCCCAAGCCAATTCCTTGCTACCCGCCGGGGCGCGTCGAGCGGCTACTCGCGGATGAAGCGCATGCCGGAGAGGTAGAAGACGAAGGGTTCGCCCTGACCGCCGAGCACCCATCCGAAGCCGGTCTTGATTTGCGACAAATCGCGCCCGTCGAGCGGCACCCGGTAGCGCGTCCACACCGTGCGCAGCTTCACATCCTTGAGTTCCGCCCGATCGCTGTCCGGGCACCTCCCCTTCTCGATGTTCCCCACCTTGAAGGAGACCCGCTCCCCACCCTTCTCGCCGCGCGCGTAGAACTCCAGACAGGTCGCCCCCGTCAGATCGAACCCGCCCGGATGCTCCCCGTTCCAGTCATTCGCCGGACTCTGCCAGAGCACCCCCGCCCAATTATCCTTCGCCGAATACGCCACCCTCAGCGCCTCGCGCCCGTGGAACTTCCCCCCCGACATCTGCACCGCCCCCACATTCCCCATATACCCCGACGCCACCCAATGCCCCTCCAGCGCAAACGGCAGCGGAGCCTTCGGAGCCGACACCTTCGGCGGCTCCCCAACCCCCTTGAGCGGCACATTCGCGTACGCCCCGCGACCCTTCCCGTCGAACAGATACGCATACAGCCGGTACCGCCCCCCGCCCGGCAGTTTCACCCGCACCCGCGACGACCCCTGCCCCTCCACAATAGCCTCCGGGAAACCCCGCGGCATCGGCTCACCCGTCCCAATCACCATATAATTCCCCGACTCCTGCAACAGCACCCACTGCCACCGCAGACGGTCACCGTCCGGATCCGAACCCTCCGCCCAAGCCGACACCACCTCACCCTCCTTCGGCGCCTCCGTCGAGACACGAATCCGCGAAATCCGCGGGCACCTGTCCGACCCCTTCACCCCCCACGCCGACTCCAGCGCCTCCGCTCCCGCCAGCAGCGTATCATCAGGCAAAAGCAACCCATACCAAGTCGGCGTCGCCTCCACCTTCCACCCCCAAGTGAACGCATATCCCCCCAAACACATCTTCCCCCTCTCCACCACGATACTCTCCCACACACGCGCATAAATCCCCCCCTTCTCCGTCGAAGTCAACTCCTCCGGACAGCCAATCCCATTGACCTTGATCTCCCATTGACCCGGAGGCCCGAACTCCGTCACCACATACGGCTTCCTGCCCCCCGCCTTCGCCCACCGCTGCGCCAGCGACACCGCCCCGCCATAACTGTTTATCCCCACCACATCGACCGACGGACAGAGCTCGTGAATCAACCTTACCTTCTCGTCGGGCACCTCCGCCACCACCGTCATGACCGGATGATTCGGGTCCAGAGACTTCACCATCCGCGCGCAATCCTCGATATGATTCCAAAGCTCCCTCGGGTGCGAACAGCCATTCTCCATCTCATTCCCCAAGGCCCACATCAGCAAAGCCGGATGATCCTTGTGCGCCAACACGACCCGCCGCAAATCCTCCTTCTGCCGGGCCAGCGCCTTGGCATCCGTGTAGTCGAAACCGTGCTGCTCGTGGCCGAACCAGTGGCCAACCGTCAGGGTCATCCCCAGCCTATGCGCCTCGTCGAGCTGTTCCTTCGCCTTGTCGCTGCCCCAGGTGCGATTGCTGTTGCCTCCTATGGCTTTGAGCAGGGCCATCGAACCGCCCCCGCCGCCGCCCTGGATGAAATAGGGTTGACCGTTTCGTGTCAATCTCCAGGCCCCGTTGGTGCCTTCGATCCGGACGGTGGCTGCGCAGGAGAGGGTGGCGGAGAGGAGTGCGATTGCGAGCGGTAGGTGTTTCATCGCGGGGGCCTTTCTATTGAATCATCAGGATGGTCGGGCTGCCGCCCACGAGGAGGGTTCCTGGGCCGGAAAGGTAGTCGGGGAGGCTTTCTGCGGTGTAGGTTCCTGCGGGCTGTTTGACGCCGTCGAGGGTTAGGGAGTTGACGCGGAGGATGGCGTTTTCGGTGAGGATTCGCGTGCCGGACTGGAGGGCGAGGGTGCGTAGGCGCACGGTGGGGGCTGTCAATCTGACGCGGGCGTGGTTGGCGAGTTCCCAGTCGGTTGCTTTCAAGTTTTCGGTCGGATTGAGTTTGGCGGGGAGGTGTGTTGCCGGGAGTTCACTGGGGTCGAGGTCGGCCGTGCGCCAGGGGCCGTTGCTGACGAGAATGCGGGCGGAGTTTGGCGTGTCGGCGGCGGTTTGGAGGGTAATGGTGCCGGCGGCGGAGCCGACTGTTTCGTAGGGGGTGTCGCCTTCGAGGCCTTGTCCGCCGTCGGCACCTTTGGCGGTGATGGTGCCTAGGAATTGGTCGAAGTTGTTGGCTTCGGTCTGTTTGATTCGGATGCGTCCGCCGGAGCCGGAGCCGTTCATGAAGTCGCGGCCTCCGTCGGCTCGGATGGTGCCGTTTCCTAGGAGTCTGGCGGCGGTGAGGTTGATTGATCCGCCGGAGGAGGCGCCTTGCTGGGTGAGGGAACTCCAGCCGAATCCGATGGCGTTGATTTGGCCGTTGAGGGTGAGGTCTTGGGCGACGATGAGGCGAATGGTGCCGGCTCCGGCGTAGGCTTTGGAGTCGCCTTTTCCGGAGGATCCGTGGCTGAGGGGGTCGAGGATTGAGCCGTAGGTCTGGGCGTTTCCACCGGCTCCTTCGCCGGCGTATGAGGCACCTTTTCCGGGGAGGAAGCCGTCGCCTCCTTCGAACCATCCTCGGGCGTATCCGCGGGGGATGTTGAGTTCGTCGTTGCCGACTGAGAGTTGGGCGTCGGGGCCGATTCGGAGGTTGCCGCCGACTTCGATGTTGAGGGCGTATTGGGGGGGATTGTCGGGGCCGGCGGAGGTCCAGAAGCCGTAGTCGAGGATGGCGTCGCCGCTGATGCTCAGGGGTTTTTCGGGGGTGGTTTCGAAGGTGGCGATGAGGGTGTTGTCGGTGAAGGGGTGGGGCTGGAGCCAGCCGGCGATGCGCTCGGGCATGGCGCTTTTCCATTCGATGGGGTTCTTGGCGAATTGGGGTGAGAAGAGGACGATGGTCGCTTCATCGGGGAGGCGTTGTTGCGACCAGTTGGCGGGGTCGGTCGCGTCGGCGGAGAGGGCGCCGATCCAGACATTGGTGGGGCCGGCGGGAATAGCGCTGTTGCGGATGGGGATTGAGACGGACGGGGTGCCGGGAAGGCAGGGCGAGGCGGGGGCGATGCCCAGGACGATGACTGGCTCGTCGTTCGAGTCCCAGTCGGGGATGGATTCGATGGTCAGGACGGCCTCGCTCGATCCGGCGGAAAAGGTTAGCACGGAGCCGGGCGAAAGGTTGTAATGAACGCCCCCGGTTGCTGTGCCCGAAAGGGTGCAGTTGATAGTAAGGGGCAACTCCGAAAGGTTGCTACCCGCCGGGCGCCGGAAAGTCACCACCGCCGTCGAACCTTCCTTCAGTTCGGACGGCGCCTCGATCGAGACCGCCGCCGTCATAAAGGTTCCACCCGAGGCCGAAGACCACACCGTGCCGGAATCATTGCGTGCCGCCAACGCCCACCGGTACGCCGTTCCCGCCTCCGCTTCGAATGCGCCCGAAAGCGTCTCCCCCGCGACCGCCGTCCCCAGCGACACCTTCCGCTCCCACGCCTCCAGATCTTTCCCCCCGTCCGACTTCCCGTAGCAGAAAAACAGCTCCGCCGCCGGGCTCCCCGCGTCCGAAAGAAGCGCCGAAATCCGCCCCGCCGATTCCCCCTCGACCCTCAGCGAAGTGCCCGACTCGTCGAACACCGCCAGCCCCGCAACCTGACGCAACGCCACCGTGCACACCCCCGCCTCCTCGTCAGCCGTCACCTCGAAAAGAGAGCCGAACTCCTCCTTCGAGACCGCCTTCCCACCGTAGCGCATCATCGGCGCCGAACCCGCAAAATAAGTCGCATAGACATCCGGCGCAGACCCGCTGAAAACAAACGCGAACGCACCCGACCCGCCCGGCACAAAGTTGACATAAGAGCCATTCGAGTAAAACCCGTTCCACGACGACGAACTCGTTTGAATCAGACCGCTTCGCAAGTTCAAAGGCCCCCCGCCCGCGACCTGGCAAGCCAGCAGCGAACACGTGAACTCCGTCCCCTCCACAGCCACCTCGCCGCCATACTGCAACTCACCCGTCGTCTCAACCGTACCCCCCAGCCACCGCCCGCCCTGCCTCAGATAGACACTGGAAGTTGCCGACACCGCCCCCCCTTCCATCTCCACAACCACCCCCTCACCAACTGCCGCATTCCCCACAACAGTCATATGAGATCCCCCCTTCAG
>JBJFGP010000035.1:0-5496 GCA_051892815.1 Kiritimatiellia bacterium | reverse complement strand
GCGGGAGGAGGCCCTCGACGCCCTCCGCTTCAAGGCGGCGGACGAACTCGCCGGCGTCGACCCGCTCGACCCGGACCGCCTTTTCTCCTATGCCGTGCGCCTCGGCATTCTCCTGCGCCGTGCCGCACGCAATCCCGACGCCGGAAGGCAGCGACTCCTGCAGTTGGCCGACGTGTCTCTCCCTCTTTAACCCAAAGGATGCCCCTTATGACAACTGGCAAGATTACCGGAGTCAATGGAAATATGATCGCCGTGGCCTTTGACGGCCCCGTCGCCCAGAACGAGGTTGGATACGCCAGGCTCCAGTCCCAGGACAAAGAGTTGCGCCTGATGGCCGAAATCGTCCGCATCCGCCAAGGCGTCGCCGACCTCCAGGTCTTCGAAGACACCCGCGACCTGGCCATCGGCGACACCGTCGAGTTCTCCGGAAACCTCCTCGCCGCCGAGTTGGGCCCCGGCCTGCTCGGGCAGGTCTACGACGGCCTCCAGAACCCGCTCCCAAAACTCGCCGAACAGTGCGGATTCTTCCTCCAGCGCGGCACCTACCTGCAGGCTTTGCCCCGCGATCGCAAGTGGAATTTCACCCCGGTCGCCAAGCCCGGCGACCGCCTCACCGCCGCCGAAACCCTCGGCACTGTCCCCGAAGGCGTCTTCAAGCACCGCATTATGGTGCCGTTCGCCTTCCCGGGCGTCTACACCGTTAAAAGCATTGCCGCGCCTGGCGATTATGGCCTCGATGAGACAATCGCCGTGCTCACCGACGCCAAGGGGGCAGACCACCTCGTGACAATGGTTCAGCGCTGGCCCGTCAAACTTCCCATCAACTGCTTTGCCGAGCGCCTCAAGCCAACCCGCACGCTCGTCACCCGCCAGCGCACCATCGACACCTTCTTCCCCGTTGCCGTCGGCGGAACCTACTGCATCCCGGGGCCCTTCGGCGCCGGCAAGACCGTGCTTCAGCAGATGACTTCCCGCTACGCCGATGTCGATGTCGTGGTGCTTGCGGCCTGCGGCGAACGCGCGGGCGAAGTCGTCGAGACCTTGCGCGAATTCCCCGAACTGGTCGACCCCCGCACGGGCAAGTCCCTGATGGCACGGACCATCATCATCTGCAACACCTCCTCCATGCCCGTGGCCGCCCGCGAGGCATCCGTCTACACCGCCGCCACCCTCGCAGCCTACTATCGCATGATGGGGTTGAACACCCTTCTGCTGGCCGATTCCACCTCCCGCTGGGCGCAGGCTCTTCGCGAGATGTCCGGCCGTTTGGAGGAGATTCCCGGCGACGAAGCTTTCCCGGCCTACCTCGAATCCGTTATCGCCGGGTTCTACGAAAGGGCGGGACTCGTGCGCCTCAAAGATGGATCCACTGGCTCGCTGACCATTGGCGGCACCGTCTCCCCTGCGGGCGGCAACTTCGACGAGCCTGTCACGCAGGCGACGCTGAAGGTCGTGGGCGCCTTCCACGGTCTTTCCCGCGCCCGTTCCGATGCCCGCCGTTTCCCCGCAATCGACCCGCTCGACTCCTGGAGCAAGTACCCGAGCGTCATTGAGCAGAAGCGCGTCGAAGCCCTCCGCGAACTCCTGCACAAGGGCAGCGATGTTGCCCAGATGATGAAGGTGGTCGGCGAAGAGGGCACGGCGATGGAGGACTTCGTCAACTACCTCAAGGCGGAACTCATCGACGCCGTCTACCTCCAGCAGAACGCCTTCAATGATGTCGACGCCGCGACCCCGGTCGAACGCCAGCGTGAAATCTTCGACCTGCTTGAACGGGTTGTCGCGCACCGCTTCGAGTTCCCCGACAAGGCGGTAGCCCGCCGCGCCTTCCTCAAGCTTCAGCAGGCTTTCATCGACTGGCACCAGACCGCCCAGGACGCACCCGAGTACCAGACCCGCAGAGAGGCTGTCGCCGCCTGCCTGGAAGACTGAAAACCATTCCGCACAGACCGGAGAAGAGACCATGCAGAAAGTTTACCATCGGATAGACGACATTGCCGGAAGCGTCCTGACGCTGCGCGCCGAAGGGGTCAAGAACCGTGAATTGGCGGAGGTCGTCTCTCGCAACGGTTCCTCGCTGGCGCAGGTCATCAAGCTCGACGGCGGGCGGGTGACGTTGCAGGTTTTCGCGGGTTCGCGCGGGGTGGCAACGGACGCGCAGGTGCGGTTTCTGGGCGAGCCGATGCGGGTGCCTTCGGGGGATGCGCTGTTGGGGCGGGTCTTCACCGGCGCGGGGCGTCCTCGGGACAATGGACCGGCGCTGACGGAGCATTTGATTGACATTGGCGGTCCGTCCGTGAACCCTGCCAAGCGCATCATGCCGCGCAATATGGTGCGCACGGGAATCCCGATGATCGATGTCTTCAACACGCTGGTCGAGTCGCAGAAGCTGCCGGTCTTCGCCCGCGCGGGAGAGCCGTACAATGCTTTGCTGGCGCGCATTGCGCTGCAGGCGGAGGTGGATGTGATTGTGCTGGGCGGAATGGGGCTCAAGCATGACGACTATCTGACTTTCCGGGACACGCTCGACGAGTCGGGGGCTTTGTCGCGGACGGTGATGTTTGTGCACACGGCGGCGGATCCGGTGGTGGAATGTCTGCTGGTGCCGGATGCGGCTCTTGCGGTGGCGGAGCAGTTTGCCTTGTCGGGCAAGAAGGTGCTGGTTTTGCTGACGGACATGACTTCTTTTGCCGACGCGATGAAGGAGATTGCGATTACGATGGAGCAGATTCCTTCGAACCGTGGCTATCCCGGCGATCTCTATTCGCAGTTGGCGTCTCGCTATGAGAAGGCGGTGGACTTTGACGGGGCGGGCTCGATTACCATTTTGGCGGTGACGACGATGCCTGGCGACGATGTGACGCACCCGGTTCCGGACAATACGGGCTACATCACCGAGGGGCAGTTCTACTTGCGCAACGGGCGTATCGAGCCTTTCGGTTCGCTCAGCCGCCTCAAGCAACAGGTCAACAAGGACACGCGCGAGGATCACCGCACCATTATGGACGCGATGATCAAACTCTACGCCTCCTACAAGGAGACTTCGGAGAAGTTGGCGATGGGTTTCCGCATGTCGGACTGGGACGCGAAACTGCTCAAGTACGGCCGCCTCTTTGAAGGCCGCATGATGGATCTCTCGGTCAACATCCCCTTGGAGCAGGCGCTCGACCTGGGCTGGGAAATCCTTGCCGAGTGCTTCGAGCCGGTCGAGACGGGCATCCAGTCGAAGCTGGTGGAGAAGTTCTGGCCCAAGAAGGGGAACTAGCCGTCCGAGGGCATCTCCATGGGGAAAATCAAGCACACCAAGACCGAACTCAAGGCGCAGAGCGACGCGCTCAAGCGGTTTGAACGCTTCCTGCCGATGCTTCAACTCAAGAAGCAGCAGCTGCAGGCGGAAATCGCCGACATCACGGCGCGGCTGGAGCGGGTGGCGGCGCGCGAGCGGGAGGCGCTGGATGGCTTCTCGCGCTGGGCGGGATTGCTGGCGGAGCGTCCGGAAGATTTGGCTTCTCTGGTGCGGGTGACGGCCGTTCGGACGGCGACGGGGAATATTGCCGGCGTGACGATTCCGGTCTTCGAGGGCATCGAGACGGAACGCTCGCCCATCGACCTTTTCGCCACGCCGCCGTGGTTCGATGAAGCCGCCTCGGGCATCGCGGACCTGATTGCCTTCCGCGCCGAACGCGCCGTGCTGGAGCGTCAGAGGGAACTCATCCGAGATGAGTTGCAGACGACCTCCCAACGGGTCAACCTCTTCGAAAAGGTGAAGATTCCCGAGTGCCGCGAAAACATCCGCGTCATCCGCATCTTCATCGGCGACGAACAGACCGCGGCGGTCGCGCGCGGCAAAATCGCCAAAGGCCGCGGGAAGCCCCCCGCGCCGGCACAGGAGGCTGCCGAATGATCGTCCCGATGAAACATCTCCTGCTGGTCTGCCTGGCCAACGCCCGCCGTCCGGCCCTCGAAGCCCTCGGGCGCCTGGGCGCGCTCCATATCGAAGTTTCGGTCAAAGACTCCCCCGGCCTGCGCCAGGTCTCCGGGCAGTGCGCGCGCTTCGAGCGAGCCCTTCGAATCCTCGCCGCCGCCGCCAAAGGCGAGCCGCTTCCCGCCGCCGGGCAAGATGCCAAACTTCAGGGGCAACTGGAACATTGGATCGGGGACGACTGGTGCCTATCTCTGAAAGGCGATCCTGCCAACCTCGCAGAGGCAATCCTTGCTATGGGCGACGGCCACGCCCTGCTCTCCGCCGAGTCCGCCCGCCTCGCCAAAGCCATCGCCCTCTACGCCCCCTTCGGCGCGTTCGAACCCGAGACCGCCAGGCGTTTGGGCGCATCCGGCCTTCCCGTCCGACTCTTCGTCTCCGAAGCCGGCCAACTCCCCGCCGCGAGCCTCGTGCGCCAGTTGGGCCAGACCCCCGAAGGCAAGCCCTGCGGCGTGGCAATCGGACCTTGCGACCTCGCCGCAGCCAACTGCCGCGAAATCCCCTTGCCCGAGAAAGGCCTCGCCCAACTCCAATCCGACCGCGCCCAAATCGAGCGCCGCCAGGACGAAATCCTCACCCACCTGAAGGACGCCGCCAACCAGGCCCCCGCCCTCGAACGCGCCCTCGAAATCGCCCGAGAGACGGTCGACTTCGAACTCGCCGCCGCCAACCTCCAAGAGGCCCGCGAATCCCTCGCCTGGATTGCCGGATGGATTCCCGCCGACCAGATCGACCCCATCCGCCAGAGCGCAAAAGACCAATCCTGGGCCCTCTCCCTGCGCGACCCCTTGCCCGAAGAAGAGCCCCCAACCCTCCTCAGACCGCCCAAACTCTTCCGCCCCATCACCCTTCTCTTCGAGACCCTCGGTATCACCCCGGGATACCGCGAGACGGACGTGAGCGTCCCCTTCTACATCTTCTTCACCGTCTTCTTCGCCATGCTCGTCGGCGACGCGGGCTATGGCGCCATCCTGCTCGCCGCCACCGTATGGGCAAGGCTCAAATGGCACCACGCGCCCCTCGCGCCCTTTGCCCTGATGGGCGTCTTCTCCTTGGCGACAATCGCCTGGGGCGTGCTCAGCGGAGTCTACTTCGGTATCCCGTCCGGCGCCCTGCCGGTATGGATGAACCACCCCGTGGCGAAGTGGCTTTCGGTGCAAGACCATATTATGCAACTTTGCTTTACCTTGGGCGCAGGCCACCTGATTCTGGCGCGCCTCTGGAACGCGGTCCAACTCTACCCCTCGACCAAGGCGTTGGCTCAAGTGGGGTGGGTCGGTGTGCTCTTGGGGATGTACAACCTGATTTGCTCGGTGGTGATTTCGGGCTTTGAAGTGCCGTCGTGGAACGGGTATCTGATGGGGGCGTCGGTGGTGCTGATTGCGCTGTTCATGTGCGTACGAGGGGAGTTCAAGGAACACGCGGTTGACTTCGGGATGCTGCCTTTGAATGTGATTGGCTGCATGGGCGACATTATCTCGTATGTGCGGCTTTTCGCGGTGGGGATGGCGTCC